>NZ_ASRY01000217.1 GCF_000520815.1 Paenibacillus maysiensis | reverse complement strand
GGCTTGCCTTCTGCGTCCACTCCGCCGCTACCGAATGCCATCTTAACTACTTTTGTAAGAGTGCCGCCTTCAGCCCTCGCTCGGGCCATTTGCTCTCTGGCATAGGCCGTTGTCACGGTTAAAATTTGCTCTGCCATTACTGACATCCTTTCTAAGCTTCCATGATCGTTTCCGTTGAACTTAATGTCCGACTGCCATCCAGCATAACGGTACCATCGAGCAACCAATAATTTTTTCGCACCTTTACTCTACCTTCTTGCCTATTCTCAATACGGTGCTTGGTCTTCAGCTCCAACCTATTAACATACCGCATCCGTCCTCCGGTCCATCCAGATAGTGAAGCAGACCCATTTAAGACTTCCAAACCATCCAGATACCAAGGTCGGCCACCAAAAAAATGTACTGCTGACCGCAAACGCAATCGACTCCGGTAAAAATGCGTATGCTGAATAGGAGTATACACATGAACAGAAGTAGTAAAGGCAATGCCTCCACCTTTGTTCTCCAACAAAATACTCCTAAATGCAGACAAGACCTCGCCGCTTTCCGTATACTTTGCATCCAATCGAACACCCAAAACCGCAGGAGCCTTGTCGTATACCTCCACACCGCCAGATTCGCCTAACTGATAAGCCAACAACTCTTGTAATGCCACGTTGTTTGTCTTCGGGTTTAAAACCCACATTGTAAATCGTCGGCGGAACGATTCGGCCAGCTCACCTGGACGTCGTTGCAAACCGAAGAAGCTGCCCCAATAATCGAGCCAGCGTCCAGAAGCCATATTGCGGTCCAGTTGCAGCAATGCCAGATCCGTGTCCGCCTCCGCTTTACGTAACACCCTATAGACAGGGTACATACGCCGCCAAACATTGCTTGTGAAGACATTCAAAGTCGAATCAATCGGGATATTCGTTACCTCTATCAGCGCCAGCGGTACAGCGTCCTGTCTAATCGTTTCAGGCTCTAAATCTGCAACGTACCCCAATCTGCGTATAGCCTCTATCAATCCCGCCGTGTCCATTGCATGTAGTTTGACTGCTTGCTTGTCCGGCAGCTCTCTGCGATACGGCGCACTATGAAAATAAATAACTCCCTCGTCCACCGTCATCATACTATGCGGGCCAGTCCCACGCCCAAGCGTTAAAAACGGGACCTCTTTCGGCAGCTTATTCCACTTATCACCAAGGTTGTCCAACAACTTTTTAAGTATCCTCATACGCCTGGCTCCCGGTAGATTACGGGGAATTGTGGCACCAGCTTTTCCGTTTTACCAGCGGTGGGGTTCGTATCCGACCAACTCTTACCACCGTCGACGGACAAATCAAGCTTAACGTCATATATTCCGCTTAGGAGCTTTATGCGGGTTTCTAGCTCGGTCTGGATCAAAATTTCACCTTGTTTAACCCCGCTGAAATAGTCCCTAATTTCCCTCTCAATGTCACTCTGTAACGATTCAAGTGTAACGCCCTTATTGAACGTTATCGTCAGGCGGATACTGACAGGTTTGGTGGTAACGGAAAACAAATTAATCTGTATCCCAGCAGACTTGTACCCATATACAGGCTTGCCGTTTTCATAATACCCAGTTAACGTTTTCTGAATATCTGCGAACAGTTCAGGGGAGGCCGTGCCAACTCCATTCCAAATATAGCAGTCTACCTCCCCCTTCCGGGCGGGTAAATCCTCAAACGCTTGGCAATCTACCACGCGCTCAGTCGCCAGCCCTGTTGCATCTGTGAGCTGGACGATAGTTGCTCCATATTCGATAGATTGAAGCGTTCCACGTGATAAAGAAGCAATAAACTTTTTAAAGCGATTCTTCTGCTCGTCTCCTGTCTCTTCTTCCTTCCCGTTGGTCAAAGCGGAACCATTAAACACTGTGTCAATCCCGGTTGGCTTGGATACAAAATCGGTAATGGTTTGGGCTTCTGTGTTACCGTCCAAGCCAGGTGTCAGGCAGATTACAGGTACATTTACGCTCTTGGCTCCGGTTGCCATTATCGCGTCCACTGTCGTTCGGTAGCTTATAGGCGCTTTAGACGACGTGGCCTGCGTCTTGACTAGGGTACCTACTGGAATCAAGTAATTCGTATCGGCTGGAGTAGCACGACCAAACGTAACTGTCCCAGTAGAATAGAGGGCTGGGAGCTTCGGAAATCCAAAGGCTGAATAAATTCCCTGTCCTATCGCATTACGCATGGCACGCCACGTTTTGTCGTAGTATTCCTCCAGTTCCTTCGCCACGGCTTCCATCATCGTCCTTGATCTTGAACCGATACTAAAATCCGTTATTTTGGAAGATACGCCCCGCGACCAATCCACCATTCCCTGTACGATGCTCTCCATCGTCTTTCGTTCAAAAGCCACCTTTGTTCCTCCTTCCTATGCAGCAATAACACCCGCCTGAGTAACCGTCAACTCAACGCCTTCCTGTCTGCCCGCTACGTTTATTGTCAAATAAATATAATAGGCCGTTTGCTGAATTACGATATTATCCACAGTTATGCCGTCTATGCGGTCCTCGTACAAAAGTGCCTCATGAATATCTAACTCAATGAGTTGACGGATGTACGGCGCTTGCGCCAGCCCAATCAATTCGTGCAAGCGGCTCCCGTAGGTCGGGTGCTGCGTGAGACTTCCACGCCGGGTAACCAGCCTATGGCTTACGGCCTGCTTTATATTGTCTATCCCCGTTACTGCCGCCCAGTCCCCGGTTTCATCTTCCATTAGATCGCCATCCGATGAAACCATTAGGTCTGTGCCGCCCAACGGCTCTGGCGTAGTTGTAGCCGTCTGATCGCTGTTGATGTAGACAGTCTGACCAGTAAGGCGCACCCGCGCATCTTTCCCGTTGGTGAAAGGCTCCGGATTGGTGACGGATAAGGAACCAGGCTCCGCACTGGACCGAACGGAGCCGGACAAAACAATGCTGCCTGCTATGGTATTACCAAAGCTCCCCGGTAGACGACTGCGGACATAAAAATAACCCTCTGCCACACCAGCAGCAAGGGTCGTGTCTTCAACCAATTCATATACTTTCTGTATACCTTGAGAATCCACATCCGTCATAAACAATGAACCAGCATACAACGTAAGTGGCAATGACACCGCCTGTCGCCTTACCACCAAATACCCGCTTGCATACAACGTATAGTAAGCTTCCCGGCTTGTCATGGTATATGGGTATTCCAAATTATTATAATCTGCAATATCCTGCCAAGGTACATTGTACAAGACTGACAAGCCTTGTATGGTGTCAGCATCATTTAAAACGTGCTCAATCATCAGCCCGCATCCTCCGTATCAACACCCCCGGGCTCTCCGACTACGTTCGCGCTAATGTCAGCGGCCAGTGTACGCAGCTTATAGAGCATCGTAAGAATTGACCTCAGCTCCAACAGCAAATCAAAAGGGACGTTGGCAGCAGCAGCTAAACGCCTGCAAGTATCTTGACATAGGTTAATATACTGTTCCAATTCAGCCGTATTTATATCAACCCGGTCATACAGTGCTTCGTTATAATCCGATAAAGCCGTATACGCCCGCAGAGCATAGGCCGTAATATCTTCAACGCTCTGACGCTCTTCTCTGAGCACCGGGAAATTTACATAAGTCAATTCTTCCTCGGGCAAATAGATTGACTCCAGCATCAATCATCCCCCTTTCGTGAGCTTGTTTAGCAGCTCCCCTATATTAGACACGCTGGATGAAAGTCTCCCGGCCATATCTTTTGTGGAAGGGTTTCGCTTCAGGTAATCCTTAGCCGCTTCCCTACGTGTCTTAGTCAGCCTCCGCAAGCATGTAAAACGAAACTCATAGCGGTACAACAACGGCTCCGACTTGCTACGCTGAAGCCGAAAGTTTTGTGGGTGGATCTCATAATACTCGTTGTCCTCCCAATTGTACCAATACAGAGCGTGCTGCGGATCGTTGGCCTGCAAAAATTTTCGGTGTATATCGGCTCTAAAGCTTATAAATTCCTCGTAACCGTCCAAAACGCGATTCTCTGCGGACGTACGCTTGCTGTAACCCGTCGTGCCGGATAGTGTAACCGTAGGCAACCCCGCGCCGAAGTCAGCCACATATGCTCCGCCAAGCGTCTGTACAATATTGCCACGCCCCGGCTCATCCTGCGTAAAATCCGATGGATTGACTAGGAGCGTGTGCAAGGTAATAGAACCGGAATCCCCACTGGGCAGTGTCTTCCGAAGCTCAAAGGTCATACGGTAAAACTTTTTTTGGTCCTTCGTTGAATCCTTGACCAACGCCATTGCTATCATCCTTTCTCTACGATCACGTCTCCTTTAGGTAGCTTAAACATCGCCTTACCTGTGGGGTGAAAAAACTCAAATCCTCCCGCAGTTACACGTATATAGGCTGGCGCTTCATCTGGAACCGGACAGGATATTTCCACACTACCCGGCGTGACCTTTACGGTAGCAGGCGGGTTCTTTCCCTCTTTATCGGTAGGATAGCTCAACAAAGCGTGCTCGGGTGTCAGCTCCACATAGGCCCGTTGCTGCTGTTTGCTATCGTCCAACAAATTACCTTGAACATCCTTGTCGGCTGTACCATCCTTTACGCCTATCTCGAAAATAGGTAGCTGAAGCTTTATAAGGTCCCGCTTAATAGTAATGAAGTTGGTTCCATAGCTGCCGTTCCGTAAAAATCCGGCCAGATACGGAGCATCCTTGCGACTGTCCAGATACCCAACAATTACCGTATCTCCCTCGACCGGCTCACGGTCTACGTCACCGAAAACCCAAACAGGAACGGGCTGGCTATAGTCCAAAAATATGACCTCTATACGTGCGTATTTTTCGTAATCCTTTGTGCTGGTTACATGGCCAAGCCGGGTAGCATTAAATTCAGGCATCCGGTTTGTTGTCTTTCCACCAAGGGAACTCTGATCCTTCATGTCATTTTCCTCCCGGCAATTTAAGAATCTGACCAACATAAATGTACTTGCCGTGTTGGGAAGTGTTGCGGTCGTCTCGCTTAATGAGCATGTCCTTATTGGCTTCCCATAGCTTCGTCCAGTCATCGCCTTTGCCATACAATTTGGCCGCGATGCTCCATAGACTGTCGCCCTGCTTGACGGTATAATAATCAGCTTTTACCTCAGATGTGGTTTTTGCAGAAGCAGGTTTTTTCCCGGCTGCTGCGTTCGCCGCTACTGTTGCCGCGCTGGAGATTTTAGCCGCTGTTTGTGGCTTATAGTCCCTACCACGGGTTAGCTGTAAGGTCGTGCTCCAACCGTCAAAAACATTGAAGGTCTGCGTTACAGATTCGATGTAAAACTCTTTCATAATCCCAGGCGCTTGTAATCTTTGCCCGATTTTATAGCTACCCTTGCCGCGCACGGTCATAGAGCCATTCAGATACTTGTGGTTATTTTCAAACCACTCCTTCAGTTTGAGTGTATATGCCTTGCTCATTTGCTCCAGCTTGGTCGTGTCCTCCGGTTTACTTGGGTCAATTGCTAGGCCCTCGATCTCAACTTCTAATGGCGAAAGCCCATAACGCTCGACAGCAGACTTGTTCATACTCGGGGGAGCTACCCGTTTTAAATCAAACCCAAACGGATTAATCGTGGTCCCAGCCCAAAACAGGTTATAGTGCTCATCGTCGCTATAGGACAAATCCTCGTCGATCACGTCCGCTGCGATCACTTCATGAACGGCTAACTTATCCCAGGCATCCTTTGAAAAAGGTGTATTCCGTAGGAAGACCGAAACCACGCTGTTATCCTTGCCAAACGGGAAACGCGGGAACGGATAGTACCCCTCTCCCTTAGGATACTTGGCCTTTGTTTGATCGCTGCTTTGTTCTATTGTCTCATTCACCACTCGCGGCTTACTACCGGGGTTCCATGCCTCCAGCGGCTCACGCACATCCACAAACAGTTCCGTAAATGGTTTGGTAGATGTGCGCTCCATCAGGTTCCACAAAGAGCCTTCGTAACGGTCCAACGTAAAAAACTGCGGAAGAAATACCGGAACGGCTGCAAAGTTGTACCTGAGTATATTGGTAACATCGACCTTTTTGGCAACCGGCTCCGACTTCTTCTCGTCCCACACCGTCCACTTTACGCTGTTTAACTTCGGCAAGATAAAACGCATAATGACATCTAAAATTACAGCGGGGCTACCCTTAGCAATGCTCTCCGACTGAAAATACTTTGCCATCGCCAGCCATCCGTTTTCGGTTAAAAAGAATTTATCGGTACCACCTGATATCTCAGGATAGAACTTAATATTGGATTTAATAAGTACCTTACCAAAGTCCCGCGCCTGAATGGATGTTGTCATACCGTTGTCCACGCTACGGGTCCGCCGCACTCGATCCACCAAACCGACCATGACAGTAGATAATTCCTCACCCTTGATCGTCTTATAGCCCATCTGCACAACTACAAGATCGTTCGCCATTATGAGTTGTGAGCGAAACCACTTGTCACCAGCAAGGACAATATTCATGGTTCCAGCAGGTGCATCAAGCGTTTTCTGCGTAGTAACGGAAAGCACTTGGCTGGTAGGGTCTTGGCCTGTATCCTCAGTCAAACTGCCTTTAAGTTGGTAGCAGGCTTTATCTGTGTGAAAACTAACTCGGATGATAGGGACGTACCGTTTACCCTCCACGCCGCCAACTGGCGCCCAATTATAACGTTCTATCATGCGTATCCCGCCCTTGTTGGAGACATGCGGAGTTTCTGTCTCTCGTGATCCGCAACTACTCGTTTTACAATCTTCTCAATTTGCGATTGTGTAGCAGCGTTCAACACCTTCGCACCTTCGCCACTTATATTCAGATTTACTGTGACTTCAGACTTGTGCCGGATCTCCTTCGGACTCGATGCAGCAGACATGTACCCGATATCGCTGTCCCCAGCCCCTAAAGAATTCAATAAGTCCACAGGGTTCATTAGCTTACCTGAACTATTCATATAGCCCAGGTGTAAGTGGCTGCCAGTCGTGCTGCTTCCACTACCTGCTACTCCAGGTGTGCCACCAACATTCCCAATAAAATCCCCTGTGCTCACCGTCTGCCCGGTTCTCAATCCGGGGTTAACAGCGGACAAATGACTATAAAAGTAGGTACTGCCATCAGACATTTTTATGCCGACTTCCGTTCCGCCACCTCGGGTATTTTTCTTACCATCCGAATCTAACGGACCTCCATCATCCATTTTCACAAAGGAGACCGTTCCGCCTGTAAGCGCCTGAAGCTGATCGCCTTGCGCACCCTTTATGTCCAAGCCGCCGTGAGCCTTCTTGCGGAAGCCTTCTTGCTGACCAAATTTACTGGTAATGCGTCCTTGCCAGTTATTAAAGAATCCACTACCTGATCCGGTAGACACGCCACCAGTAAGGTCGTTCATAAATTTCACAACGCCTTTGGACCAGTTGTTATTTAGATTATCAGGATCGTTTCGCGCTCCTACTGGAGCATATTTGCGCTGAACACCCTCAATGGTGTCAATACCCTTATCTGCATAATTAACTTTCAAGTTACGGGCCATAGCTGTTATTCCATCATCTATGCTTGCAAAGTTCATAAGGCCATTAGCACCCATCATACCGCCCACATTATGACGATTTCGGGATGCTGGTGATGTACCGTTCCCAGTTTCATGCATAGATATAGCCGCCAATGCAGCCGGATCAATGCCGAACTGCAAGCCAGCCTGTACAAATTGAGCACCTTTGCCCGCAAGCACACCGCCCAACTTTTTGTTAAGCTGTTCGGCACTGATCCCGCTCATGGCCGTTATCTTGGAAGAAATGCTGAAACCATTTCCCATAGCCGTTAAACCGCCGCCACCATTAGAAGCTGATAGCGAACTTCGTAGACTTTGGAACTCAGCCAGCATATCAGCGGTACCGTTTTGCACGGTGTACAACATGTTCCTGAAAATCCATACCGTCTTGTCTAATAGGCTGCTGCTGTTGCGTTCCATAGACATGTATTTTGTCGCAGCATCAGCGGCCATGTCACTAGTCGTCCGATCCATTTGCCTGAATTTGTTTTGGCCGATTGTGGACATATCCTCAACATTGCGAGTTACCTGATCAGGCATACGACCAATATCGCTATCACCAGACCCGCCAAAAAATTCATTCATGGGAATCTGTAATAATTGTTGGAAAAAGCCCGATGTTACATCAGCCCCACTATCAACAACAGACTTCGGGATTGTCCCAGCCTGTTTTCCATTGCTAAAGTGCTTTGTATTGTACAAGTACACTTTTTGCATCTGTGCATCAGTAAGCTTCTCACCGTTTTTGGCTCGTTCGTACAGGGCAGCACCTTCAGATTCAACACTGTTCGCTTTATTGCTTTGCTCACGTTGTAGCTCCCGTAAATATTGGGTCCGTTGTTGTGGGGTGGCAAAAGAAATGCCGTCTGTTGCATTGGCTGCTACGGTCTTTTTTCCGCCAAACAGACTTTCGAAGAGGTCCTTTTTGCCGCTTAATACTTCTGACAGCGCCGATCCCAAGTTACCTAATGCGTCGGTAGTTGCTAAACCCTTCAAATTATCGTTCATGAATTTAAGTATGGAATCAAGTATACCGTTTCCGGTTCCAGTACCGTTTTGGATAGCCTCTATAACGGTTGTGGCTCCCTCTTTAACGCCCATAACGATATCGACCAGCTTACCCCCGGCTTGCTCCAAAGCATGTTCAAAACGGGCATCTGTGTCCATGTAACCTTGTCCTTTGGCTCCTTGACGCTCGGTATCATATTTCGCGCCTGAATCAATGCTGCCATTTTCCAAAGCCTTGAGCTGGTCAGGATTAAAAACAGAAAGGCCATTAGTAGCGTCGTAAAATTCGCTTGCTTCCCTCTTAGTTGCAGCAAAGCCACCGTCTGTAAGCCAACGCTGCATAATACGCTTTGTAAGTTTTTCATTACCGCCTGTTTGGGACTTAACATACTTAGCCATAGCAGGGACGTTATCGCTGTTCATAAGGCCGTCTTCAAAAGATTCTTCCAGCCCGAACAGGTCCATGCTGCCATACTTTTTAGGGTTATATTGCCGTAGCGCTTGAACGCCCATCCACTTCCAGTTGTCGTTACCCGGCTGAAAGATACCACCCAAGCCGCCGATAAGGTTACCGCCCTGAGCGCCCGTTAACTGCATCATGCCTTTCTCGGTACCGATGCGGTCCAGCGTGGTTTGATAGGCTAAAATCTGTTTGGAGCTGCCGTCTTTTAGCGTGGTGTTCATCTGCTGCAGAAGAGTGTTGTTGGTTTCCATGACCTCGATAATACGTGGAGTCATGCCCGACTTTGCCACACTACCCGCAATGGCATCCGCAAACCCCTTTGGAGTCTGCATACCGCCTGAAGCACGGTTGGTCCCGGCGGTACTAGCCACTTCGGATGTATCCAGTCCGTATGCACGGCCAAATTTAAGAAGCCCACTCTGCTGATCAGCGCTTATATTACCAGCGGTTCGGCTGTATTGATCCAAGAATCCCCAAGATTCTGCTGCGCTGTAACCCATCCGATCAGCACGGCCGACCGAGGAAGCATGGTCCCACATATCGGTTGCCTGACCATTCCATCCGGCTTGTCCGCGCATACGCTGCGCCAGGTCCAACGAGTTTACAGAACGGGCATATGCGGAGCTATAGGCTTGTGTTGCCAGTCCTGCAATGCTGCTTAGGCCAACCAATCCCAAGGCGAATTTACCAGCTCCTAATACACTAGATAGTGCGCCGCCAGCAAGACGACTAGCGCCCCCACTCGCATTGTCACTGTCGCCTGAACTACCAGACCGACCAGATGTACTGGAAGAAGAGGAAGATGAACGGTAGCCGCCGGATTCTCTGTATCGTTGGTTGTAAAGTCGTTCGGTAGCCATTAGTTCTTTGCGGATAACATCCAACTGCCGTTCGCGTTGTTGAATGGTCTTTTTTATTTCCTCACGTTCTCCGCGTTGTGCACCTTGAAGCTTGGAATAAAGAGAATCCACCACGCCGTTCTGCTTACGAAACTCTGCATCCAACTCACGCATAGTTCCAAGGAAGCGACCTTTGTAAATATCCAAGGCCCGGAGTTGTTTTTCATCAAAAAAGCCGCCTTTTCCGGCTCCTTTGTCTACTACACCAGCAACACCTTTAAGATCCTGCTGGAGCTGTTTCAAGCCGCGTTGGAGCTGACTAAATTCCCCCTTCGCAGATACGCGAATGGTTTGTTCTACTGCCAAAATACTCCCTCCTTTCTATTCGACGTCTTCCCAATCGTCCAGGTCTTCAGCAGGAGTTTGGGGCGATGAATAGTCATAGGACAACTTACTGTCCATCTCTTCAGTCTCCCTTGCCCATTCGTCAAAATCGGGGTCCTCATATTCCTCACTCTTGCCATCGCGCGCTTTTCGGTCTATCTCCATGTGTTCAAACTCCAAGTCAATCTGTTCCTCGGTCATAGCCAATATGCGTGGATCAGTTGGGGGAAGTCCGCCGTACACGTATTTACGGAGTATCCAAAGTTTCCTCTCCTGCGGTAGCTTTGCTATTGTCTTCAGGTGTGTTTCGAAAGTCCTTGCGAAATGATGCCTCCCATACCTGATACTTTCCGTAAACGTGGTACAACAGGTCAGGCTCAGTGATTTCTTTAAGTTTCAAGAGACATTCAGGTCGTTTCGCCAGAGCCACTTCAAGAAATGAAACCACATGAGCCATAAAATGGACATCAGTATCAACCAGTTGAACATCTTGCACTCCAGCCTCTCTCAACATCTCTGATTTAATCGCCCCAGCCCTCATAACTTCAGCGACGGTAAGTTTTTTAAACACAAGCACGCCTGTATAGTGATTACCTTCCGACGAGTTAAAATCCAAAAGCTCGCCTTCCTTCAACTCTCCACCAGCACGCACCCTTTCTGCCGTTTTAACAGCCTCAAGCACTGCCTTTTGTTGTTCAGTAAGATTTTCCGACATATAATCGTCTCCTTTAAATTGAAATATAAAAGTCCTCTCCTAAAGAGAGGACTTGATTTAAAATTATTCCGTGATCGGTGTACCAAAATCAGACGACAAAAACAACCAAGTTGACGTTTCTGAAGACATCGCATTTGCACTAAATTCCTCAGACGATTCCTGCAAAGTGCAGCTTCGATATACGATAACAATGTCATTTGTGTATTTATCCGTGATTTCAATATCAATAACATTCATGGTGAGGATGTCTGCACCATAAGCAGATAGTTCCAACTCGGCTAGTGATTTTTTACGAATACGATACTTCTCCAGTGTGACAGATCCCTCAACTTTAAGAGGAACCGACTCTTGAGGAAGAATGGAGCCAATTTGATACTGATTTTCTGTGCCAAAACTACGCCGACCACTGATCCTCTGTGCTCGACCAACTTCAACGCCACCTATTTTAAGTCGCACTGTATGCCCGGCGTGAGCTGGCTGGTCTTTTACAATACTCAAAGCTTATTCCCCCTTTCTTATTTCAAGTTGAAGTGTGATGTAATAAGAAAATTGTTAATTGGCAACGTCGGCACGCCTTCCCAATCCAGCCAAAATGCTGTTCCGTTTCTGGTTACTTTCGTGGACTCCGGCACAAATCCAGTTAGCCAATTGTTTTTAACAAACTCTTGAAGTAACGACATCAAATCGTTATAAATGGTTACCTCGATCCCCTTCACCCCAGCTTGTCCGACGTATTTGTTCTCGAAATACGTCTCGACATTTGCGCTCATATCATCTGCGAGTGTTGCGACAGAAAGTTCCGCCTTGGTCAGATCATTACTTGAGGAAAGTGTTGTACCCTGAACAATACGGAAGCCCACATTTTTAACCTGTTCTACAGGACAAATGTGGGCTTCCAGCAGTTCTTCGATCTCCAGACCGATATAAATTTTTTCCAAGCCGTCAAACTTGACAAGTTTATACGTAACAGGCTCTTGTGAAGGTTGTCCGGCCCATATACCAGCGACTGCCGCCGCCATAAAATAACCCGGTTTAACAACTTTGTTACCGTCGGCATCAGCCACAAGTGGGCATGGCGTGACCAGCAACCCCCGTTCGGTCGGGATTCCCAAAGCCAAATCTTTAATCTCTGCAATTGTCGCTCCTGGCTTATGTCCATAAAATGCGCGGCGGCGCTTCCGATTCTTGACGCTGGACATAAATTCAACATGAGTGTCGACTTTGGCCCAGATTGCTGGCTGTGTTGTGAGAGGGATAATTCCCGCCACATCCTCGGTCTGTAAAAGATCAATAGCCGTTTGCCATTCGGTGTCTGTTGGTGCAGTAGCGGGGGCTGTGATTTTAGCAGGAGCGACACCAATAAGGTCTGCGCCTTTCCGCCAAGCTACCTTCATAACCTCCAGTAATTCACCCTCGCCAATAGTAGCGGCGGCAATTTTAGGATCGTTGAAGTATGACACACTATCCATTGGCAGTTTACTTCCCGCTGGAGGGACGCCGATCATTGCCAGCACCTTGTTACTCCCTAGTGTCACAGGAGTCATTCCAGCAGAATCTACAACGGAGTTAGCCCCGGTCCGCTTGATGGTTGCACCACCAAAAGAAATATTAATGCTCATGGCTTACCTCCTATTCATATTGCGTTTCGGACTGCAAACGGAAGGCTTTCGCCCACTGTTCGTCCGTCTTGTCTTGCAGCAATTCCGGCTTGCTGCGTGCCTCAAAGCGGAAGCTCGCTACCAGCCCCATATGCACCTGCACGCGGGATAAATAATCATCCAGCGTTACAAGTGCATTTGCAGCTTCCGTCTTTTTGACTGGTTCAGTCTTAGGAGCTGGCACATTCTGCTCGTCCTTTTTTTCAATTTCATCCGCCAATGCTCAAACCTCCCTTCACGGTAAACCCACTGATTGCATCCACATGCTCTGTGGTTTGTACGTCAAGTGGATTGAGATACGTAATAACGATACTGGCCCAATAAACAGGGAAAGGGGCTACTTGTCCAGTAAAGTCGCTTTCGTCTTTGCCAGCTTCCATTGAAAAATTCAAGATGCCTTTTTGTACCGCCACTGGACGGAATAGCATAAGCAGCGCCTTTAATATCCTGTAGGCCCTCTCCCGCTCGTCTGCGTTGGTATGCCAAATACGCACTTCCATTGATTCCTGAAAATGCGTGCTGTGGATCTCCGAAAACTCTAAACTCTCCCTATCAAAGTCCTCACCGCCGAAGTCACCCAAGATGTGAGCTGCCTCGCTATCAGATACCCGGTTAATGCCCACACACGGTAATTCTGTCTCTGTTTGCGGATCGGCCTTGAATACATTCATCCGAACAGCGCTATCTTTGAATCCTTTTTTCAGGAATTGAAGTAATTCCTCTTTAACATCAACGCTACTGAACTCCACTTAACTAATCGCCTCCCAAGCCCATAGCGGCCAGATCTTGTTGAAAGCCCTGTACAATCATTTCTTGCACCTGATCCCGCGTGTTTTCTATGACTGCCTTACGAATCGGCTTCGGCTTGATCGCCGGACGCATCCAACTCTTTTTACTGGAGTTCTCGGACAACCGCCGGAACGTAAGGTACTGCGTATGTCCAGGCTGGCCCATCTTGACAAGTCCTTGATACTTACCAGCCTTCCACGTATAGCCCGCCCCCGGATGCGCCCCTGTGTGGCTGCGCTTGCCTGTGTCGTCCTCTTTTATCCGCCCGCCCCAGCTATAGGTACGTGTAGGCAAAGGCGAAAGAACCCGGCTAAAGCTAAGGCCCCGGGCTTGAGCATATATGGACTTGGGCATGGCGGGCATTGTCGCAGCTCCCGGCGTGCCATGACGAAACGGGACAGTGATATACTTCTTGCCATTCGCTCCCGTCTTCGCTTTGGGGGATGCTAGAAGGGATGGTTTCATATCTCGGGCATCTTGGCCGGACTCTATCGCTGCACCGTGAGCAGATGTGGTGAATACTTCTCCGGTCAGATCGTCGGGGAATCGTAGGCCATCCTGAATGCTACGGACATAATCGCCAGTCTGAACGCCGACACGAAAATTCCCGCCGCTGAAGCTTACCTGTGCGCCCGATGCGTATTGAATCCATGTGGCCTGTATGAGCTCCGTGGTAGCAGCCTGAACGGCAGCCCGTGTAAAGGGCAACTGCTGTCCATTAGACAATCGGGCAATGATATCGTCCAGTGCCGGAAGGTCAGCCTGAATTGACAGCATGTTCACGGAGGACACCCCCCGGATAGTACCGGAGTACAACTGCACGCGGTAGGTCCTGCCCGTTTTGATGCCGGGGCCGTGGAAGTACGGCATATACGGTATATACCGGACGATGCATGTACATGACGCTATACTGCGCTCCCTCTGGCGGCTGATTGCCTATCCATTGGATTGTCGCTCCCTCAACTTCGTAATCCTGTCCAGCAACGTACTGGGTGACTGTGGCGGTGTCTAAATCATGACGACGAATAGATAATACCTTTGTTACCTTGGGATTTAGCAACGTATCCGGTGGGCGTTGGCGAACCTCAGTCCCCCGCGCCAAGATATCAGACGTTTTCACCTCGTCGTCAATCAATGACACGATATCTCCAAATCCGATGTTAAACATAGGCACAGGCTCCCGGCCTGAAAGATCGAACCCGCCTGACTCAGTACGCTTTAACATATTGGCGGAAACACTCATAATAGCGTCACCCACCTCAAACATCCCGGCATAGGCAAGATAATCCTTGGTTGTGGTAACGCTCTGGATCAGCGCCCTGCATTTAATAGCCGGCTCGTACACAAACCCCGTACCGCCACAAATAGGACAGCCATACAGGGGAGAACCACTATCCAAGTTACAACAGGAGCACCTAAAGGACTCTTGCCACATCACATCCCGGCCATGTCGGGCTATAAGATCCTCGAACTTCTGGCCGTTAAGCTGAATATCAACCACTTAAATCCCCCCCATCGTAAAGCCGCGCATTTTGGTACGTGCGCCGCCTCCTGCCGGGCTAAAGAAGTTATCTACCTCGGTCTGTAGCTGCGTGATGTGGGCAGAATACGTGCCGTACATAGCTGACGCAGTAGACTGGAACGACTCTGCCACACCATCCAAGGTGAGCGAGTAGCCAGCAACCCCAGCCATTGCCGCGTCTCCAGCAACGCCCAACACGGATACCGCCGCCTGCTTACCGATTACGGCCCGGATATCCTCCGTTAGCTGCTCTTTGGTCAAACCAGCCGTATAATCGATATGGAACACCTGTGGCGTCTGAGACAACAAGCCAATAGCGAATGGGGCTGCGCTGTAGCCTGCCGGATATCCAGCAAGTACAGGCACACCCCCACCCTTGGTTACTACATGCAGTTGGCTAGACTTTTTGTAAAGTTTAATCCAGTCTTGATGCTGCATGAAGTCAATATTTATTTGCCCGCCATAGGTAACCAACTTGAAAGACTCTATTTTGGAAGCAAAGCGCTGCCGGAGCTGTACAAAGCCAAAATTACGCCAGCGCTGTACATCGTAGTCATACGGCGGTTCTTCCACTTCGTAATCCACACCCTGCACCAGCTCCCGTGTCTCTGCATTACAGCGTATAACTGTAGGCTTGAGGAATATCCCCAATTGGCGCTCCGTATCCTTTACAGCCGCCATCAAGAATCCCAGTATATCCCGATCATCCATCGGCCGACCAAACTTATCGGCAAGCGTTAGGCCATAACACCACCGTTTTCGTACCTCTTCGGGCGTGGGCAACCCTACAGGAGAGCTATAGGTTATCTTTATAGTTCCTGGGGTTTCAGCATCCGGGGTTTCATGAGTTTCATAATAAGGAATGATAGCCATGATTATTCCTTGGCTTCAGACGGGGCAACTGCCCCCTGATCATCCGGCGGCGGGACCTGTCTCCCACTGGTGTCGTCCTTCTTGGCTTTGCCGTCATCTTTTGGAACAGGGTCCTTTTTTGGCTTTTCCTTATATTCCTCATAACCAGGAATTTGAAGCAGGACCTCCCCGATATCATCATCTACATCAGCCAAGCCTTTCCCATCAAATTCGACTGTCTGATCCAATACAATGACCTCAGCGGGTACCTCGCCACTTGTTTTTTTTATCTTCATGCCGTATCTCCTTCACTTGGATTTAAAAATGACCAAAAGAAAAGAGAAAGGTTTAACCTCTCTCTTAACGGAATACTGGTTTGATAGTACCAAAGCTTGGCTGATCGTAGGATGGACCGAACAGTTCGCGGTTACTGTTTTCACCCAGTTTGCCAACGTTCTTAAATACCACAATTCGGCGCGGGTTGTAGACTTGCAACATACCGAAAAGTAGAATCATGAAACGGTCAGATGTATCGACGCGCCCCAAGGCTAAATTCATTAACGGCGCAAATTGTTTGAAACGTAGAACGTTATCGCCGTCATTATCAATTAAGAATGCATGTTCTGTACCCGGGATATCAGCGCCGTCGTCCACAATAACCTGTGTTGTACCGCTGCCACTATCCGCAACCTCAGTCATGAACAATGCTTGAGCTGGATTACTGGAGTACCCACGATAAACTTTGTAACTGTTGGCTTTCAAATCAACATCGCCAGAGTCAACACGTTGAATAGTAATTTCAACCCGTTGTTTGTCAGTAATCGCAATGGCTGTCGTTGGTACTGGGGCAGATTCACCCTTTCTACCTTTAGCGCTAATGAAATAGTAATATGTTCCTGCTGGCACAGTAGAATTAATATCAGCTACACCTTTGGCGGAATCCAGCACAGGGATAGCCGGAGCATCCTTTTGAGATTTTTGTTTTGGCGCGCCCTCCGGTTTCAGAAAAACGTTATTCAAGAATGTGATATTCGCAGAGTTAGCCGCGTAACCACGAACTGGTTGCCCCATCATAATCTCTTCACCCGGGTTTACAATACGTTGACGCCCAGTAGGACCAGTAAACGTTTTAGAGAAGTCTTTGTGTACTTGATTAGAGATATGAAGGTCTAATTTACGATTACCCCAGTTATCCGCTATAACCGTTGCTGCATCCTCTAAAACATTTTCCGTGATAAGCCCACCTTTAAGGTCAAAAATATGCTGGGAGGCGTAAGGCTTGCCAATTACATACTTTTTAACAAGCGCCAGCAATCCATCCATTGCCAAAGGATTCTTGGAACTATCACCTAAATACATAGCTCGCTCCACTTGTTGAAGAACAGCCATGGTGCCATTCATCGTCTCGCGCGTTTTGATATCACCCACACCAACCGTCTGAGTAAGCATGGCCTGTAGTGTAACTCTCCGAAGTGTACCGAAGAACTTAACAAATCCGGTTTGACGGGTGTAGTTACTATCCGTTTCGGTAGGCACTCCGCCCTCTACCATATACGGATCAACATCCTGTCCGTAGCTGTCCATTACGTTAAATTCTTCTACAAGGCCATTAGCCTTTGATTTGTTAATAGAGCGCCAGAACACCAAATTTTCCTCTTTAGCCGTTACGACTTTAAGAGTAGATTCGAGTGATTGCGGACGCAGGGCGGACATGTCGGCAAAAGAACCGTCTCCATATGCCGGACCGTCTACACCACTCCCCAGTGCTTTTGTTAATTGCTCCATGTCATTAAAAGACATCTGGCCTAAGCCGTCTTGCAGATTTTCAAAATCCATAGTTATATCCTCCAGTTCTAATGGCTGGTATTACAGCCCGAGTTTTTCTTTAACCGCAGACGGCAGATTCAATGATTGGAGCGGCGCCCCCAATTCAAAGCGGACAACCTCACTAGCAGCTAGATCACCAGTCTCGAAGGATTTCTCCAATACTTCCTTCACTTCTTGTTTGTTCAATTCCTTCCCGTCTGGGCGTCTTATCGTGCTAAGATCACGCTGCCCCGTTATGCTTTTTCGCAATTGAGGCATATGCAGTGACTTTCGCAATTCCTCGTTTTCAGAACTAAGGGTGTCCACCTTAGAAGTAAGAGACTTGATTAGCTCCGTACTCTCTCCTTGCTGCTTAATAAGATGCGTGAGGGACTTTTCCAGTCCGCCCAGTTGCGCGCCCAATTCTTGATTTTGATTGTCTGTCATATTTGTTCCATCCTCCTTGGTATTGTTGAATGATTTAACCAGCTCTGCGTATGTCATGGTGTTTATTGGGTTCATCGTTAGTACCACATTACGCAGCACAGACTTAATGACTTTCCCTGTTACTCGATCACGTTCGACTACACCGCCCTCGATGCTCCAGCCGACACGCCGCGTGCTGTGGGACTTCTGCAGATCCTCAATAGCAACAACGGCCTTGAGTGACATTTCCCGATTCGCATACAGACGGCCCTTTATGAACACACCGTTAACCGATTTATTAAGCGTGGGATGATTGAACTTCCCAACATGCACAGCTTCCGGCTCTCCGATAAATTGATCGGGGTTATTACCGTGTTCCCACTTAATCCATCCCTTTTCGAGAAAATAGGATGTATCCATTCCGTCTGGAGAGATACTATCTGCCTGTGCGTCCGTATCATCACTGGATATGATCCCTTGAACGATGTAATCACCATTGGCGTCCATTTCTATCGACTTTTCCAAAGGCACAAATAGGCGGAACGTGTCTTTAATTTCCTCCAAGCCAAATCACTCCTTTCTACGAACGTGGGGGCCAGTTCCATTGTTCTAGCCCATCTCCTTGACGAACGTTCAATGCGTTGAACTGCTTACCGAATTCATTCCACACGGCCAGGTTCAGCATTCCGTTTGTATCAGGGTTTACGTAAACCACTACAGCAGCAAGTGTTTTATCTTCCGTATCCTTGTAGTGGACAATGCGCCCTACTGTTGGTTTCATCGCTTGTTCACCTCCCTCCGGCTTCTTCCGGGTACTCTGAACCATCTATGCCGACAATGGGGATGAAGCGGCACACAAGGCCACCAATTGGCTGTTATTCGACCCTTATTGCTCTTACCGGGCCAAATATGAGTATCACCGTTTCCTGGTTTGTGAGAGACAATGAACGTTTTGCCTTCCAGCAGCCGTTGACAGTGCCTACATGTACCTGGCACAGAAGCGACCTGAACAATGTCACCTTCCTGACAGCCCGCCAGAAAAGCATCGTTTGTACACATGGCAAGCTCTGTAATCGCCACACGCCGCCAGTCCCGGTTTTGATCCCCGTAAACGTCAAAGAGCGCTTGAGATAGCTTGTTCGCTCCCCAGCGCTCCTTTTGACTCTGTATAACCAGCTCCTTGACTCCGGCGCGGTGTTTGTCTGATATTTGTGTTATCTTCTCAGCCGTGTGCAACACAGAATATTCCATGCTGCGGATCTCTAACGGGGATAAGGATACAATTTCCTCTTGCCCCTCGCCCTCACCATCCCATAATTCAAACGGGAAGGGGTCCTTCTCAGCAGCTTTGAGCGTATCCGGCAGCTTACTAATGATTGCAGCAGTAAGGACCAAATTGGCTTTCTCTGCCTCTATACGGAGCCTGCCAAGTAAAGCAGCTCGGACAATGTACTTTTCAGCCAGCTTGTCCAGATTCTTAAACTTGGAACGAATAGTGTCGTCAATCTTCCGAATGACCGCAAAGGAGTCTTTACCGCGATCTATAACCCGTTTGAATAGGCCGCGTTTGCTCCGCAGCTTCTTGATCCATTCAATTATGGCATTCTTTCCATTGGCCGACTTCTGGATATCGTCAATCGGTAATCCCAACAGTACAACAATCTCCGCAATAGCCTCCTGCGTCTCCGCGTCCAGCTCCGTATAAAAATCATCCTCTAACTGAGCAATAAGGGGGTCGTCTGACCGTTCCCACATGCTACGTCCACCGCTTTCCCTATGGGATGGTAGCTCAAGAGCCTTGGATAATGTCTCCATTACCAGTCGCTTATCCTCCATCCTGAAAGAACGTAGGGCAGGCGGTAGATTAATCTTTAGCTTTGGCATCAATACCCCTCCCACGTTATATCTAGCTCAAAAGACTTTTGTAACGATTCCTCTTCATCATCCTTTTTCGGGTCACCCCTATTCGGATTATCCCGTGGATCTTCCTCAGCAGAAGCTTGGTGTTCTGCCATATACGCCTGTATAAGCACAGCATTGGCAGGAGCATGCATCCACTTAGCATCAGAGGGAACTTCAAGCCCCCTTTGTTTACGTACCTCCGCAATGGTCAGTACACCGGAATCAATGTCATTCTTCAATCGCTCCGCTTTTCGGTCCTCGCTCTCATCGTCCAGCCCTGCCCAATATAAAGCGAATTCAGGGGCGATTACGTCCAGAACGTTTGTGTTTAAGGAATCGGATAAGAAATACATGAGCGGGATGAACCCTTTATCCTTACTGGAGTCCATTTTTTCAGCCGTGTTGTCGCTTTGGCTCATGCTGGTGCTGCTGGTCCAGCTTTTAAACCCAACCTCGTTAGGATCAATCTGATAGACTGCCGCCGCAAGGTTGAACAGAAATTCCAAGAACTCATTGAACTGCATGTCCTGGTTACTGCTCTTGAAAGGGGTGAACTTGAAGCCGCTACCCTCTTCCATTCCCATTACTGGCACAGCCCATTTCCCTTGCGGTCCATCCGTCAGCGTCTTCCAATGCCTAGAAAACGCCTCTATGTCTTCCTCTTCGTACTTACCGACAACTTCCAAAACGCCCTGCGGTAGCGAATTATAAGAGAAATATGTCGTGTTGTATCGGACACCATTCATGATCCCCGTGACAATCTCGACAAGCGTTTCCAACTCAGACATACCGAAGTCGGAATATTCTACATCGGTACGCGGGTTACGGATGCCATAGGACAGCTCATGACGTGTATATTCAGCCGTTATCCGTCCATCCACGCGCTGCACATAGGCAATAGGCTCAAGGTGTCCCTGAGCCGTAACGGGCATATATGGGGCGGGCAGGAATATTTCTGACGTTGGGGCTGACGGTAATAGCTCTATTGTGGCAGCATCCACCGCAAACAGGTCTGTAATGTCTCCTGCCCGAGTAAATACGTTCTCCCACGCCATAGCATCCAGCGTAAGTGTATCCCGTGTAATCTTCCGTAAGAAGCTATTAAAGTTGTCTTTCCTCAACGGATTATCCCAGTTCCCAGTGCGCAAGAAAAACTCTTCCAGCTCAAATGCCACCGCCTGCGCCGCCTTGCTCATCGTCTGTTGAGGGTTCTTGAGGCCGATACGAAACCCTAAGTCACCATCAAAGCGGGGTCTACGTGCAAAACGGGCCACCTGATTAAGTCGCGTATTGATGATAGCCGCTATTGCTGGAACCTTAGCCATCTGCCGTAGTGTAGCAAATGGCAGCAGGGACGGCTTGGTTCGTGTTCCGCCCACACTCAAATTCTGATTGGGCAGGATAACGGCTGATTTAGCCTTAGCTTGCGGTTTGGCTTCCTCAGCTTTCAATAGTGTTCACCCCCTTACGTAAAGAATCTTGAACGACGCGGCTTACCAAGCACGGTATATACTACATACCGCAAAGCATCCATAGCATGGTCATGCTTCTTGATTGGCTTATCCTCGCCCCGATCTTGAGACGCCTTAGCATCCCAAATGTAACTAAAAAACTCCTTGATAGTCTCACGACATTGTGAGGACACAAAGAGTTCTTCTTCCTTTATAGATACGGCCACGGACTCAATACCCGGAAGCACGTCATTATCTGCTTCCTCAATCCGCCGTACACCCATCTTTTTCAGTTCCGTAATGAAGCCCTTGGCGCTTGGATCAATAAATATCTTTTTGATATTGTCGATCCCTGCAATGAACTCCAGAAAGTCTCTGGCGTAATCACTTGGCGCTTTGGAGGAAGTCACATCCGAATGGTAATATTCCTTAATTAGATATAACTTCTTGTCCTGCTGCCCAAAGAGCAGAAACACAGTAGCATTGGTGTGACCATAGTCAACGCCTACATAGTATTTTGAGAACTCCTGTGGCAGTTCTTCCGGCTTCTTAACGCTGATATCCTCGTCGAACATGTCATAGATAACGCCTTCTGCCATGGCCCACAGGCCCAGTATGTAGCGCTTAAAGAACACACCGCTGTACATGGCTCGGTATCTAGCTTTGATACGTTCTGACAGTGACAGGTTATCTTCCATCGTGAAATGAAGATGCAGCAAAGACTTTTCTGTTACCTTGTCAATCCATCCAGTCTTGAACCAATGGTACGGACCGTCAGGGTTGCAGTTGAACCAAAATTTAGATCCATCCACCGAACAACGGCCAGTTGCTTGATTGACAAATGATTCTGGCATTAGGGCCACTTCATCAAAGAACATTCCCGCCAACGTGATACCCTGAATCAAGTCTTGAGAGCTTTCATCCTTACCGCCAAAAATATAGAAATAGTTTTCCTTGCCGTCCTTGGATATGGTGACCAGGTTATCAGTGCGGGCGTCATGCACCCGATAACCACGGGATCTCAACATAAGCTTCAGCCAGAACAGTACATTACGCCGGAAACTGCCTATAGTCTTACCAGCCATCCCGAAATTGTGCTGGTCAAAGGTGCTCATAGCCCATACAACGTATGAAAAGGACATGGACAGCGTTTTGCCGCTCCGTATCGCTCCATCTGCTATAATGCCATCCTTATCATGTACAGGAGATTCAGGCAGCCACCATGTAAGCACCTGCTTTTGTTTTCGAGAGAACGGCTTCCAATTAAATTTAGGCGCTTTACTCTTCATCAGCCCATACCTGAGCTGCTTCGGACTTCAAAGCGGCCATAAATCCGTCTTCCGTCTCTTTTTCATCAGGAGGGGCGTCTTTCTCAAGCGCCTTGACCTTACCTTTGAGCACCTCAATACGTAGCCGCTGTTCTTCATCTGCATGGGTAAGACGGCACATTTCCTCATACTGCTTTATAAGACTCTGTAACCTACCCATTGCACGACTTTGAGCGTTCAGAAACGTTGCCTGCTTATCCCAAGCGAACTGAATTTCATGTTCTGTATCTTCACTATCCGTTTTGTCATTGGTGAATAGTTTCGATCTTTTAACAACTTTGGTCATGTCGTCATGATCCTTGACGAACATTATCGGCTGCGCCCGTAGTATTGCAGCATATTTGAGTGTGATTTGATCCCACATCATATCCAGCGGGGAACGGTTCTCAAGCTGCTCCATGATCTCTGCGGTTTCATCAGGGAGGAACTTGCGGAAAAAACCGTGTGTAACAGCTTTGTCGTTACGGGCTGGCCCACCGGGACCACCACTATTCCCCACAGCATTCTGATTCCCCTCGGGAGCACCATGACCCGCTGCATTACGATTCCCCTTTGGAGGACCCCGCTTTTTGGATGCATCTTTCTTTCCCCCGGATGCATCTTTTGTTCTGGAGGATGCATCCTTACTCCATCCTTGCCGCTGCTTCCGGCTTTTGATGGTCGGATACTTCACATCATGTTTTGAAGCAAGATCCGATAAGGAGATATCAGTATTTTCGTACTCGTTTCTGATCTCTTCCCAGTTCATAGTTACATGTCACCACCCCCGGTTTGGTTGCGCTGGTTGTTTGAGTTGGTTTTGCACTATAGTAGGGGTGAACGGCTGGCTCTCAGACGCATTCAGTGCCTCACACACACCCTAATTCAGAATTAGATGGTAAAGGGGCTTGGCGCACCTTTTGAATCCCTCAGAATCAGTAGCATCGTTTTCAAATCCATTTGCTAGGTTAAACCTACGCCTAATGTCGGCAAGTTTCTCAAACAGAAGCTTTTTATCACCTTTGCATTCTAATAAGGCATCATCTATTTCCTTATTAAACGGAGCATCCTGCGGACGCATTGCCCTCAACATTTGAAGGTGCTCGTAATCTTCTTTCATCATTCCAGAAAACGACGTTGTAATAATCACCGTCCCAATTTCTTGACGGAATCCACATGGCTCCATCACGTACCTATTTCCCTGATTATCCGTGACAATGCAATCGCCTTCGTTTACTGGCTTACGTCCTTCCGGGGTTTGAACAATAGGAACACGCTTCGCCTTTGGGTAACCCTTTGCCATTTCATCTTTAGGGATGTATCCAATAAATTGACCTGATAATGCATAGAACTCGAAACCGTCCTCCAGCCCTTCATGGTAAAACTCAGCAGATACAATCATTTCTTATCGGCTCCCCTCTGACACTTCAAGCGTCCACAATACTGCTTACTGCCTGTCCACTCCCCCCACGGGCATCCTCTACACTCCTTGGGCTGCTGCTTGGAGATAACAGGGACAGGCGGCAGCTTAGGTGTGTACTTGTTCATTAATCTTGATTGAAAAGCACGATAGCGGGGCCGCTCAATATACGAATACCTCCACCTTGTTCCATACTCATTAATTCGCCAGGACTCAACTGGTAGGTCTGTACACCAGTCCGCTTGCTCAACTCTTCAGATAAAAACTTCGTTGTAAGTGTTTCGAATACTTCCCAAAACCACTTTGGCGATTCAGGAGTAGAAGCAACCTCCAATGGAGTAATCTTCAATGGTTCTGTACCTTTAAGCATATTCAACTCGTCTACACTCAATGGCTTGCCGATCACCATTGCTGGACCAGTTTCCTGCGGATAGTCAATATATTTTACTTGACCCCACGGTATAAAGGTTTGCTTGCCGTGCTGGTTCGATATCACAACACCAAAGTCGTCTACTGTATGCAGCGTCCGGTTCTCTGCGGCGTTACCATCCTTTGTCCAAACGGTCACCTTACCGCCAATATGGTCAACAATGTTTGCATTTGCCATTACTAATCACCCTTTCAGAGAAATAAAAAAAACCGCTGTATTTCAACGGCAAAATAAACACGCATTATTATGCGCATTTTTTCTTTACACGCATAATAATGCGTGTTATAATCATAATATAGAAAGGAGGTAAGCGATGCCGAAACAAATAACAGTCAGAGAGTTAACCAAGCGGTTGAGAAGAGAAGGGTTTAGGCCTTCACCTTCACACACTGGCGGCGGCAGTCATAAGCGGTGGAAACATAAAGATGATCCAACATGCTATGCGGATATCAGTTTCCATAATGAAGGAGCCACCATACCGATTGGTACACTCAAGAGCATCGAGAAGACAACAGGGGTTATCTTTTAACCCCTGCGCTTCTCCCTAAACGCTTACCTCCTGTATGGCTCATAAGCAGGGGAATTCTATACACCAATTTTTGAACCATATGGTTCAAAAAAATTTAGTCTATAATTGAGACATATGTCTCAAAAATAAAAGGAGTGAGATAAATTGAAAAACACCTATGTTTATCCTGCTGTTGTTGAAAAGGCAGATGATGGTTTAGGACTGTATTTCCCGGATATTCCCGGAACGGCCGTTCTTGCCCCTGACATTCAAACGGCTGTTGTTGATGCAAAGAACATGCTGATTGACCGAATCTTGGAATTCGAAGATAAAAAAATGGTCATTCCTGTACCATCTGATCCGGACAGCATTGAATTAAACGATGCTAGTGACCGGATTGTGTACGTTGAAGTGTTCCTGCCGCCTTATCGGGATTCCGAAGCAAATAAATCTGTCACAGTAAACTGCACTGTACCTCAATACTTGCGGGATGCCGGACGGGATGCCGGGTTGAATTTTTCCCAGCTACTTCAAAGCTCTATGAAAGATGCTTTAGGGATTAAACAAAAATTCTAACTAATTAGTTAGATAGTAAAAACTAATGAATGAGGCGTCCATAGCGGGCGCCTTTTTTGACGTATTGCGGAGTTGAACCGCGTTTACCTGTTTACGTCACAAACCCGACATAGTTGGGAAAACATTACAAAAGTTCTGCTCCTCCCGTTCCAGCAAATGTAGATAAAGAATACCTGTGTGTGTTATCCAGACTTTGAATGCAAAAAAAGCGGCGGTTTCCCGTCGCTCTCTCTTGTGTATTAAAAAGCCCGTATTTATTCTAACCGCGCCCGGGCGGAGCGCGTGGGAAGGATTTTAACCTTCTTACCTTCCCCGCTTCCACGCCGCCGCAACATCTAATTGCTACTTGTGCTACAGCTCCACCCTCACGCTCTGTTCCGTGACAGGCTTCAACGCTGATTCGACGCAGACGAGTCCTGCGGCGATAAGGGGCAGCAGGGACACCCGGGAAGTTTTATTCCCTATGTCCCTACTGTAAATCCAGACCACAGACACCGTGCGGACTCACTACAGACGTACTACAGACACCAGTCTAACTATCATTCTACTGAGGATGATTTTTCATTGAATTCCAGTTACTTGATAAAAATAATCACAGATTATATAATAATTTCGTGAGGCCAATCAAGTGAAAATAAGCAAAGGAGGCGATACCATGAAGATCAACTATTTTTTTATTAAAAGGAATGTCCCAGTTCAAACGCAATGCAATATTGCGCAATTGGAACAACTGTAAAGTCTATTTTTTTGTATCGTGAAAAGGGTTTACTTTTGGTAGGGTAAACCGCCAGTTTCTCCTTGTTATGCTTCCTTGATTTGTCACCTCACTAACCACGAAGGTAAATAAGGCTAAGTGTTATTCTGCATTCTCTCATGCTCCTCCTACTTCTGGGGATGGCTGACAGCTTCTCCCCAGACTTGGGTCTATGGCCCTTGAATTATAAATTGGAGGTTTTAATGATGAGAAACTGGAATAATACTACCAACCTTTACCTGGAATTCGCGATTTTCTTGTTAGGTCTTTATGGACCTTTGCTTGGAAACACGTGGACAATGCTATGCTGGATACTGTTAATTTACGTTTATCGGAAATTATAACTACTACATAGCCGTGGTGCATGAAGCGAGGGGGACGCCCCTCGCTTTGTATTTATATGATTCCAACTAGTTTGAGAGTTTCAGCCACAGACTCAATTCCTCTAACAATACGTCTATCAACCGATCTGTCTGTTATACTTTCGAAGCGTTTGACTGTTCCCCAACGAGTGTTTCCACGAATAAACCTAAATTCAATTACTCGGCGAACATTGTCATCCATAATAAGGCTCACAGCCATTTCTACCGCCTCTGTTTTCCGTTTGTATTCCTCCATAACCAGCCGTTCTTTCCCGCCTATTGCATTCCTGGCGGACAGGCTATCAACGGTTTTACGCATCCTGGTGTACCGATTTAAAAGGCTTCGAGCCAACTGAATGTCTGACTTGTTTGCTTTCGGGAAAAGTGATACCTGTTCCCATGCCATTGCCATCCCCCTCATTCCTCTTTATGATATAATTGGATTTGAGAAATGAAGTTAAATGCCCCCGTGCGCCCGGCCAAGGTTGTGGGGGCTTTGTAGTGTTCAAAAATCCCATTGTACCTGACCATCAGCATGATAGTCCTCTGTTGCTTCTTGAATCAAACCTTCATCAACCCATCTTTTGGGAGCACGTTTCCTGTAATTTTCCCAAACCGCAACGCCTGCTTCGATATCCCGAAACTTATTAAGTTGCACAGCTTTATCCGTCCAAACCCAATATGTGGTTGTTTCTATTTGTTCAGACACCCTCATTCCCTCCGCTTTTTAGCTTCATTTCCCAGTAATATCACTCCATACCCTACCATCAATGAACAGCATAATTCCGACTGGAGCATCCCATTTCCGGGTTAGAGTTTCCGCTCTAAAATCTGATACAGCGACCTTAATAAATCCTTTTTTGTTGTCGGAAGATTTGCTAATCTCCAGCATATTTCCATTTAATGGCTGACACTTTACCCCGCCATGTTCTAATGCTTTTATAAGTGCTTCTTTCATTAACATATCTATCTTCCTCCTTTTAAAACCAATTCCTTATATTCTCCCTCTTTGATTTCCGCGACGGTAAGGGGATGGAGTCTGCGCGTGTAATAAGCAATGTAAGCCGGACTGCCAGTTTGAAAAAGCCCAAGAATCTCTCCATTGTCCATGATTTTAAAATACCTCATTGCCTTCTCCTTGGGATGCAGGAATGTCTTGAAGGTTATAGATATATACTTCGATATCTCGGAAGGTAAACGCGTCTTCGTCATGGGTTAGCCAGTTTCTTGTTTTGACAATTTTTGCCGAAGGGAAACGAGTCTTTATCAGTTCTACTAACATGGAGCGATTGTTGTCGTTATCTATCAGCTTAGGGCTGCGTCTGCCGTCCTCAAAGATGATGTCCCAGCCTTCCTCTATCAGTTCTTGAAGACGCTGTTTGTGATTCTTCTTGTCAGTCTCAGGCGTTTTACTAAATGTGCTCAGGTATTCGAGCATGAACGAAAATTTAGCCGCATATATTCCAGAGCGTGTAAAACTCGCATCAGATACATGATGAAAACCATGCTCATTCCACCAATCTGAAATAACTCTCGACAAATATTCCAATTGCTCAGCCAACCCATCAATAGGCTTTTGTTCCCCCAATTGTTTTTCAAGTACGTGTATACGTGCATTAGCTTTCCGAATCTCTTGGTGTCGTTCCTCTTTCTCCTTGGTCAATTTGCTACTGTAATCCAGCACCTTCGCAACATCGGTGAAATGGCTTTCTATCAAGCTCGGAAGGATTCCGGCCATTTCTTGGGATAAGCTATCAGTGTTTATCCAATCATGAAGCTGTTTCACTGCGAAGAACAAATCCTTTGTTGATTTAAGAGCAACCGCCTTTTCATCTGGATTCAACACAATATTTTTTTCAGTCATTTTCAATCGTCTCCTTTAGGGTATAGGGTAAGAGGCTGTTATGCCTCAACCCTCTCATTAATATGGTTCAATCCATCTATGCCGCCCCACAGGGCATTCCTTTACGATCTTTTCAGCCGTTCGTTTGCTAACGTTTTTCCGAATTATCCAGCGCCAACGGAAAAATTCTTCCCATACGGTGTACATGTTATCTCTCCTTTGGTATAGGGGATGCCCCCTAGAATATTAGATTAGGCTGTACCGTAGCTGTCCGGCGCTGCGCAATCTCCACGTACTGGCTTCCCATCTCTATGATTGTGCATTCTCGGTTGTTCTCCAGCGCCACTTTGAGAGTCGTTCCGGATCCTCCGAATGGATCAAGTACGTTTCCGCCCACCGGAGCACCTGCGAGTATGCAGGGTTCGATCAACTTTTCTGGAAACACTGCAAAGTGTGCTTCTGCAAATTGAGCTGTGGCCACCGTCCAAACTGATCGTTTGTTTCGGGATCCGTAATATTCCTTATCCTCCCTGTCCTCCCTGTGCTGTTTGGGCTGACCGGGCACATCGCCCTCATTCACCTTTCGCTTGAAGCTGTATGCCTTGCCAACTGCCTTCATTTTCCCGTTGGTCTTAGCTCCGCCATTCGCCCGATCACTACCCTGCTGTCCCTCGAGATCCTGAGATAATCTTGCAATGCTCGAATCTGCCATGTTCTCCTTGATGGCATCTTTGTCGTAGTAGTACCTCTCTGACTTGGCAAGCAGAAACACGTACTCGTGGGCCTTCGTCGGCCTGTCCTGTACACTCTCTGGCATGGGATTCGGCTTGCTCCAAATATTGTCCATACGCAGATACCAGCCGTCCGCTTGGAGAGCAAATGCCACACGCCACGGTATGCCGATCAGGTCTTTGGGCTTCAACCCACTTGGAGTTTTGTCCAGTTTGGTTTGCGTGCTGCCCGGTACGGGTACATAAACCTCTTTCTGTGCAGTAGTGTTGCTCCATGCTCCCTTACCACTGCCTGCATAGCTGTCACCGAAATTGAGCCACAAAGTGCCATCATCCCGAAGCAGCCGCCATACTTCCCTAAAAATAAGCACCATATGAGCGACAAACATTTCCGGCGTAGGCTCCAATCCAAGGCATCCGGTCCATGGTGGCACGGTAATAGGAGGTAATCCCGGCATAGGGGTATAGGTTACCTCGGGCCAGTCGGAGGCGGGTAAGCCATAATCCCTCAATCCCCAGTAGGGGGGGCTGGTAACGCAAGTGTTAAACGTTCCGGCTGGCAACGTAGGCATTACCTCTATGTTGTTGCCTTGTAGTATCATGTAGTTCTCTCCTTTCTGTGATTGTTATGACACCTCATGTCAAAAAAAGGATGTATTAACTTTAAAAAAATGGGAATTCTATACTATATAAAACAAGGAGGGTTACAAATGCCTACAATAAGTTTGAATGTTCCTATTCCTCAAGTTCCTGGTGCATACATCGAATATGAAGCAAGCGATGATGATAATACTGTTAAGTCTACGTTGTATTTCGCAGGCATCGAGCTAGGTAGAGATACATTTAGAATAGAAGATGCTAATGCAGAAGGATTTAGCTATGCAAAGCACAAAAAAGAATATCCACATGTTGCTAAATTAACATTTGAAGTTTGGATTCGTTGGAACGAACGTGCGATTGTTCTTGTTTTGCTATATAAATCCTTACTACCTGGGGGTGGTAGTGGAAAAACAGAGGTTTGGGGAGAGTGGTAAGTATTTAACAATCATAGACCGCCCTCACAAGGTTTCTCAATCATCTGCCTTGGCCCACCTCTATTACATTCTGGATTTTAACTCTGGAGCTTGAAACGATGTGGGCGTAAGGCACAATCTCAGCGGCATCGAAGTTAAATTCCAACTGCGTCATACCGTTCATCCACCGTTCAACTGTTCTTTAGTGCGAAAATAAAACGGTGCATATCGGTACTCTGATCGGTGTTTTGGATTGTACATGTATGCTACAGGCGTTTCGTTTTCAGCTACTGGACAATTCATGGTTACGCAGCTCGTCCGGGTAAGTAATACCCCTCCAGCCGGAGGCACGCCATTGTGCCATTTGCCCCGCTGTGCGTCCTTGTCCGGTATCAGCACAGGTACATTTAATTGTCTGACTTCATCGCGGCTTAACCAGCCGTTTGCATTCGGCATAAAATTATCCTCCTTGGTAGAGGGGCAGCCTTAGCCGCCCCAAGGATGTATTAAGCAATAATGGTTACAAAACCGGATTCAATTTCATTTTTCAGTTCTTTTTCTAGAAACTCCTTAATACTTGCCATGGCCTGTAGCTTCCATGCTCCACCGTCCGCCTCAAACAGGGCTGCTTTCGGACCATTTTGCAAACGGAACACAAAGCTACATTCTGGTTGTGGGATATCAATAAACGTTCTGTACGGTTTCAGTTTAACGGGATTAGGAACCGTTACTTTTTCAAGACTGGCGACCCCGCTTTTCGCTGCTTACCCGACTGCTTTGCCATATATGCATTTGGTGTCACCGCTGACCCCCCTTGCCTGATTCCATACGTTCAGCCAGCCTTATAAGCTCGTCCATTTCTTCCTGAGACACTTCTGGCTCTGACGATGTTGTTTGCACAATATCTATTGGCTGCTTATCGCTCCTACCAGTAGGCCGGGCTGTACGCCCTGACTTACGCATAGCCATAACCAACTTGGGAAACTGATCTCGAAAAGTTTCTGCACTCATTACATTGCCTTTCCAAAAGCTGTCTTTTACTACCCAATCCATAACAGACCTTATAAGGTCCCTGTCAGATTGCTTGTCCAACTCGACCAGCTTCCGAAAGTCGTCTGCCCACTTTTGTAGGTTCGTCCGGGCTGTCAGATGATTCAGCCCCTCAGCTTTAGCCATGGCATCCACATTCCCCTTGAAGTACACAGCCATTTTGTAATACGTGTTGTCAGGTCCGTATTTATCCGACTTCTTTCCTTTTCCTTTTCCCGAAGGAGATGGCTCGTCCTGATCAGCCGGAGGCGGTTCGGGACAAGAATCTTTATCTTTATATTGGTTAGGGTTTAGGTTAGGGTTAAGGTCACGGGTGGACTCCGACCGCTGTCCTTCGTCCGTCCGCTGGACGTCCGGTGGATGTACAACGGACGAATTAGCGGCAGCTTTCTTCTTATCACGATCATTTTTCTTTCTGGCCGCATCCTTTGCCCGGCTTTCTATTAATTTGCCAGCATAAACGTACCAATCGTGAATCACGCTCCCTGTCTCGGTTTTGTCAATAAACCTCGACTCAATCATGGAAGCGTAAAGCAGCTCAGGATCACCATCCCATTCAATTGCATCTGCTATATCCTCTGCACCATATTTGCTTAAATCACCGTCCGGCGCAAAATCCATCGCCCACCACCAAAACATATGCAAATGTCCGACAGCCGTCGGAACGGAGATTCCAAGTTTGCGGCATAATTTGCGTGTTTTTGGGTGTCTATCGGTTCCTTGATGGCTTTCAATCCATGCCAAACCAGTTCCCTCCTTTCCGACAACGCGGATATTTAATGGATATCTACCGTATGTCCGTTGGACGTCCGGCGGACGTCTTCCATATGTCCAAACCGGGTCCACGGAAATAATAGTCTATTAGTTCATTGCGCTTCTTCATCTTCCAAGCTCGCCCGGCGGCTGTGTCGTCAGCAAATTGATGGCAAGTACCGGATTCTGAACGTGGACCACATAAGTTAGCTATATTCCATGGTTCGCTGCCGCTGCCATACTGACTGGCATTTACCAAGTGAGCTTTTTCAAACCATAGGGCTGGACGACTCACACCACAGCGCTCACATATCACGTATCCTGTATGCTCTGCCGCCCGCCGATCTACTTCATCACGAACGGCCGACGTAATGGCCGTGTGGTTCCCCCGCTTCTTCTTCCCACGTTTACTGCCAACCTGTTGCTCCTTGCTATAAGGAAGAAAAGGTAATGTCATGCCCCTCCACCTCCAATATGCATGTCCACGCGGAGCCGGAGCCGCAATTCGTATAGCTGCTCAGATATAGACTTGAATTCGTTTTTCCACAGCGTCATTCGCTCCGAATCCTCGACCTCTTGGTCCCTAATATCCAAAACCGCCAAATCTGCCGCGTTTTGTTTATTCCCTCGCTTGGTATCACGCATCTTTTCCGCATGTACCCGCTTGCGGCGGCTGTAGGTTTGCATGTACCGACCTTCCATGTAAGCGCATACTCTACCCATTAGTGTGTGAGATTTGGTAAGCAGCTCCACCTTCTGCATAAGTGCGCCGGGAGAGTCGTTCTTTATTCCTTCCGCCGCATCACGGTACCGCTGAATGTCCTGGATATACTGCTTAATCTCCCTGATTTTTTCAATTTCCTTTTTGTCCATAAGGGACCCCTGTTTCAAAGATTTTAAAAATGTGCTATGATTCCAATGTTTAGGTTTTACTTAATCGTGCTACCAACACGATTTATTTCCAGACTTGCCCCAACTGGCGCAGGTCTTTTTTATTTGCACGCTCCAATTTAAACAACTGCGAGTTAAGATCGCTCCACTCGGTTTTAAATCGTCGTGGATTGCGGTTATGAGCTACAGCATTTAGGCGGAGTTCTCCTACCTGCCCCATCTTGATTCGCAACTCATTACACTGCGTCTGACGCTCCAAAATCAATTTCTCCTGTTCGCTAAGATCCAATAGTTCCATATCCAATCGCTCGGGCTCTTTAAGAAAGCCGTTTATGTGGTACGCGGCCTCGAAGAACGTTCCGCCCGGTACTTCTAGATAATTGCGTAAGCCGGAATCGTCTTTGATCGGTATTAAGCGTGTTTCCAAGGTGCTCCAACCCCCTCCGGGTAATCTGCGGTCATTTCCAAGACGCACGGCCTACATACGTCCTGCTCGTTCCAGCGGATCAGAAACCGTTTGTTCATCTCGTTACCACATACAGCACAGCAGGACTTTTTCTCAACTTGTTTCATTTGAACCACCAGCCTTTTGGGATACTTCGGCCTGATTGGTTGTTGAAATAGCACTCCCTACATAAATGAACACGTAGCATTTTAGAACTGCTGTTTCTTAAATTGAGCAATACGTTTCTGTGGTAGATCGGCTCTAACCCACAGGCTTCACACATCTTACTTTTTAATTTCAACTCATTCTTTCTGGCGTTGCTTTTGACACCAATCATGAACAAATCAGTATCAACCAGCCGGACAAACCCGTATTGTCTACGTTGCTCCGGTGTCATATCCTCCGGCCTAATCATGAAATCCCCAATACTGCGCGTAAGTCCAAAATCTCTTTAAGCATCCATCCAAAAGCAGCCTGAGACACTTTTGGATGGACCCAACTTGGATTATTAGCCAGCACATCGTACATATTTTCAAGCGCGTTTAACCGTTGTTGTGCGTATTCCATACACGTTTACACTCCTTCCTGTTATGGTTGATAATTCCTTTGCTCCTCATCCTTTTTCCAACGATCCAAAGAAGAACTGTCGAATAAATATCTAGGATTTTTGCTTCCCTCTGCACCGTGTATTCGGTGAGGAATCCGTTTTTCTTTGCATAATCTACGTAACGTATACGCCGACATATGAAGGTACTGACAAGCTTCGCTAAAAGATAAAGTATTACTAGATACAGAAGACAATTGCTCCAATATCCTTTTTTCAGCCTGAGCTACTTGCGCAGCAACTATGTCAGCTATCGCCTGCTCTATGTTTGTCATAACCATCTGCTCCCTGATAAGCCTTTATCTTACTAGCTCGTCTACTGTTGAATTTAAAGCATTCGCGATTTTAACCAATGTATCAGCAGTAGGACCAAGTTCCTTCTTTTCGAGATTGTACAAGACAGTAATTGATACACCACTTTCTTTGCTCAGTCTATAGAACGTCCAACCTTTAGCATCAATAAGCTTCTGTACATTATTTTTAATTGCTGGCCCCAAAGTAATCACCCCTTTCGGTTGTAGTATTACCAAATTAGGTATGTCTTACAAAGCAATAATATTACCTTATGCGGTATGTTGTAAAACCTTATATTTACCTAATTAGGTTATATAATAAGGCGTTTGCTCGGTATTCCTCGGTTTATCTTGACTTATTACCTTATTACGTAGTATTATTACCGCATAAGGCTATAACCTAATTAAGTAACAATGGAGGTTTAAACATTGAGTATCGCTGAAATAATAACAAAGCTTATGGAGACAAAGGGGCTTTCAAAGTACAAATTGGCAAAAGAAAGCGGAGTCCCATATACAACTCTTATTAAAATTTTAGATGGAACAACAAAAAACCCTCAAATTGAATCACTGAAGGCTATAGCTAAATACTTCGAAGTTGATGTGGATGATATTTTAGATGGAGCCCACGACTCCAAGAGAGAACATAATTATAACGAAGAAATTAGAGATTTTAGAAAATTACTTAAATTAGATGACCCTATAATCTTTGATGGCATAATTCTTAAAAAATCAGATAAAGAAAAGGTACTGAAAGTTATGGAAGCATTGTTCGGTGACAGAGAGAATAAAGACATTTAATTCAATTAGACTTACATACCTTAATTCAACTTTGCATCTCCAGCCGCAAGGCTGTTTATCATACACAAAAACAGAACATATGTTTGGAGTGAATGCAGATTATGGCTCACAGAGAAAAACGCGGAGAGAACTCATGGCGACTGATTGTTGATGCAGGCGAAAAAGAAGGTGGGAAGAGAGATAGGAGATACAAAACAATAAAGGTCGAGGATCAGGCTTTGTTGAGAACAACTAAAAAATTGGAAGCCTATCTTGACGAGGAACTGATTAAATTCAAAATAGAAGTAGAAGCTGGTGAGTATATTGCGCCTGAAAAAATGACATTCGGGGCCTTTGTTCCTGAGTGGAAGGAAAAATATGCGGTAGATCAACTTGCGGAAAAAACGCTTAAGGCCTATGAGGTCAATATAGAGAAACACATTTTGCCTGCGTTTAAGGATCGTCGTCTCGACCAATTTAAGCCACTGCACATTGTTAGTTTTCTGAAGGAGCTCTCTCAACCAGGGAAGCGTAAAGATGGAGGCACACTGTCAGGGGGTACACTTGAGATGAATCACCGCATATTGAAAAACATATTCAGTCGGGCGGTTGAGTGGAAAGTCATCAAAAGCAATCCGGTAGCGTCAGTTAAAAAACCAAAAGCAGATGCTAAACAAATACTTCCTTATGATGAAAAGGAAGTACAGCAACTGCTAGAAGCGTTAAACAATGAGCCATTTCGTTGGCGTATGATGATAACCCTTGCCTTGACCACAGCTCTGCGTCGAGGGGAATTACTGGGGTTGGATATAGACAAGCATATCGACCTGGATAGAGGGATCATAGATGTTCAGCAAAGCGTTTCTATATCTGTAAAAGGACAAGCTCATGTTAAAGTGCCTAAGACAAAGAAATCAAAGCGAAAAGTATCCATACCTGCTTCAGTCCTGCTGGAACTTAGAGAGTATATCAAATATAAGAGACTGCAACGAAAGGATCAAGGGCAACTATGGCGAGGTGGGGACCATTTTTTCTTATTCTCACACGAGAACGGATTAGCTTTCCACCAGGAGCGACCATACCTGTGGTTCCGTAATTTCATCCAGAAGAACAAATTCAGATACATCCGTTTTCATGATCTGCGCCACACCTCGGCCACATTACTTATTAACCAAGGTGTGCACGCTAAGATCATTTCCGAACGGCTCGGACACGGGAACATCAATACGACGATGAACATTTATGGGCATGCCCTCCAATCCGCTGACCAGGCAGCCGCTGATAAATTCGATGTATTTTTCAAAGTCCGCCCCCAATCTGCCCCCAATGAAGAAAATTCAGATCAAAAACCCTTATAGGTAAGCCTTGCGACACTCTCCACATGCACCGTATGCGGAAACATATCCACGGGCTGCACTTCCAGTGTGCGGTACCCGCCATCCTCCAGTATTCTTAAATCCCGTGCCAGCGTGCTCGGATTGCAGGATACATAGACCACGCGCTCTGGCTTCATCTCCAGAATGGTTTCGAGCAGGCGAGGATCGCAGCCCTTGCGGGGTGGATCAACAACGATGACGTCGGCGGTGATGCCTTGCTCTTTCCAAGCAGGGATGACATCTTCGGACGCGCCTACCTCAAACTTCACATTGCGCATATTGTTCAACAGTGCATTACTCCGTGCATCCTCAATAGCTTCTTTGACAATCTCCACCCCATATACCTGATCCGCATGTTGAGCGAGGAACAAGGAAATGGTGCCGATACCGCAGTATGCGTCGATCACCGTTTCTTTGCCCGTGAGTCCGGCATATTCAACGGTTTTGCTATACAGCACTTCGGTTTGAACGGGGTTCACTTGATAAAAGGATCTCGCAGAAATAGCAAATTGGACGTTTCCGATGTAATCGTAGATCACGTCACGGCCCCATAGTACACGAGTTTCGTCGCCAAAAATAACGTTCGTTCGCTTGGTATTCACGTTCTGGCAAATGCTTGCCACGTGTGGAATATGCTCACGAATACTGCCGATCCAGGCATCTGCGTGTGGGATATCTCGTCCATTCGTAACGAGCACCAGCATCATTTCACCTGTACGAAAAGCAGTCTTGACGACGACATGGCGCAGTAGTCCGCGTCCGGTTTCTTCATTATATGCGCTTATGCCCAGCATCCGTCCAATCTCTTTCACACGCGCGACAACCTCGTCGTTACGCTCGTCCTGTATGAGACAGGTATCCATATCCACGATACGATGACTGCCACGTGCGTAGAAGCCGCCGACAAGCCCGCCTTCGGTGACACCGATCGGCACTTGGGCTTTGTTACGGTACCGCCACGGCTCGTTCATGCCCAGTGTAGGAAGTACCTTCACGGCAGTTTTTTCGCCTGCGAAGGAACCTTCATTTCCCTCCACACTCAGCTTCCCGATACGCTCCAGCACGTCCACAACATGCTGGCGCTTCCAGCCTAGCTGCGCTTCGTAGCTCATATGCTGAATCTGACAACCGCCGCACTGATCGTAGATGGCACAGGGAGCTGCAATCCGGTCGGGGCTTGCCTGCACGATATCCAGTAGCTTGGCATAGCCATACTGCTTTTTCGTTTTCAGCACCTTTATCCGTACCTTTTCACCCGGCAACGCACCCGGAATGAACAGCGTAAAGCCTTCAACGCGTCCCACACCTTCGCCATCGTGATTCATGCCGATGATGTCCATCACGGCTTCATCGTTTTTTTGCACAGGCAGCTCGGTACGCTCTGCGCTGACTCGGTTACGATTGGATGTATCCTGACTCCATCCACCACCGGAAGAACGACGCGATCCACGTCCCTTTTCCGATGTCTTCCGTTCCCTTTCCTGCGCACTTCCACTCGCACTTCCATTTCCTGTTCCAGCTTGAAGCTGGCCCTCTCCTCTTTCACTGTTCATCGACACGGTCTTTTTCTGCGGCTTCCCTTGAATGGGAGCTGCTGCATTCCGGCGGCTTTTTCCACGTCCGCTACGGTTAGTCGTCATTATAGATGTCACTTCTTTCTGATAATCTTTTCAAACCTGTTTATGCTCATGATTGGCATACAACTCCATATATAATCATATGGTCAGTGCTCTACACATTAACACCAGTACCGTGAACTCGAAAATGCCGTTACTCCCCACGGAGAACGGCAAGAACCGATATCGTCATAGCGAAAAATACTTCCAACTCTACATTCCATGTACTGTGCTGTACAGTACTGCAATGAGAAGTGAAAACACTCACCGTCATTCCTTACCGAAAAACATTCAAATGCTGTGGCAAATTGCGGAAAGTGGCTGGCAGGGTACCACCCAGTTCGCCATCCAGATTAAGCTGGACATAGCCGGGTGAGGTAACTTCCATGTAATCCGTTTTAAAATAAACGATTTTCTTGTCCTGCAAATGCTCACCACGCAGCGCGAGTGTCACCAACCGGATCATTTCCGCCAGATTACATTTGCGCACAGCGATCACATCGAGCAGCCCATCATCAATGGTCGCGCCGGGTGCCAGCTTTTCAAATCCACCCACCGAGTTCGTATTAGCAATCAGGAAAAGCATGAACTCGTCGTGTATCACTTCCTGACCCGATGCCTTGATAATCAGTTCTTGCGGGGCAAGGCTGACCATTTTCTCCACACCTTTAAAATAATAAGCCAACTGTCCAATCATCGTTTTCAGCTTGCTTGGCACTTCATACGTAAGTTCGGTCAAAGTACCGCCGCCTGCGATGTTGATAAAATAACGGTTGTTGGCTTTTCCGATATCCAGCGGCTTCGGATTTTGGCGAATAACCAAATCACAATAATCCTCCCACTGCCTCGGTATGCCCAATGCTCTGGCAAAATCATTCGTCGTCCCTTGCGGGAATACGCCCAAGGGCGGACGGTTTTCCTTTTCGGCCATCCCGTTAATAACTTCGTACAATGTACCATCCCCGCCTGCGGCGATAATCATATCATACCCGCGCTCAATGGCTTCTGCTGTCTCACGAGTTGCATCCCCTTCGCCCGTAGTTGCATGGCAAGAAGCTTCAATACCACCTTCATCCAGACGCCGCAAAATGTCCGCAAGGCGACGTTTCATTTCCTCACGTCCGGAGGTCGGATTATAGATCAATCTAGCACTTTTCATTCCCGTTACGCCACCCGTATATTTAATGATATTTATGTTTATATTCTCATTCATCATATTCACTCTATACAAAATATCATCATACTGGAAAAAGGCCTCTTTTACAATAAAAGAAGCCAACGCTTGCCTAAATACGGAAATTTCAGGCTATGATAAAGCTGTAGCTGAAACAAGCGGCCTATTGCTCACTCTTGCTTCTGCATTCTATGCAGCAGTTCATGAATTTGCCCGTTCATCCAGCTTGTGAGCAGGGGATGCGGCAGCAGAGGATCTCCCGAATAACGGAATTCAAGCCCTTGTAATCGTCCAGGAATGATACGACTTGTAAAATATCCCGAGCTTAAAAAAAGTGGCGCCACAATAACATCACGACCCCGCTCCTGCTTCCAATACGCTACCTTATCATATACACTCTCAGGATTCAGCAAGGCATAGTCCGTTGCGATACGACTCACCCTTTGCACCGTACGGGCTAACGAAGAAATCCCTCGCTCCCAGCGCTGAAAAAAGCCATCATGCACACTGCCATGTCCCACAAGCAAAATAGTCTCTCTCGCAGGGTTGACCGACAATGGGCTAACCTTGTCCCAAACCATGTGAGCCACATCTTCTCCATCATCCAGCGGACTGCCAAAATGCACACACGCCTTGACTCGAAAAGGCTCCAAATCCGTTTCTTTGTTTGGCGTATCCTTGACTCCCAGCGCATAACTGATCTCGTCTACATGCGTGCTGCCGGACGACATAAACAAGGGCACAACCAGCAAATCTGTCACACCTCGGGCTTCCAAACGGTCAATCCCATCCTGGATCAATCTTCCTTTAACCGTTTCCAAAAATGAAACCTCTAACGGCATATCCTTCGGCAAGTGAAGCTTTGCGGCTGCCTGATCCACCTGTTCCACCCAATACGACTCCCTTGAGCCATGGCTAATGACCAGTACCCCAGGGCTTCGCATTAGCGCCCCAGACGCTCAAGTGTCAATTTATACCCGTCATTACCGTAGTTCAAGCAACGTTTAACACGTGAAATCGTAGCTGTGCTGGCACCCGTCTCTGCTTCAATCTGGTTATACGTACTGCCTTTGCCCAGCATACGGGCAACTTCCAGACGTTGAGAGAGGGATTGAATTTCATTAATCGTACACAAATCATCGAAGAATACATAGCACTCTTCCAAATTTTTTAAAGTTAGGATGGCTTCGAACAATTGATCAATACTTTTATCATTAAGCTTTTTGAGCTGCATGGATTATCATCTCCCAAGGTTACGATCTATCCCCATTGTACCCGAGGAATAGTCGGTTTTTCAAGCGTTAACGATTTCACGCATCACAGAACAGCATTATTTTTCAGCAGGATCGTACTGTGCTTGAGCCCAAATCCGCTTTTATACCTAATTTCGGGCCACACGCCTAAACCCACTGTGCGTTTGTAACATACAGTAGAGTATCAACCTGCAAAGGAATGTGATCTCATGCCTGGACACTACTATCATCGGAGGCCGCCACAGCGTTCCCTTTCCGATCCGTATAATTCATCTCCGTATCCGGGACTCGACCCGTATAGCGATGTTCCGCAAGTCGATTCCTCTGGACTCGTGCCTTATGAGGCGCCATCAAGTATTACAGAATCCGCCGCCGTGGTCACACCTGATCCGGTCCCAGCGAAAGGAGGGCTACTCGGCGGTCTCGGCAACCTCGGCGAAATTAAAGGCATCATTGACCGTATGGGCGGCATTGACGGGATTGTCGCTACTTTCGGCAAGGTACAAAAGGTCATGTCCAGCGTGCAGCAGTTTGCTCCGATGGCGAAGCTGATTATGGGCGCGCTACCGGTATTCGGAAAATCCGCGAGTAAAAATTCTGCAACGGAAATCGCCGAGGAATTGGATGAATACACACCACCGCGCCCACGCCGGAAAAAGACGCAGCGCAAAAGCACCACTACCCCGCGCAGACGTCCGCGCAAGCGCAAAAGAAAGTAGGCTATTTTATTTGAACCAGCCCCGACGCATAAACCAGATTACCATCGCCGCACTTAATATGAACATAAAGAACAGTACTCCAAAATAACCGTATTTCCAGCCCAACTCGGGCATATACGAAAAATTCATGCCATAGATACCCGCAATCAGCGTCAGGGGCATAAAAATAGTCGTAATGACGGTCAACGTCTTCATGATCGAATTCATGCGGTTGGAATTAAGCGAAATATAACTATCTCTCAGGTCGGCTGTCATTTCGCGGTCGGCCTCCAGCATGTCGGTCAGCTTGAGCAGATGGTCATAAATATCCGTAAAATAGGCCCTATGCTCCCCTTTACCCTGTACATGCTGCGAATTAAGAACCCGGTACGCCAAATCCCGCATCGGCACAATCGTACGGCGCAGCTTGAGCAGCCTGCCTCGCAGGGCAAATACCTGCTTCATCAAGTCCTCCACCGATTCACGCCCGCCTAGGCTCTCCAGCTCTGCCAGCTCATCCTCAATCATGAACAAACTCGGGAAATAGTTATCCACCAGCTTGTCCACCACGGTATAAGCCGCAGCCAGCGGCCCACGCGACCAAATTTTGCGTTCATTAGCATGCTGGACAATCCGCTCCCAAGCCTGATCAAGCTCCTCCAGTTCATGATGATGGTATGTCACCAAGAAACGGCTGCTAATAAACATATCCACTTCTTCCGCATCCAATGTATCTACATCCAGCGCATGTACCACCAGAAATTGCACATCCTCGTAGTAATCCAGTTTTGGACGTTGCAGAACATGCAAACAATCTTCTACAGCCAACGGATGAAAATGAAAATAACTCGTCAGCAGCTCCGATTCATGATCGGTAGGCTCGCTAAAATCCACCCACATCCATATATAATCCTCCATGACGATCTGCTCCAGTGGCTGCCCCACTATCACCCGATGATCATGGCCTATAACCAATGTACGTATCACCGTACAACCCCCTCGCCTAACACTACTGTCATTGATTCTATTTACATTGTATATAAGCTATTCAGCGTTATACAAATCTCAAGCCCCGTATTCATGCTTCATATAGCCAAATAAAGAAAAGGATACCCCTGGGCCATCACAATCCCCCAAGATATCCTTATACAATACAATGCAACTCAAATGATAATTATGCTTCAATTAATTTCACAAAGCCTGTACTTGTCGCTTCATAGCCTAACCGTCGATAAAATTGATGCGCATCCTGTCGCTCACTCCGATTACCGCTGTTCAAAGCAATGGCAACCAAACCATTCTCTTTGGTCCAAGCTTCCGCTTCCTGATTTAGCGCCTTACCGATGCCTTTATTACGATGCTTCGAATCCATCACAAAAACAACGATACGCGCATAATCTTCATTTCTTTCATAAAAGATATCATAGTGTAGCCCAACCATCCCCACCACTTCGCCTTCAATTTCGGCCACCAGGGTATGATAGTTAGGATTAGAAGCGATACGATCATATCTCTGCTTCATTTCCTCTACAGATGTAGGATAACCCAATTCCTCCATCAAATAAGCTAGGGCTGGAATATCCTCTTCTCTAGCCGTCCTGATCTTCAAAGTAAGCCCTCCACTTATGGAAATAAACATCATAAAAGAACAACCACCTGCGTCCTACGAAGTGCCACTCCGCGGTCGGATGGTGCTTCCCATCGCTGTTGCGCCCACTTCGTTCTCGTTCAACTCGTTGTATTCTTTAGTTCATTTTCTAAAAAAAGCAAAATGGATCTACTACCAGAATATAATACTTACCTCGTTATTCCCCCAGCGCAGCAAGCACAGCGCTGCCAGTTCCCTCTCCTGCTCCACCCCAAAAGAGTGGGGCAGGCTTCTGTGAAAAAAGGAAGTCGATTCAGCGAGTAGTAGCGCAGCGGTCCATTTGAATCTGAAGAAGCGTCAGCGCTCGCCTTTGCCCCCGGATTTCTCCAGCCATGAGCTTATTCAGGAAATCCGGGGGCAACAGCGATCGAAAGATCAAATGGACCGCGGAGCGTCTCACAAAGAGCACATCTCACACATTCAACGCAAACCCTGCCCCACTTACAATACTTTCTCTAAGAAACTAATCGTCCGCTCATTTTGCGGATTACCGAATACCTCTTGTGGCGTTCCTTCCTCCACGATGTAGCCGCCGTCCATGAACACGACACGGTCGCTTACTTCGCGTGCAAAACCCATCTCATGCGTCACGATCATCATCGTCATACCTTCACGGGCCAGATCGTTCATGACGCCGAGCACTTCTCCGACCATTTCAGGATCAAGCGCCGAGGTCGGCTCGTCAAACAGCATAATATCCGGGTTCATGGCCAGCGCGCGTGCAATCGCCACACGCTGCTTCTGACCGCCGGACAACTGTCCTGGCAATGCATCTGCCTTATCGGACAACCCCACACGCTTCAGCAGCTTCAACGCGGTCTCCCGGGCCTCTGGCTTGGACTGTTTACCCAGCTCTGTCGGCGCGAACATAATGTTCTTAAGCACCGTCATATGCGGGAACAGGTTGAAATGCTGAAACACCATACCTATATTTTCACGGACCTTGTTAATGTCCACACTCTTGTCACTCAAGTTGTAGTCATCCACGATGACCTCGCCTGCGGTAATTTCCTCCAGCATGTTAATGCAACGCAAAAACGTGCTTTTCCCCGAACCCGAGGGGCCAATGACGCAGACAACCTCGCCTTCCTGTACTTGCATATCAATGCCCTTCAGTACTTCGTTACTGCCATAGCTTTTTTTCAGGTTCTTGACGATAATTTTACCCACGGCGAACTCTCCCTTCAAGACGGTTGGAAATTTTGGTCAGGACTGTAATGACGATAAGATACATCACCGCAACCACCAGCCAAATATCAAAGGATTGGAACGTCCGCGCAATAATGATCTTACCTGATTGGGTCAATTCGACCAGACCGATAACGGACAAAATTGACGTATCCTTCAACGTAATAACCAACTGATTGATAAACGATGGGATCATGATTTTCACAGCCTGCGGCAAAATGATCTTGAGCATAGCCGTCCGGTATGGCAAACCAAGAGAACGAGCCGCTTCCATTTGTCCCGGATCAATGGACTGAATACCTCCACGGATTATCTCTGTCACATAAGCTCCCGCGTTCAGAGACAACGTCAGTACGGCCGCGACAAAGAGCGGCATTTTAAAATCCAGTGCCTGCGGAATCCCAAAGTAAATAAAGAAAGCAAGTACGATCAGCGGAATACCACGGAAAACATCGACAAAAACTGTTGCAATACCACGGAACAGTTTATTGTGACTCACCTTCATAAAGCCGAACACCAGACCCAGCACAAAAGCTACCAGCAGGGATACAAGCGTGTACAGCAGCGTATTTCCCATTCCTTTGATCAGCGAAGGCAGAGAAGCGGAAATGAGTTCCCAACGACCACGCTCTACAGGTGCCGCACCTTTGCCGGATTCGCCCAGATACTTGGACATGATTTTGTCATATTCCCCGCTGTTGCGAAGATTCACAAGCCCTGCATTAAATTTCTCCACCAGCTCCTGGTTTCTGCCTTTATTGACAGCGAAACCGTAAGAACCGCCTTTTTCCTTGTCTGTCACAAGCTTGAGCCCATTATTCTGTGTCACTCCGTATGCCAGCACCGGATAGTCATCAAAACATGCGACTGAGTTTCCAGTTTTAACCTCATCGTACATTTGAGAGGAATCATCGAACGGAACCGTAGTAAAGCCATATTTGGCCTTAATGGACTCTGCGAACGTATAGCCCTCTGTTCCTGTTTTAACTGCGACACGCTGCCCTTTCAGGTCCTCATAGCGTTTAATCGTATCATTATCCTTACGGACCGCCATGACCACACCTGAATCAAAATACGGTTCAGAAAAATCAAATTTTTGCTTACGTTCATCTGTAATACTCATGCCGGCAATGACGCCGTCCACTTGATTCGTTTCAAGGGCCTGCACTGCCGCATTAAAGCCAAGAGGCTTAATGGTATAGTCAAAATTCTGATCCTTGGCGATAGCGGCTAGCAGATCCATGTCGATTCCGACAAATTTACCATCAACATCTTCAAACTCAAAAGGCGCGAACGTTGTATCCGTGCCGATATCATATTTTGTTTTGTTTTCTGCATGTGCTACTACGCCGAAATTACCGGCCAGAGCAACCACAAAAAACAGACAAATCATGAGCGCTATTAGTTTTCCAGATTTTCGCATAAGTTCCTCCAGTCAGTTGAACGGTTCAAAGTTTTCTGTTTATTCTACAGGAGTTATCAAAAATTGACTACTTTGATGTCAGATATTTTTTTAAAAATGTTTCATGGATCTGTCTGGTTGGGTAAGGTTTAAAAGACCTGTTTTTGCCCCTGTAATGCCAATAAGCCCCTGCCGCAAAAAGCGGACGGAAGCTTATTGTGTATCCTATAGTGTGTACTTATTTTTCGAGAAATAATGATGAACTAAAAAAGAATTTTGAAAATCAAACCTGACAATAAAGCAGAAATTGGAATCGTAATGACCCAAGTAATGACAATGCGACCAGCCAGCGACCAACGTACAGCGGAAAAACGCTTCGCAGACCCAACACCCAAAATAGCCGAAGTAATGGCATGAGTGGTACTTACCGGTAAATGAAGCAGCGTGGCTGTGAAAATAACCGAAGCTCCGGAAATATCAGCAGCGAAGCCATTGATCGGCTCAATTTTAAAAATCTTGGTGCCCATCGTCTTGATGATCTTCCAGCCCCCAATGGACGTACCGAGCGCCATGGCTGTTGCGGCCGAAATTTTAACCCACATCGGCACTTCCAGATGATCCTGATAACCCGCCGAAACGAGTGCGAATGTGATAATTCCCATTGCCTTCTGAGCATCATTCGTACCGTGCGTGAACGATTGAATCGCTGCCGTAATGACCTGCATCGTGCGAAAACCTTTGTTCACCGTATGCGGACTGCGACGAGCGAAGATGTATTTTAAAATGATCATTACGATATAACCGATTACAAAAGCAATCAGCGGGGAGAAAATAAGTCCCTCGACAATTCCGATGAAGCCACTCCAGTTCAATTTCTCCGATCCGGCACCTACATACACAGCCCCCGCCAGCGCACCAATCAATGCGTGGGAAGATGAGGAAGGAATACCGAACCACCATGTGAGCAGATTCCAGATAATCGCTGCGATCAGCGTCGCAATGACGATATCAATCCCGTTCGTAAGCTTGGTAGGGTCAGCGACACTTCCACCAATCGTCTTGGCAACCCCTGTAAACAATATGGCTCCGAGAAAGTTCATGACCGCAGCCATAATAATCGCACGACGCGGCGTCAACGCACGGGTAGATACCGAGGTTGCGATAGCGTTCGCCGTATCATGAAAACCGTTAATAAAATCAAATGCCAGAGCAAGAAAAATAACAATACCTAATACCAGTAAACTTGTATCCATGTAAAAGGACTCCCTTACGAGTTACGCATAATGATGGATTCCAGCATATTTGCAACATCCTCGCATGAATCCGTTGTCGTTTCTAGGCGTTCGTACAATTCTTTGCGTTTAATCAGTTCAATAGGATCAGTCACGGTTGCAAACAGGTTTTTGATGCAAATACGCAACAGCTCATCCCCCTGGTTTTCCAAATCGTTCAGGCGAATGGTATATTCACGGATGGCCAGCAGCTTTTTCTGTGAAAGCAAATGTACAGCCTTCTGAATTTCACAAGCCGACTGACGCAAAATATCAGCGAACTGCACAATATACTCGTCCGGCTCCGTAATGTTGTACATATAAAAACGAGAGGCCGTCGCTTCCAGACCGTCCAGCACATCATCCATGGTCGTTGTCAGTTCCATGATGTCGTCGCGTTCCAGCGGCGTAATGAAGGTCTTGTTCAGCTCAGTAATAATCGTGTGTGTGTAATCATCACACTTATTTTCATACTTCTTCATTTCATTAGTAAACAGAACCACATCTTGAAGATTTGAAGTATGTTGGGCAAAGTAATCGGCTGCTTGCACGATTGTATCTGCCATATTTTCCAACGTCTCGAAGAATATATCCTTTTTCTTCAATCTCATTAACGATTACCCCTTTACGAAAATATCCGCAACCTGTTTCGACTGCATTAGACAACCTTTGCTATCTTATCACACTCATCAATGTTTTTGTAAAGTTTGTAAAGGCAAATTTCACAATATTAAGTATACATTGCCCGACAAGGAAGTGCATTATCCGACAAATTATACCTTAAAAGGTGAATTTCGTATACTTTACTTTGCTTCTACACTTACATGCTCGTTCAACGAAACGTCCGCCGGAACTACATGTATATAGGATGTACCTGGTACTAACGGAATTTCAACTCCATTTTTCATAAAACGAATCGCATCACCGGACGTATGCTGCCACTCAGCATGTATCAGCCGTCCCTGTTGAAACACCATGGCCTCTCCACTGCCATTCAGCTTAACGCTCAATCTGCCTACATCATCCAGCGTTTGGTGCCTGGTGCTCATCACAATGACATTGGCCGCAGAGAGCTGCTTGTTATTGTTTTGATCCACATGTGACTTTTCGTTCACAAAACGTTTATATTGCTGATCAGACGGATCGTAGGTGTAAGATACCTTGTAGCTTTTAAGCAAAAAGCGGATTTGCAAAGATACTGCATCCTCGTCCCCCATGACCGAGGTTTCACCGGATTTAAGGTAGTTATATACCGGAACCACCGTCTGCCTGGCGTAGCCTTTGCTTTCGCTTCCTTGGCGAAGTCTGTTCACATCTGTGTACAGATTGTGTGGAGGACGGCGATCCTTGCTTCTCCAGAAGTAAGCCCCCCCATTCGAAATCTCATCCAGATGCTCCTTTCGCTGCTGCTGTAAAATCGCATAGGCATCTGTACTTCCCCCGGCGTGTATCGGCAATGCCCCATAAGTTTCACCCAGCTCAATCAGATACGGCCGGATGCTGCGGACCGGACCTATTTTCACATCTCCGCCATGACTTTGGAAAAAAGCTACCAAACGGGTAATTCCACCTTCCGCGAGAACTTCATATACCATGTCCGCCTCGCTAAGTCCCGCCTGAGGCCGTGCGGCTGGAGCGTTATTAATCATAATGGCGAGCGGTCGTTCCAGAACAGGCTGCTGCACCGGAAGACCCGTAAGCGGAGCTATAAATGCCGGAATAGTCGGTTCCTTGGACGGCTCAAGCGCCTCCGGCTGTGTTTCTTGCTTAAGCGGTTGAGGTGCGGGTTCTGATTCACCCGATTTGGACAAAGCAGAACAAGACATCATGGTCATACATAGCAAAACCGAGGTCATCACACACAACCATCGTCTTCGATTGAAAATGGGCCTGGACAAGTTCATCCCTCCAGTTAGACATTTTTCTCATTATAAGCGTTATTTCCTGTTTCTGTCTCGATTGAAACACCTCATCTCTATAGAATACTTATCTAAAGACATTAAAATTTAAAAAATATTCATACTTTGTGATTTTTATCACAAAAAACTGTAACTGAACCTAATACAATAAGGGTGTAGCAGAGATGATCATCCCAAACCAAATAAAATACAAACAACATTATAAGATACGAAAGAGGAGTGGTTTGAATGTTTAACAACTGGTTGCGTGAAAATAAAGTAGCAATGTGGCTGCTGACTATAGTACGGGTTTATCTGGGATATGAATGGATGACCCATGGACTTGAGAAGCTGACTGGCGGATTCGATGCAGGCGGATTTATCTCGGGGGCCATTGCTAAAACAGGCGGAGAACATCCCGCTGTACAAGGCTGGTGGGGATCGTTCCTTGAAGCCTTTGCCCTGCCAAATGTCGGTTTGTTCAACGTACTGATCCCACTGGGTGAATTCCTGGTCGGAGTTGGGCTGCTTCTTGGTACACTGACTACATTAGCTGCCCTGATGGCAATGGTCATGAACTTCTCGTTCCTGTTCTCGGGCACGGTAAGCACGAATGCAATCTACCTGCTGTTTGAAATCTTCCTTGTCGTTGCTGGCGCAAACGCTGGACGGATTGGCTTGGATCGTTGGGTACTGCCCTTCCTGCGTGGACTGTTCCGTAAAAATAAAGATACCTTTCCAGCAGATCCCGCTCGAAAAATAGCTTAAGCTACCCCCAAAACAACCGTTACCCTCCGGGCTAATGGTTGTTTTTTTGTGCAGTAATGCTTCTTTTTTTATATGTTTCGGCTTTGTACAGCTACGATGCTGCATTCTGGCTTATAATTTTCGTTCTTGTGCAGTTATGCCGCTGTCCCTCCTCCCGGTTTGAAATCTCCCTTTTATATCCGATTCATCATTGCCCTAAACGTTTACAAGTTGGATACAATCCGGAATGCTCACGATACATTCCCCCTATACACTACAGTTACACCAAAGAAAGCCATGGAGGGTTATATCATGAAAAAAATCACCAAAGCCTACCTCATGCTCGCGACAGTAACTTTCACAGTACAGACTATGGGACTGGGATATCCATCACAAGCCGAAGCAGCAGTATCGACTACAACAACGTCTCAATCGGAAAGTGTTCAAGGTATCTCCAAGACCTTCGAGCAACTGCTGCGTCAACCCGGCAAGCTACCTCAGGCATTCGCTTATTTGCAAAAACACATTCAATCCATTCCAGCCTCTCAAGTCACCATCATGACGCTTCATCTGGAAAATGCGCAAACCAAGCAATTGGATTCTTATTCACAAGCCTTATACCCAGCTTCTGTTCAGACCAAAATCAATACTATTTATAAACCCGGCGATTCGTTCACAAATGTAATTAGCCGCACCAAGGATACGAACCTAAAGAAATTACTGACCCAAACCAGAGATGCCGGATACAAACTGGAAACCGCAGAAGGTATGTATTATCCTGTAATAAACTATGAAAAATATAAAGTTTTCGGAAAGTACACCACGGCAGATATCCGCAGCTATATTGACATCATGGCAGTGGAATCTGGACAGGCGTCTACCAAGGATGCCGCGCTGCATATCGGATATCAGCAGTTGTCTGGACGGGTGCTGGCACAGGAAGACTTTTTAAACAAATATCCACATTCCAACCGTACACTAGCTGTCAAAGAATTGCATGATCTGTACTATTTCTATACCTTCTACGGCACGAACAATACGCCATTATTCGATTACGATACCAAGAAGATTCATTCTAACGCCAAAAAAGGATATCAACTGGTAATTCAACGCAACAGTGGCTCAGCTAGTCCTTATGTACAAAAACTAAAAGCCTTCGTGGCACTGCTGGATCAAAACGGGGATAAACATACTGCACAGGTATCCGACTGGCTGAAAAAGAACGTACCCACTTCCTGATCAAGTTTTACAGGAACACACCCTACAGTAACTCCCTTATATACACAAAAGAACTTCCATTCCCACTAGCCATGTGGATTCGGAAGTTCTTTTTCACATTTACGTATCACGTTCTTGCCCGAAAACCCAACAATTGAGACTCAGTGAGCCCAGGACATAGGACTGAAAAAGCTTCTTCGCCGAGCGCTGGTCATCCGCTGCCCCCATCGCGTAAAACAGCGGTGAAAAATGCTCTATCCCATAAGAGGGAACCGCCTGTTTGGCATAAGGAGCCTTTTTGTCATATTGGAACAAATGACGCAAATTCCAGTCCTGAAGCTGCTGACCGATCCAGTCATCATATTGAACCGCCCAATCCGCAGGCTCATTCGTCTGCTTGAGTGTTCGCAAATTGTGGACCAACCCGCCGCTACCGATGATCAAAATACCCTGTTCACGCAATGGTGCCAGCATCCGCCCAATCTCATACTGCTCCTGCGGAGCGCGCCTAGAATCAATGGAGAGCGGGACGACCGGGATGTCCGCATCAGGATATATATGCCGCAAAACCACCCATGCTCCATGATCCAGTCCCCGGTTCCGAACCGGCTGGTGGAACAGGTTATGCTGACTGAACAGATGCTCTATCTCCTCATACAGCTTCGGATCGCCTGGTGCAGGGTAATCGAGTGTGTACATTTGTTCAGGAAAGCCATAGAAATCGTGCAACGCTGCATGCTGATCATCCGCGCCGATACATTGATCAGCACTATCCCAATGCGCGGAAAAAATGACTATTCCTTTGGGTCGGGGCAGGCTCGCGCCCAGCTCTGCAAGAAAGCTGGTGTATGCATTGTTTTCTAAAGCCAGTGTCGGTGAACCATGCGCAACAAAAATTGAGGGTAATGTCATCGCTGCCAACCTCCACACGCCAGTATAGTGTTACTCTTCCATTTTACTCCGGTGGAGGCGCAATTTCCAATACAATCCGTTACAGCCTGAAATCAGATCATCCAGTGCTGCCAATCCCTCTGAATATTCTCCTGCTTATCCAGCCATTCCAGCGTCCGGTCGATCAACCGTTGCCGTTCTTTACCGGAAGAGAAGGTGTGATCTCCCTGAAAAATAATTTCTTTGTCGCAACGTCCCTCTGGACGCATCCAAAATACCTTTTGAAACAGAAATGCATAATCCACAGGAATGATATCATCCGAGGTTCCGTGAATAACGAGCACATCCCCGTTAAACTTGACGGCCTCCTGAAACGGCTGGAACTGAGCAAGCGATTCAAAATAAGCAGGTGTGAACTTGTAGCCCAAATAGTCGGCCTGACCGCTTTTCACGGATTCATCGTACACGCTCCGCTCCGTAATTTTAACAATGTCATTGAACGGGTAGCCAACCGCCGACCAAAGCACCAGATTTTGTACTCTCTTGTCCCGTACCGCTGTGAGAAGGGCGACCGCGCCACCCAGACTGTGACCGATCAGCGTCACCTTGGTCGGGTCGATGTCTGCACAATTCACGGCATAATCGAGCACGGTACGTGTCTGATTAATCATCGACTCCAGCCCTTGCTTGCCGTAGTCACCCGTGCTTTCCCCGCAACCGGCAAAATCAAAGCGCAGGACAAAATATCCCCCTTCCGCAAGCTCACGCGCAGTCTTTACGAATAACCGATCTATCCCAATACGATTGCCCACAAATCCGTGGCATATCACTACGAGCGGTACCCGTCTCTGACGGTCTCCTTCATTCGGATTGCTCGGATAATGAATCGTTGCGGCCAGCTCCTCATTTTCAAAGCGAATTCCAATTTGCCGTTCCATCATGATTGTCCCCCTGTTTCAAGCTTCACCGTCACCAAGCTGCTATGCTGCATGGGCACCCCTACCTTGCGAAGCTCCTTGTTATGATTAATGATTGATAATTAAGATGCTCAGCAAAATATTCTTTCACTTTAATTCCGATAAGTTTAATAAGATTTATAGTAAAGTCAGTCTATCATTGCCCTGCTTCCTTGTCAACCTGTCAGTTATAACGGAGAAAAAACGAACAAATGGCGCTCCCCGCAACGATAACGAGGAACGCCATATTGCATTACTTGGTGGGAAAATTAACTTCATCCAGCAGACTATTCGTAGCTGTTCCTGAACATTTCGTGGGTCTCCGTACGCCCCTCCCATTCCAGTCTGTAAGAGGCACCGCTATTCTGATCCTCATGCCATAAGCTGTGGTAGCTCTCTTCGCCCAGATCACCTGCAAACTCGGTATCCTGAGCCCATTCAGCATCGTCCAGAATACGGTACGTCGGGAATATCCCCTGAACGTTCCGATGACTCACGTTCACAGGCAAGGCCTCCACACTGTTTCTAACTGGAGCGGCTTCCAGCCGTTTATTAACCGCATAATCCGCTTGCTTATCCAGCTTCATAATGCCACATCCTCTCCACATTTACATTCAGGATGCTCCGCATGCTCACCCTTTATCCAGTTTGAGGAGAATACAGCGGTAATATACATTGCTTAGATAAAGCCTTTTGCCATCCGCAGCTTACTCACGTATACTGTTTTTGTTACGTATTGGCGGTTCCGCCAGACGGAATACGCCCGCAAAGCAGGAGGAAGAAATGAGCAAAGCCAAAAATTATACGCTTATTGCATGGATTTCCTTGTCCATGTTTTTTTTGACACAGGCGATTATCGGATGGTTTGTAACGTTCACAGGCGGAGATGTTGCTCCTTTCGAAAAAGTTAACCTGTCTACCCTGATCATCATCGCCGCAGGAGCCATTCTGCTGGTTGAAGCGCTGATGAATTTTATGGACCGCCCGGAAGAAGGAGAGGAAGCACAGCAAGATTATATGCCCGTGAAGCCCCGCATAGACCTCAAGTCCATCTTGCTATATATCGTGTTAGTCGTGGTGATTCTGGTCGCAGGGTTGGCCCTGCGCAGCGCACTGCCCGTGTTCAGCATTTCACCCTGGGTGAATCTGATCCTTGCCGCCATCGGCTTTATTGGGCTCAAGCCGATTTTTTTGCGCAAAAAACGTCCATAACTCGCAATCCTCATGTGTACCGGAGCTGCCCGATTTTTGTTCGCGGCGGCTCTTTTGGTTATGGAGTGGCTGAGCTGACACGTTGGTTTGTTGACGTACATGATATCAGAAAAGAAAGCGGTTGTCGGCTGACCTGGGAACTATCTGGCATCCGACTTGCAGCTTAGGTGTTCGCCAAAAAGCCGTATTCCCCACCTGCAATAAGTGCATTAGGGAATACGGCTATGCTGTACGTTAAAGCTTATTTGGAAAAGAGTTGCTCTGCATTATCCAGAGCGATTTTGTGTCCCATTGCCGAATAGTCCAGCCAAGGCTGTCCGTCCAGCATGTAGACATGACCCTGCTTCACTGCTTTGAGTCCTTGCCATACCGCGTTTCCTTCCAGTTGCGTGTACACCTTTTGGGCATCCGCGCCTTTACTGATAATGACAAAGATCGCATCGGCATCATAATCCGGCAAAACCTCCTGGGATACGACCTGATATGCCTTGTTGATCTTTTCCACACCCTTGGCTGGCTTCAAGCCCAAATCCTGATACAACAGCGGACCTACCGGGCGCTTCATGCCCATTACGCGGACTTCCTTCGCTGTAACACGAATAGCCATCACGGTTCCGTCGCCTATTTTTTGATGGATCAGCTTTTTAACCCGTTCCTGTTGGGCATCGTAATCTTTCAGGAAAGCGTCCGCCTGCGCTTCATGCTTGACCATAACAGCTATTTTTTTCAGTTGATCCTTCCATGTGCCCTCGTCCAGATCAAAGACCTCGGTTGGCGCGATTTTTTCATACTTGGCTACATCGGTTCCCGAATATTTTTTGTCTAGAAAAATATGGTCAGGTTGCAGGTCCAGCACGGCTTCCATATCCGGGTCTGTGACAACGCCCAGCTTGCGGGTATTTTGGAGCCGATCTTTTACATGGGGTAAAAAGTCCTTAACATCTCCACCGATGACCGAGCCAGCCGGAGTAATACCCAGCGCCAGCAGATTGTTCGTCAAATGAATGGACATGGAAGCAATGCGCGAATCCGCGCTGACCGTTTTCTCGCCGTTGTCCGCTGCTTTCGTATCGGCAGCTTTGTTGTCTGCTGCTTGTCCACAAGCGGACAGCATCACCATACATAAAATAAGAACCATGCCCACCCATGAACGCTTTAATCCATTTTTTTTCATCTTTATTCCTCCTATGTCATAGAAGCTCCATATTATTTAGAAAGCTTCAGCTTGTGAGTTTATGTACCTATTCCATCTGTCATTTTCCATCTGTCATTTCGTTCGGGACAGCAAAAATAAAAAATACGGAGCCCCTACCACAGCAACCACCACACCCGCCGGAATCGCATTCGGCTGAAACACGGAACGTCCAATCGTATCCGCAGTGACCAAAATGACGATTCCGACAAAGCAGGCCACCGGCAGCAAATGCTGATACATTGGCCCAACCAGACGGCGAGCCAGATGA
>NZ_ASRY01000216.1 GCF_000520815.1 Paenibacillus maysiensis | reverse complement strand
TTCCAAATTATTGAAGTGATTATTGGCAAGTACAGTTTCTAAATTAAGATTTTGCAACATGCTTCATATGGGGTAAAGTGAAGTTGAGACTTGTTTCGTAAGTCCCAATTCAACGCAGGGGAGTGCTGTGCAATGATGACACCCATCAAGGTAAAAGACGTTAAGGATATTGAAAAAATCAATCAAATCGTTTCGAATTATACCTATGACATTTGGATTCATGGCAAAAGCGGCATGGCAGATGCCAAATCCATTTTAGGCATGTATGTGCTAAAGCTGGATGAACCGCTAACTCTGGTGGTACCTGACACCGTTAATCCCAAAAAGCTGTTCAAGGAGCTGGAGGAATTTATTCATTTTCCTGCTCAAGAAGGATAACAGATACGTAAACACCTGTAGACGCTGCATGCTCTAATTCAAAATGTACTAATTCAAAATAATGCAAAGAAGCCGTGGAACCTAAGTCCCACGGCTTCTTTTTTAGTGTTCTTCCTCGTCCAAAAACGGGAGATTCACCGAATAGTACATGACTCCCATCAGCAGCACACCGCCAACCAGATTCCCGAGCGTAACCGGAACGAGATTATGGATCACACCAGCGACAGAGACTGTACCCGGATGGTCCAGCACGAGGGCAATGGCGAAAGTACACATATTAGCCACGCTATGCTCATATCCCGAAATGAAAAAGCAGAACACGAACAGCATCATGGCAAACATTTTGGCGCCATTTTCCTTCATGAACATGGGCACGAAGAAGGCAAGGCAGACCAGCCAGTTACATAAAATAGCCCGGAAGAACAGCTGCATTGCAGGCGCTTCCATTTTATGCTCCACCACGTTCAGTAGAAAGCTGTTCACGCTGGAGGAGTCAAACAGCCCGGTTAAGTAAATAAGGAGCGCGAATACCCCCGCACCCAGCAAATTACCGCCATAGCTGGCAGCCCACAGCCGAAGCACCTGTCCCCAGCGCAGCTTTTTACGGAGCGCTGCATAGGTGTAATAGAAGGTATTGCCTGTAAACAAATCCCCGCCGCCGTATGCGATCAGAATGATAGCCGCCCCGAACGTAAGCGCCGCCATGGGATAAGTGAATGGAGAATGCTCCATGTAAAAAAAGTTGCCCGTCTTGAACGCTACAATAACACCGAACCCGATGAACATACTCGCCAGCATGGAACGCGCCAAATACCGGAGCAGGCTTTGCTTGTAAATTTTGTACTTCTTCATGGCTAGCTGTTCGACATTGCGTAAGCCTTCCGTCTCCATATCCAACGACAACCTCCTATTTTCTCGGATGTAAGTCTTTAAACAGACCTTATTTTTCCCGAAACATTGCCCAGTCAGTCAGCAATCCTGTTAGCTTAACAAACCAAGCTTTTGCAGCCCGTACAAAATGCCGTCTTCATCTGCGCGTTTTGTGACCATTTTAGCTGCGGCTTTGGCTTCATCACAGCCGTTGCCCATCGCGACACTGTTATGTATAGCCGTCAGCATCTCCACATCGTTCAAACCATCGCCAAAAGCGTATTGATTTTCATCGGCAATGCCAAGTCTGGACGTAATTTCGCGGATGCCCTTTGCTTTGGAGCCAGCGTGAGGAACAACGTCCACAGAGCTTGGATGCCAGCGTACAAAGTCAAAAGCTTTGAATACTGCTTCATAGAAGGGCTCTTCTTCTGCCGTACACATCAACAGCGTCTGATAGATATCTCTCCCCTGGAAATAAAGCGGATCGTATCCAACCGAAATTTTGGCCTTTAACGTTTGGACTGACTTCTCTACGAGCTCATCGTTAGGAATATTGGCCTTCATATTGGCATGATCCATATATACGATCGCATGATTATGTGTGAGTGCCAGATCGGTCATCGCTTGCAAGGCCTCTCTGTTCAGCGGATTGGTAGCGACGACTTCCCCGCGAAGCACGACATATTGCCCATTAAAGCTAACGTAGGAATCAATTTCTAACTGCTCGCGGATTTCCTTGAACATAAAAGGTGCACGGCCTGTTGCGATGGCCACCTCATGCCCTTGCTCCTTCAAAGCAAAGACAGCCTTTTCAGCCGTTAGCGGCATTTTTTTGTCATCGTCCAGTAATGTACCGTCGATATCGAAAAAGATAATTTTTTTGTCTGACATGTCCCAACACCTGACTTTCAATAATGTATTGTCGAAATGAACTCATATGAATTCATTATATCAAAGGAACTGCTTCTGAATACACAAATACGTATAAATCCTCATGAATGTCCGACTTCTATAGCTTACAATATGAAATAAGGATTACTGTAAAAAATAATGCCTATCTCCTATTTTCATAGACGGGATGTGATCATCATGACGAAAATCCAAGTCACACCGGAGCAACTGGATAGCGTGGCCTCCCAATTTGCCAATGCCCACGGAACACTGTATAACCAGTTAAACGGTCTGGATAACACAATGAACAATCTTCACAGCCAGTGGGACGGTATGGAGAGAAATCGCTTTTATAACGACTATCGGACGGCTAAATATACGCTTTCTTCCGCGTTAAACAAGGTTCAATCCATTGAAATTGAGCTGAAAAGCATTGCTTCGAAGTTTAGAAGTACGGATGACAACCCGCGTGGCTTCTGGACTGCATTAGCGGCGGCTATGAGCGCTAGTGCAGCGTCCGCGGGCGGTGGAGAAGCCGGGAAACACGCTGGAGATGCCTCCGAGCCGCCCCAAAACATAGATGACTGGGATCAGGCCGACGCCGATAAATACCATCAATATGAGAAATTACTGAAAGATGCCGAGGCGATTGGAGACAAGCAGGTTATGCAGAAAATCCACGACCAGATGAACGCCGTGCGGCTGCAATATGAGGACTCGGTGACCCGTACAGATTACAATACAGGAGAAACGTCAAAGATCACATCCGATTCTCTCGTCGCCGTCACCGAGCTGACAGGTAAGGATGGCACAAAAACGGATATTTCCATAGATAAAAAAGGTAACGTCGTCAGCTACCAGCAAAATACCGACAAATATGATTACTGGGTCCAAAAGCATACCCAATCCGCCGAAGAGCACGCTCTGGGTAAAACGGCCCAGACCGTCACCGGGTATGGCATAGGTCTTATTTTGTCGCGCGGAACTGGCGTTGGTGGTGCAGGTTCAGGTGCAGCCTCTGGCTGGGGAGAGCACGTCGTCGGCATCGGTGGCGGCATGATCAGTGACAAGGTACTATTCTCCGTTCCCGATGAGGGCGAAACCCGCACCATGATCTACCGAACCGACAAGGAAACCGGACATATCGAAAACATGATCATTGTCACCAAAGGTGAGAATGAAATGGAATACCGCTACTGGGAGGATTATAACTAGAAGTGGTATCTATAAAATCTACAGTCTTTTTTTCTGGAACAGGTGAGTGGCAGTTGGAAACTGTAAAACTCGCTAGCTGGAGAAGTCTGTAGATTTTTTTGTTTACCAAATTTTTCTGAAAACCGATATATTAATAGAAGGATACATATTCATGATCTGCGAAATAAATGAATAATTCAAAAAGACGAAAAATACTGGGTAGTTTTAGGGGGAGAAATAGTAAATGAAAAAAATAGGAGTCGGTGTATTGGGAGTAGCCAGCTTAATAATGCTTGCTGGGTGTAACGTACCATCTCAAATTGATATTAATATTAATGGCAATAAGGAGCAGTCTGAGCCAAGTAAGGTTCAGGAAGCTAAGAATTCAACCGCTACAAGCTCTGACACTCAAAGTGTTACTGGCAATGCAACTGCATCTAAGGTTAAAACGGCAACTGACAGCACAACTTCAACCTCTGAAGCATTACAAAAGAAATCCGTAAAATCTAGTTATCCGGTTAAGGAAACTGCGATTGAAGAAGATACATGGTACTGGCGTGTTACCGAGGCACAGGTGAATCTTCGAAAGGGACCAGATATTCATTCTCAGTCAATGGCTGTACTTGAGCGAGACGAAGAGCTTGAATATCTGCACCACAAATACATAGACCCTAATGATGATCGCATCTGGTATGAAGTGCAGACATGGGAAGGGAAAATTGGGTGGATAAGCAGTCGGGTCATTATCAAGTCTGATGGACGTTACTACAGTGGTTATGCGGATACGGAGGAGATCGAATACTGGCAGGTTACCGTGAGCCAGGCTAATTTGCGTGCAGAACCATCCATCAGTAGTAAATCTGTTGGTATTGTACACAATCAAGACTATTTAGAATTTCTACAAGATACTGTGTTGGACCCTAGTGACGGGCGAACATGGTATCGTGTTGAAACTTCTGATGGTTTAATCGGCTGGATTAGTAGCCGCGTTGTTTTGCGAGGGTAGGGAGATCTTAAAATTTCAATTTAAGGGTCATCTTCGGGAGGAACCGTATAACATCAAAGGAGTTATTTTATGCAATATTCTGGAATATTTAAGTACAAGTATAAGCTAACGATAAAAGATATCATGTTGTTTAATTTTTGTTGGACGTATCAGAAGTCTACGGGACTCCGTTATTTAGCGACAATCCAATTCTTAATGCTTATCATGGCTATTTATAAGCTCATAACAGATGATTACTTTCACACTAATACAATAGCTATGTTTTTCTTTCCAATCTTGGTTTTTGTAGTGATTCCATTCTTTTTGATCAGGGATGTGAAAGCTAATTACCTTAATCATCCGCAATGGCCTATTGAAAAAGAATATGAATTCTCAAAAGAAAGCCTCCACTTTACGTACTCTGCGGGGTACAACTGGGATGAAGTAAAGGGGGTCATTAATACGCTGACTGCCTTTTATATATTGTTGCCTAATCATAAGTTTGTATTGGTTCCCAAACGGATTTTTTCTAGTAGACTGGAGCGCCGACGATTCAAAGAACTGTTGAAAACCCAGATCGAATCTGAGAGATGGGATTATAATTTTATAGACAAAATGAGCAAATTAAATAGAAGCTGAACATGTCTGGTGCTGAAAGTAGTAGACTACTACACTTTATTGAAAGGAGGGTGATCCATATGCATCTTCTATTTTGTAGTGACCCTATGAATTCTAAAAGTGTAGATATGGATTATCGGGATGAGTACGAGGCAGCGCGTAGCCTTGGTTTTGAAACGGGTTTGGTCAGTTTTGACGATGTGACTCAGATTAAGCAGGCAGGATCTATTCAAACTATGGTGCCCAAGAATATACGAGAGCAAGTAGCTGAAAAAGGTAACGAGTACACGAACGCTTTATATCGTGGATGGATGTTAAGACCCGAGGCATACGGAGCTTGGACTGCGGCATTGGAGACACATCGTGTCAAGATGCTGACAAGTGCTGAGAGCTATAGGTTCTGCCACTATTTCCCTGAATCATATGCAGTAATTCAGGACTTTACGCCACGTAGTGTGTGGCTGGAGCAGGAGCAGTTGGATGTGAAACATATTCGAGAGGTGATCAAGTCTTTCGGAACATCGGCGCTTATGGTCAAAGATTTCGTTAAATCACGGAAGCACGATTGGCTGGAGGCCTGCTATATTCCAGATGCGACAGATGAGGAGCATGTGGAACGCGTGATTCGTCGTTTTGTTGAACTTCAAGGAACGGAAATGAATGGGGGTATCGTGTTAAGGGAGTTTGTACCCTTGGAATTTTTAACGAATCATCCGAAAAGTGGTATGCCTTTGTCCAAGGAATATCGTATTTTCTTTATGTTCGGGAAGCCAGTATTTATGGTCAATTATTGGGATGAAGCGGCATATGAGGAAGTTCAGGCAGATCTGGAGGACTTTATAAAGATAGCAGGTCAGGTTCGGAGTCCATTTTTCACGATGGATATTGCTCGTACGCAAGCGGGACAATGGATCATTATAGAATTGGGAGACGGGCAGGTTTCGGGATTGCCGGAACACACAGACCTTGAAGCGTTTTATACAAGCTTGAAAAAAGCTGTGGTGAACCGCGGATTATGGTAAAAGGCGCAGGGCTTCCGTTGAATTGGAAGGCTGCGCCTTTTCGTTGCTTTAATTAAATTTACTGGGCTTCCCCGTTCAAATAACGATAAAAGGGAGCATCCACCCAGAAGTGGGAGCTTTCCACCTCTACGCCGGGCTTGATTTTACGTAAGCCATCGGCAATGGAGGAAGCCTTGTCCGTCAGCGAAAAGGACTTGGCGTAATAGCGTCCTGCGCTGACCCGGTTGCTCGCAATCTCCGAGTAGGCTGAGCCGGGGGAGGACAGGGAGTAATAGAGCGGCTGCCACCAGGACTTAGCGATCAGGCCGGCTTGGTCTTCGCTGTTCTTTTTGGCGTATTGGTTGATGATAGTGTCAAAACGGTTCTTCTGCCCGATCGTCGCAAATTCGAGGGCAAGGTCAAACTCCTTGGAGTAGGCGATATAGTTACCGTTGTTGGTTTGTACGGCTTTATAGTTTTCGGTCTGGACAGGCTTTCCCCATTCTTTCAAGTATACAAAAGCCGAAGTTTTCGGTTCCAACTGTACTTTGGCTTGAATACCCTCGCTGCGAAGCAGCCCAATCAGCTGGATCGCGTGCTTGAGATCGCTGTGTCCGTAAGTAAGGGAAAGCTTCGGATCAAAATGGGCATCATAGCGGCTGTCCTTGATATTGTAGCCTGTGAATAGATTTTGCTGAAGTCCTGCGTCGAACAGGGCTTGCAGCTCTGGGGATTGGACAAGTATCTGTGTATCGTAGGCCTGATGGATTTTAGCAAAAATATCGTCATCCTGTACTTGACCGACGGTATTTTTGTATTCGCCGTGGAATGCCAGGACACGGCTTAGCACCTCGGCGGTGAATGACGCATCGGCCTGCTGGTCCGGCTGGAAGGAGGACAGCGCGCTTTGCGGCAGCAGTCCTGTATCTACAGCGACTGCCAGATCCTGCGAGGCCGCCAGACGGGTCTCAGCAGTTCCAGTCAATGTACGAATACCCGATTTAGTCAGCACAGCCTGCGCCTTATCCTCAGAGTATGTAGCAGCCAACTCAGTCAATCCAGCGGCTTTTACAGCTATACGGATCGCGTCGTTTTGTGTCAGGGGAGCAGACGGTTTTACGTCAGTGTTATCCAGAATACCTTCTGCATACAGTGCTGCCGCTTGGGCATACAACGGGTCATTTGAGCTTAAACCTGTAAAGGCGGTGTTTTTGTCCGCAGAAGCTGTACTTGAGCTGTTCAGGTTCAGCACGGTGGCAAGAGCGACGATATATTCCCCTTTTGTCGGGGTGGAGGATAGTTGAATGTTATAACGGTCCTTTAGATAGGTGAGCTGGTTGTCCGAATCAGTGATATTGCTTGAACTGGAGATGCTTACTTGCTGGACGACCGGGGCTGCGGCATAGGAATCAATAGGACTGGAAAAGGCAGCAATGAGTAGGGCAGTGGATAGTGGGATGATTTTCCAAGGAGATAGTCTTAGGTTGGCAAAAGGTGCTGTCATGTGAATTTCCTCCTAATTTGGCTATACTATTTTTTTATTATTCCCAGCTAAAAACTTGTAATTTGATAGAACAATAGCTTATTCCTCTCAAACTGTCAATCCATTTTAAATAATTATAGTTATCCGAAGGCAAATGATTATTATTAAAGGCAGCTAAACTGCTAGTTTTCGTCTCTGCTCTAATACTGTGAAGGTAGCATAGGGCTGTATTTAGCCACATATCCATATGAACGTATCTGCGCGGTATCTACGGACTTGCAATTGGGGTACCAAATGATGGATGATAGAAGAGGGCCTTTTATGTAGAAAATAGGGCTAAAGATAGAGAGGATACCAATAATAAATAGATCGTATTTACCGTATTTTTGTATATTATTGTAGAAAAAGATCGTAATTCAGGTTATAGTAAAGGAAGAAATTAACTAGGATGCATTTTACTCAAATACGTAATTGTGGAGGTAACCATGAGTACATTTAAAAATTGGCTGAATACAACTAAAAAAGGACTTGGAGACCAAGTTAAAAAATTTAAGAATAAGGATTTTATGGATGCTGTTGTTGCAGGTTGTGCATTAGTAGCTTTTGCTGACGGTACTATTAGTCCGGAAGAGAAAGCGAAAATGGCCGGATACATAAATCTCAGTGAAGAATTGAAAGTGTTTGATATGGGGGAGGTCATCAACCGTTTCAATCACTATGTAGCGAACTTTGAATTTTCGCCTGAAATCGGCAAACAGGAAGCACTCAAAGCGATTGGCAAATTGAAAGGCAAGCCTGAAGTGGGCCGACTCGTCGTTGGCGTATGTAGCGCTATTGGCGCAGCTGACGGTGACTTTGATGCAAATGAACAACGAATTGTCGCTGAAATTTGCGGCGCTTTGGGCTTGAATCCGTCTGAATTTAGTCTGTAAATTTTACGGAAGGGAGGTGTGTTAATCAGTGGCTGTAATTAATCTGGTCAAGGGCCAGAAAATTGATTTGACCAAAGGAAACGCAGGTCTAACCAAAGTTATTGCCGGATTGGGATGGGACCCGGTGCAGTCCAAAGGATTTTTTGGCATCAAGAAGCAACCGAATATTGATTGTGATGCTTCTGCCATTTTGCTGGACGCAAACGGAAAACTGACTCAATCGGACAATGTAGTATGCTTCCACAATAAAAAAAGCCCATGCGGCTCAGTCGTTCATTCCGGTGATAATCTGACCGGACAAGGCGACGGTGATGATGAACAAATTGCGATTGACCTGGCACGTATTCCTGCCAATGTCGACAAAGTGCTTGTTGTTGTGAATATATATGATTGCGTAAACCGGAAACAGGATTTCGGCATGATCGAGAAAGCGTATATCCGCATTCTGGATGGTGCTAATTCCAAGGAACTGGTCACGTTTAATTTATCTGATAATTATGAAGGACTGACTGCGCTGGTTTGTGGAGAACTCTATCGTCATAACGACGAATGGAAGTTTGCTGCCATCGGTGAGGGCACTCATGCCGTACATATTGATGTGCTGGCTCAGCGCTATATGTAATTTATTTTACGAATACAAAACTTAATTATGGAAAAGGGGTTCTTATCATGGCAATTAACTTATCCAAAGGTCAAAAGATTGATTTGACGAAAACTAATCCAGGCTTGTCCAAAATCACGGTTGGTTTGGGTTGGGATACGAACAAATACGACGGCGGTAAGGATTTTGACTTGGACGTATCCATATTTTTGGCTAATGCAGAAGGTAAAGTAGAATCGGATAAGAACTTCGTCTTTTTCAATAACCCACAAAATGAGAACGGCTCTGTTGTTCATACCGGTGATAACCGTACGGGTGATGGTGACGGAGATGACGAGCAAATTAAAATTGATCTGGGCAGCGTGCCAGCTAACGTTGAAAAGATCGCTTTTACGATTACAATCTATGAAGCACAAGAACGCAGCCAAAACTTTGGACAAGTGTCCCGTGCTTATGCTCGTATCGTTAATGAAGCAAACAATGAAGAATTGGTCCGCTTTGATCTGGGAGAAGATTTCTCGATCGAAACAGGCGTTGTTGTAGGCGAACTGTATCGTCATAGTGGTGAGTGGAAGTTCAATGCCATTGGCAGTGGCTACCAGGATGGTCTTGCAGGGTTGACTCGCGATTACGGTTTGGTGTAACTAAAATCTATACAAAGAAAGCAGGTATAAAGTATGACCATTAGTCTTTCCAAAGGACAACGTATTGATCTGACCAAAACGAATCCCGGCTTGACCCGTGTTGTCGTAGGTCTTGGATGGGATACGAACAAATACAGCGGTGGCGCGGACTTTGACCTGGATGCTTCGGCTTTCCTGCTTTATGAAGATGGCAAAGCGAAAACTGCGGATGATTTTGTATTTTACAACAATCCAACAGGCGGAGCAGAATCTGTGACCCATACAGGCGATAACCGCACAGGTGAGGGCGATGGGGATGACGAGCAAATCATCGTTGATTTCTCGAAGATTCCTGCGAACATCCACCGTATCGGGATCACGGTTACCATTTATGATTACGAGGCACGCGCGCAAAACTTTGGTCAAGTGTCCAATGCTTTCGTACGTGTGGTAGACGCAGCGACGGATCGTGAAGTGCTGCGCTACGATTTGGGAGAGGATTTCTCCACCGAAACGGCCGTGGTATTCTGTGAATTTTACCGTCAGAATGCGGACTGGAAATTCCAGGCGATCGGCAGTGGCTTTGCTGGTGGATTGGGTGCGCTTGCTAAAAACTATGGCTTGGACGCTCAATAATATCCACTTGGGGTGGTGTCCATAGGGCGCTACCCTTTCTTTTTAAGCCATTGAATGGGCGTACGCTGACACATGACAAACGGACAGAAAGGTGACACAATCATGGCTGTTATCGTAGTAAAGGGACAGAAGGCGGATTTGACCAAAACGAATCCGGGTCTGACCCATGTCAACGTAGGGATTGGCTGGGAGTCCCCAGCGTCTCTGGAACTGGATACTTCGGCATTTTTGCTGGGTCCTGGAGGAAAAGTATCAGGCGATGAGGATTTAATTTTTTATAACAATCCAACCACGCCCTTTATCACATATTCAGACGGACAACAGTCCGGTGACAAAAAGCAATTTGCCCTTGATCTGACGCGAATTCCGGCAAACATCGAGAAGATTGCGTTTACGTTGACGATTTATGATGCGGATCAGAAACGGCAAAATTTTGGACAGGTTCAAGGTGGGTTCATTCGTTTTGCTCATCCGGTTAGCGGAGAGGTTTTGCGGTTTAATTTGGACAGCGGATTTACAGTGGAAACGGCGATTGTCATTGGGGAATTGTATCGTCATAACGGGGAATGGAAATTCAACGCGATTGGCGCGGGTTTTTCCGGTGGATTGGATGCGTTGTGCGTTAATTTTGGGATTGAAGTGGAAAATAATCCGGCTCCTCCGGCGCCAGTGCCTGCACCACCGTCTCCAACGCCTCAGCCAGCACCAACACCGCCGCCAGCACCTCCTGCTCCGAAGCCTGAGCCATCTGTAACACCGGTGAATCTGAATCTGCGCAAAATTGAGCTGAAGAAGAAGGGCGACACCATCAATCTGAAAAAAGGCTCGGGCGGATTGGGTGAAATCCTGATCAATCTGAACTGGAATCAGGTGCAGCAGAGCAAGGGCTTTTTCAGTCGTGGCTCCAAGGGTGTCGATCTGGATCTGGGCTGCTTGTATGAGATGAAGGACGGGGATAAAGGTGTTGTTCAGGCGCTAGGTGAAGCTTTCGGCTCGCTGACTCGCTTCCCGTACATTGCCTTGGACGGCGACGACCGTACTGGTTCTGTGAAAACAGGGGAAAATCTCCGCATCAACGGAGCCAAAATTTCTGAAATCAAGCGAATTTTGGTGTTTAGCTTCATTTATGAAGGCGTTACGAACTGGTCGCAGGCGGACGGGGTGGTCACGTTGTACCAGAAGGACGGACCGGATATTGTCGTTCACCTGAATGAACATGACAACCGCAAGGGGATGTGTGCGATTGCCATGCTCCAAAACGTGAACGATGAAACGTTCAGCATTGAAAGACTCGTGCAGTTCTATGGCGGTCATCGTGAGTTGGATCGTGCACATAACTGGGGCATGCGCTGGTCGCAGGGTAGCAAATAAACTGAATTATCGGAGGCACTCTTTTCATGTTGAATGATTTATTTAAAAATATCAGCGAGAACTACGGCCATTTCTTCTCATGGAGCGATGTTGTAGCTACGCTTTCTGACCCGGTGAGTTGGGGGATTATTGGAACTCTCATTTTGCTGGAAGGTCTTTTGTCGGCGGATAACGCCTTGGTTCTCGCGGTTATGGTTAAGCATTTACCGAAGGAGCAACAGAAGAGAGCCTTATTTTACGGGATTTTGGGTGCGTATATATTCAGGTTCCTGGCCATCGGCTTGGGTACATTCCTGATTAAGTTCACGCTGATTAAGGTACTGGGTGCGGCCTATCTTCTCTATATTGCTTATAAGGGCTTATTCAAGTCCGAAGGTGAAGGAGAAGTGAAAAACAAACCTACTTCTTTCTGGAAAACGGTATTAATGGTCGAACTGATGGATATTGCCTTCAGTATTGACAGCGTCATTGCCGCTTTTGGTGTGAGCGAGAAGGTATGGGTTCTGTTCCTGGGTGGTATTCTCGGCGTTCTGATGATGCGCGGTGTTGCTCAAGTGTTCCTCAAGCTCATTGATAAATTTCCGGAACTGGAACAGACAGCCTTTATTATGATCGCCATTATCGGGGGTAAAATGCTGGCTGCTGCTTTTGGCTTTCATATGTCGCAGGTCTTGTTCTTCGGCATTTTGATTGCCGTCTTTGTAGGCACAATGGTTATTAGCTCGGCGAAAAGAAAGAAAAAGGCCGACGAAGAGGCTTAATGTACAAAGTATAGCGAAATCCCTCCTGAACTTAAGGGGGGATTTCTTTTATACCCGAGGCACAGGGCTTCAGTCAGGCAAGAAAGAGCAAGAGGAGGAGAAGGCCCTGAAATATTTTAATGATTTGACCTCTGAGGAAGTAGAAGCGATCTTTTGTACTCCACCGTTGGAGTTTCATAACCGTTCTCCCAAAAGTATATTGGCTTATGCGATAGGAGCAGCTTTGTACATGCCTGCTACCCGCTCGGAAGTAGCGGTAGAGATCAAAAATGGAAAACATGAAGGATTGACGACAGTCATTCTGGATTTGGAGGATGCTATAGGGGATCAGCAGGTCGGACAGGCGGAACAATCGCTGGCGCAGCAACTGCATCAATTATTGTCGTATGTACGGACAGGTGCGATGAGTGAACAGAGTTTGCCGCTGCTGTTTGTACGTGTGCGATCTGTGGAACAGCTCGAACGGCTACTGAACGGGTTAGGAGAATCCTTGACACTGCTGACGGGCTTTGTTTTGCCCAAGTTTTCTTCTGACAATGGACGAGCATATTTTGAACTCATTGCCGGATATAACCGGGGGAAGCGCACGGGTACGGAGGTCGAAGGGGAAAGCGAAGCTGTTGCTGGAGATGACATCAACACTAACGCTAAGGCTGAACGGAATATCCCTGTGTTGTACGGATTACCGATTCTTGAAAGCTCCAACATCATTTACCGGGAAACCCGCTGGAATGAGCTGCTGTCGATCAAAGAGATTTTGGACGAGTATCAGGAATATGTGCTGAATGTACGAATTGGGGCAACTGATTTTTCCAGCCTGTTTGGCTTGAGACGTAGCCCGGATATTACAATCTATGAAATTGCCGTCATTCGGGATTGCATCGCTGATATTATCAACCTGTTTGGACGCGTAGACTCGGATTATGTCATTTCCGGTCCGGTGTGGGAATATTTCTCCCATCGGGAACGTGTGTTTAAGCCTCAATTAAGAGTATCACCCTTTGAGGATACATTAGGTAAGCAGGGACGCAACCTGCGGATGGACTTCATTTCAGATGCGATGGACGGACTGATCCGAGAGGTCATGATGGACAAGGAAAATGGCATCATCGGCAAAACGATCATCCATCCTTCCCATATTAAGTCGGTACAGGCCATGTACGCAGTGACACATGAGGAGTATATGGATGCCCTCGCGATTGTGGAGCGTAATGACGGTAGTCTGGGTGTATTCAAAAGCACCTATGCCAACAAAATGAATGAAATTAAGCCGCATTTAAATTGGGCTCATCGTATTATAAACAGATCAAAAGTATACGGGGTGTTACATGAACAACAACATTTTGTCAGTCTCTTACCCAATCACGAAAACACATTTGCTGCCTATTCTGGAGCAGTTCAGCGTTAAAATTACGGAAACACATAATCCATTCCGCCTTCCTGTGGACAAGCTGTTTGCGATGGCGGCGCGGGTGAACAAGAAGCGTTCGTTTTTGTTTGTCAGCAAGGTGCTAGGCAAGCATATTCCGGTAAACCCATACACCTCTTTGTTGAGTGGAGCGGCACTTGCGATACTGCTGTACAAGGAGCTTGTCCCACAGGCAGGACAACAGATGGACGAGCTGATCGGAGAGGCCGTGAGAGGACTTCTAGACCCGGACTATGCGAAAGAGGCCTACCGAAAGCTGATGGATGAGCGTTTGGCTTTTTCTTTTTCGGAGCCGATCAAGTTTGTTGGTTTTGCCGAGACGGCTACAGCACTGGGACACAGCATGTATCGGTTGTTTGACGATGGTGCCTCGTATATCCATACGACGCGCGAGGATATTCCGGGCCTTCGGCCGGTCATTCGTTTTGAAGAAGAGCATTCGCACGCTGTTGATCATCGGTGCTATGCGCTGGATGAGAATGCATTTGCGGGAGACGGCCCCATTGTGCTGGTAGATGATGAAATTACGACGGGCAAAACGACCCTTAATATCATTCGGGATATTCAGGCACATTTTCCAAGAAAGCAATATGTGATTGCTTCGTTATTGGATTGGCGGACAGACAGCGATGAGCAGGCTTTTACCGATCTGGAGGCAGAGTTGGGCATTACGATTACGCCTTTAAGCTTGCTCAAAGGAAAGATTGAGGTACAAGGAGTGCCGATGCTGGATTACGCAGAATACGCTGGGCGAGTTGGGCACGCAGAACATGCTGCTACTAGCATAGCAGAGGATACGACAGACGCTTCTGGAATAATTGACCACTGTTTTGAAGAGGATGCGTCTGATTTTGAACGGGTAGTACACAGCTCGATGTCAACGGACGGATACGCCAATAAGGCTGCTTATTTGAAATATACAGGTCGTTTCGGCCTGCAATCCGCCGATAATACTGCGTTGGATGCGGAAATTACGCGTACTGCGGAACGATTGAAGAAGCTTCGTTCAGGGCAGCGCACCCTGGTGATGGGTACGGGGGAATTTATGTACATTCCGATGCGGATTGCAGCGGAGCTAGGCCCGAATGTGTATTATCAGTCGACGACGCGCAGCCCGGTTTACCCCCATCGTGAGGAAGGATATGGCGTAGTTTGTGGTGTGCCTTATCCCTCACCTGATGATGGGACGATACGCAATTTTATTTATAATGTTGATCCTGGTCAGTATGACGAGATCTTTGTGTTGATCGAAAGGGAGTCGGTCGCGCAGCGAATGCAGCCCATGCTGGATGCTTTGACCCGTCTTGGCTGCGACCAAGTGCATGTCGTTTATTTTAACCGATTAACTGGGCAGGAGAGTAAAGGAGCACGGATATGAAGCAGACACTCATTAAGCAAATACAACAGAAGAACATTCATCCGCCCGAGCCGTTGGGGAGCTATCCTGCATCGGATGTTACTTTTTTATTGAAGGATTTGAGCCGCGTTACGTTGGAAAAAGGGACGGAGGATCGTGAAGAGGCGATTCAGTCGGGAGTCCATTATTCAGAAATGCTTCCGGTGGAATATGAGCCTACAGCGGAGTATATTGCGTTGTTTCACGAAACGCTTGCTCAATCGGCCGAAAAAGTCGCGTTGGCCGCAGCTTCTGTGGCTGAAATGATTGTGAGAAAAAGGGGCCTGAACACGGCAATTGTTTCGCTTGCCAGAGCAGGAACGCCCATCGGTATCCTGATCAAGCGGTATATTGATTGGAAGTACGGCGTTTCCCTGCCGCATTACAGCATTTCCATTATTCGCGGCAAAGGCATTGACCGGAATGCTATTTTGTATATTTTACAGCAGCATGGGCTGGATATTGAACTCCAGTTTGTCGATGGCTGGACGGGAAAAGGGGCGATTCGGCAGGTGCTGATCGAGGCTTGCCGTGAGATGAACGCGGATTACGGATTGCGCCTGAATGATGATCTGGCGGTGCTGGCTGATCCGGGTAGCTGCTCGGATACCTTCGGTACACGGGAAGATTATTTGATCCCGAGCGCTTGTCTGAATTCGACCGTATCTGGTTTGATGAGCCGGACGGTATTGCGCGACGATCTGATAGGTCCGGACGATTTTCATGGGGCCAAATTTTATGAATCCTGGCGGTCGGTCGATCAGTCCAATACGTTTGTGGATACGGTTTCCGGTTACTTTCAAGACGTGGCTGAAGCTGCCGTTGCGTATGCTGGACAGATGACATTGAATCCACCTGCGGTGACGTGGCAGGGCTTACGGGATATCGAGGCGATTCAAAAGGCTTTTGGTATTCGGGATATCAATCTGGTCAAGCCCGGTGTGGGAGAGACGACCCGTGTACTGCTGCGTAGGGTGCCGTGGAAAATTCTGATTGACCGTGAGGATAATCCGAATCTTCAACATATTATGCTCCTGGCAAAGGACCGGGGAGTGCCTGTCGAGGTGTTTGAAGGTCTGACCTATTCCTGCTGCGGGATCATCAAGCCGCTTAAGGGAGGACAAGAATGATCTACGCAAGTGACCTGGACCAGACGCTAATTTACTCCAAACGTTCGCTTGGCGTGCCGCTGGAGTCCCCTGGGCTGCTGCCTGCGGAACACATTGAAGGGGCAACGGCGGCGTTTATTTCAACACAAGCCCTCCAACTGCTAAAGACGCTGCCAAAAGACGTGATGTTTATGCCTGTGACGACCCGCACGATGGCACAGTATAGACGAATCACGGTGTTTCAAACGGAGCTGGTTCCGACGTACGCCGTGACCAGTAATGGCGGTAACATCATCGTCGGAGGCGAGGTGGATCGGGAGTGGAATCGGAGTATCCACGAACAAGTACGCCGAGATGGTGCCAATGCGGAAGAAGCACGTCAGGTGTTCGGACAGGTGCTGCATGAAGACTGGGTCGTAAACGAGCATTTTTGCGATGAGCTATTTTATGCTTTCATGATTGAACGGGATCGTATGCCGCTGGAACAGGTGCTGGAGAAGGCGCGAATCATGCGTGAAATGGGCTGGGAGGTATCCATTCAGGGGCGCAAGGTGTATCTGGTGCCTGCGGCTGTGAATAAACAGGCAGCCGTGGAGCATATCCGTAACCTCACGGATGGAGGTCCTGTTGTAGCGTCCGGCGACTCTTTGCTGGACCGTTGTCTGCTGGACTATGCCGACTATGCGATTGCTCCACGTCATGGCGAGCTGTACCGGGAACAGCTGCGGGATAAGCTGGAGGTCAATTACCGTTTTACGGAAGTGTCGGGGGCTTATGCAGCGGACGAAATCATGGCGTATGTTCATGAAATACATCGGAGTGTGTTTGCAGCTCGAACTTCATTTTCAGAATAGATAGGGGACGTGGCTCTGTGAAGAAGGTCAAGGTATATTTTAACCGCTGGTTTTCGGTGGCGTATCATTATATGAATGCTATTCGTAACAATGAGGACGGTATTCCGTTCGAGATCTATGCGACGCACTCGGACCCGCAGCATATGGCATTACAGGCCAGTGATGTAGCTGAAGTAGAGCCGCGTACAAGTGGTGTGGAGTACGCACAATTTTGCGCTGATTTTTGCAGGCGTCACGGAATTGATGTCTTTATTCCACGGTGGAATATGCTCGATATTAGCAAGAATCTTCATCTATTCGACGAAATTGGGACGAAGGTCATCGTATGCCGGGATACCGAACTGTTGGAGCAGTTGATGGAAAAGGATTTATTTTACGAATCCATTCGCCAAAAGGACATCGTCACGATTCCCGATTATGCCATTGCCAGCAATGCAGAGCAGTTTAAACAGGCTTATGAGACGTTAACGGCACGCGAGCATAAGGTATGCTTCAAGCCATGTAATGCAGAGGGTGGAATGGGCTTTCGCATCATCGACAATGAACGTAATCCGCTGGAGGAGCTGTTCGGCCATGCGCTAAACCATATCTCGTTCGAGGAGGCACATCGTGTATTGTCATCCACAGAGTCGTTCTCCAACCTGATGGTGATGGAGCTGCTGGAGGGCTATGAATACAGTATTGATTGCCTGGCTGACCGAAACGGAAAGCTGCTGGCAGCAGTTCCGCGCAGGAAGGCGGGAGGGCGGTTACGGTTGCTGGAGCACCATACCGAGCTGCTGGATGTGGCGCATAAGGTCGCTGAGGCGTATCACATTCCGTACAATTATAACATTCAGGTAAAATATAACGGCGAGCGTCCCAAACTGCTGGAAATCAATCCACGGATGTCCGGGGGGCTGCATGTATCATGCTTGTCCGGCATCAATTTTCCTTATCTGGCGGTGAAATCGGCTTTGGGTCACGAGGTCGGTCCGCTTCATCCGCAATACGACATTTTAGCCAGTCATATCGAGCAGCCAATCACCATACGTAAATCCTTACATTGACACATGTAGAGTATATTTTCTACAATATGGTAAGGGTTTACGTCAGGAGGTACAAGCTATGACGTCAAAAATGTGGGGAACCACGATTGCCGTGGCCAGCTATCTGATTGCGCTTTTGCTGAGCTTTTGGTTGCCATTTTTTGTGTGTTTGGCGATTCCGATCATTGGTTTAGGGGGATACAACGTCGTTATGGCTATCCGCCATCCCCGACCCAATCTGACGGGTTCCGTTATTCCGGTAGTACAGGGGCAAGCTGCTGAAACACAGAAGATTGAAAAGGAAGCCTCGGAACCATCGAAGCCTATGACTGGAAGACCACGCTTACCAGACCAGGTGAGCAGCGAATTTGCTCAGGTTATGGAGTATCTGGAGGTATTGGAGGATATGGTAATCTCCGAGGGGCAAAAGGATGCGCTCGATAACGAGATCGTCGAGAAGGCATTGGCTCTGTTCGCACGTTTACAGCGGGTGATTCCGCTTTTGCATGAATTAAATAACAGCGAAGTAAACCACACCGTTCGGAGATTGATTTTGAAGGACCTGAACGGACTGATTAATCCGTTTCTCCGGCTCAGCGGTGATTCCAAGCGAACCAACCGGAGAACGTTATTAAACGGCTTGCGGGATGTGGATAGCAAAATATCCGTGATTGTATCCACGGTGGAGCACAAGGATCTGATGGAATTACAAAGCAAAGCCGAGCTGATTCACCAGCGGTACAGCAGTTCCGAATTGTAGGCTATTTTTATGAAAATAAAAAAAGCAGCATAGCTGCCCTAAACAATAACTATTAGCCTTTGGATAACTGTTATTGTTTAGGATAGGAGGTAGCGTTATGGCGACCCCATGGGCTGAATTGAAAAAAGAAGACGAACAAAAGGTGACTGAGGAGGCTTCACAGCTCATTCAGAAGGTGTCACAGAGCGATGTCATGAGCCTGGATACCTTAATGGACGACATCGGGAAGCTGGGGGTAAAAACGCAGGAGCGTGCGGGACAGACTCTTAAAATGCTGGATCGTCCGGTGAACGATCTCATGTCCGGCGACCGGGCCGAGGTATCGAACATGATCTTAAAGCTGCGGGATGAATGCGAAACGCTCCAGCAGAGCAAAAATGTGAGCCTTTTCGGCAAGCTTCTGCGGAAAAGCCCGTTGAAGAACTACATTTACAAATATCAGTCGGTCAAAACGAACATTGAGCAAATCATTACGGCCTTGAGAGACGGTAAGGATAATCTGGAAGAAAACATCGTCAGTATGAGACAGTTGAAAAAGGCTTCCATTGAGGAAATCTACAATTTGCAGACGAAGATCGCCTTTGGCAATCGGTTGAAGGAGCTGTTCGAGACTGAGATTGCCAAGCCGGAGAATGAAACGCGGAAGCCTCATCTGGAACGGGGACTGCGCAAGGTGGTTACTCGCACGCAGTCGATGACCGAAATGATTTTACTCTACAATCAGGCGATTGCGGCCACGGATATCATTAATGATAATAATGATAAACTGATTGATTCCGTAAATAATGCCATTGATAAAACATCGAATCTGATCACTGTATCGGCTATGATTGCGATGGCACTGGCGGATCAGGACAAAATCATTTCAGCCGTGGATGCCACGAATCGTACGATTGAGAATCAATTCAAGGAAAATGCCAAGCTTCTCAAAACGACGACCGAGAGAACGACGGATTTACTTAGCAAGCCTTCAATGTCACTGGAGGCTGTGAATCAGGCGATTGGGGATTTGGTATCTGCTTTGGATCTGTCCGAAAAATCCAACCGTCAAATTATTGAAAGCTGTCATGATTATACGAGCAAAATGACGGCAATCAACGCCAACCTCAGCCAACGTTTGGGGATAGAAGGGAAGGAACAGCCCAAGAGTTTGAAGGATAACGATTCTTCCGAAGGACTAAGCTCGTTTCTGAACTAACTTTGGAGTACAGCTTATATCGAATGACGCCGAAAGGCGTCTTTTTTGGTTTGGGGGCAGCAAATAAAGGACATGATGATCATACATAGCAATCTCGTGCATAAACTCTTAAAAAGTGAAATAACAAAGGAGAGAACGAGCGTATGATGTCCTTTATTATGGGATGTGTGATTGTCTATCTGCTTGTAGCTGCCAGTAGCGAAAAAGCCGATTCTATCGTGGAATTAAATGATTCTTGAAATAAAATTTTTTATTGAAAATCATGCATTTTCTGATAGGATAGAGTTAAATATTGGAATCCCAAAGGAGAATGCATGCTGGAATTTTCATTTGAAATCATCGACGAATCGAAAATCAACATTGTGTATCAGTATGGAAGCAGCAGCTTTAATTTCAATTTATTTTTTAATTATGGTGTGTGGACGCTGCATCCCTTTGACGGGATTCTGTTGCAGAACAAGGAAATGTGCCGTCTGATCGTGGCGGACCTGTTTAAGAACAAGGATTTTCATGTCATGCTGGTACGGGAAAATATTTTGTTGTCAGCCTTGCGCACCTCTATTGATCTCAATCCTGAAACCCGGGGAGAGCGATTTCAAGAGCAGGAGCCAGATGAGTTGTCTGAATTTGCCGAGGCACACAGCTTTGAAGATGTGCTGCATATGGAGCAGGATTCCATCCGCAAGCGTATCGAATTTTTCCAGAACATCATTCAAAAAATGTATATGGAAGGATTCGGCCCGGAAGACAGCGACTTTAACAAGGTACAAGCTATGATCCGAATTTACAAAGATGCGCATGACCAACTCGGAGATTTGAGCGACTTTCCCCTGAGAGGCGACGAACGCCGCAGATGGTAGACTTAAGGAAAACAAAAAGAGAGTCCCGCGAATAAACTCCGCGGAGCTCTCTTTTCCTGTGTTATCTATCTTGTCAACATAATGAATCACGATGGGCACTGTCTGTTTAGTCATCACTACCCAAAAGATACTGATATTTTTCGGATTCATTGCGAATATCGGCGGCAAGCTCTTCATATTGGGTTGAAAGAACGATAGTACGGATACGTTGCGCTTCCGGATCTTTTGGCTCCAGGAACCCTTCTTCAATCCACTTTTTAATCTTTTCTCTTACCGTCCGTTCACCAGCGTCCAATAGCCTACAAATCTCAGTTATTGAGGCGGCATTTTGCTTGAATCGGTTAAACCAGTGAAGATGAATCTTGGCCTTTTCGGAATTCAAACTACCGAGGTTATTATTGAAGGACATAATCAGTACAAGGATCGTGCAGAGGTGATTGTAAAAGAAGGACTTCAAGAAGTGGCCAAAGTAGCATCAACGTTCTAAGACACTTTCCAGGAGGGCTTCACCTGTTTGGCGCCAGCGGCTCTATTGGTCAGATGTTGATACGGCAAGCACTTTAGAAATGTGCTCTTGCAAGGCCTATGTACGCAAATCTGCGAGCCTATTCTAGAAAATAAGAATTATAATTTTGCAAACACTATTCAAATGTAAAGGCAGCCGATTATCGGCTGCCTTTACAAATTCAACGTGATCTTCGCTCCCAACCCATGTAAAAGATCCAATGAAGCATGGCGGTTAGTCAGCCCCGTAATGATGTTTAATTCCTCTTCTGGACAGTGCGATAAATTCCTCCAGCCTGTCCTCCCAAAGGTTCCCCCGATAATTGGGATCAAAGGAGGTGAACTGCCCATTAGCCTTCGCTTCGTCCAATAAAGACAAATACGTTTCCCGGAATGGATCGGTGAGCAAGGCCGTTGCCGAGCCAAAATGCAGAATGGCAGCAACTAACTATGACTTTCGGAGGATGATATTAAGAGTGGTAAAAAAGTTTATCTCATACTGCTGGACAGGCGAGAAATATATACAGTCGGTCTTGGACCTAGCCACTAGGTTAGTAGAAAAATCTGGCGTTGACGTAATCCTCACCAGGTGGCATGGAGTGTTGCAACATATGGTTTATAGTATTCCTATTAATTGTCTCTTATTTGTCTGAGAAGTCTTATTTTAGCCAAACAAATCATGTCCGTAGGTAAGTAAAGCACAACAAAAATGTTGATGGCTACACAGCATTACATTAAATTTGATAATTGACGTTCATTTAAGCAAAATGTTAGAATCACATACAATTCAGACAAGCACAGTGGTCAATGGAGACTTGTCTTTTTTTATGCTTTTTGAACATTGGGGGGATATTCATGTTGATTTCAAGAGTGATCAACAATAATGTGATCACGGCGATGAATGAAGACAACAAGGAATTGGTGATTATGGGCTTAGGGATCGCTTTTCAAAAGAAAAAAGGCGACACCGTTGATAAGTCCAAAATTGAGAAAGTATTCAGCCTTGAGAATAAGGAACTTACCGATAGACTAAAGACGTTATTAAACAAAATATCGTTGGAGATTATGTCGCTTACAGAAGATATTATTAACTATGCTATGCAGAAAACGAATCGAAAACTGAATGAAAGCATATATATTTCGCTTCCCGATCATATTAATTTTACAATCGAACGTCATCAACAAGGGATAGATATTCATAATGCACTCCTTTGGGAAATAAAACGATTCTATAGATTGGAATTTGGAATCGGCATGGAAGCTCTGTCCATAATTAAAGAGCGTCTTGGTGTGGAACTCCCTGAAGATGAGGCTGGCTTTATTGCCCTCCATATCGTTAATGCTCAAATGAACGAAAATGTACCTGAAGCGGCAAATATCACAAGATTAATTAAGGAAATCCTAAACATTGTTCAATATACATTCAGAATTGATTTGGATGAAGAATCGCTTAACTACTTCAGATTCGTAACTCATCTCAAATTTTTTTCCCAGCGGATGTTTAATAAAATTATGACGGAAAGTAAAGATGAGGAATTGCTAAATATTGTGAAAGATAAGTATAAGCCATCTTATGAATGTGCCTGGAAAATCAAAGAATACATCAAGCTAAGCTATGATTATCTCTTAAACAAGGACGAATTACTCTATTTGACGATCCATATTGAAAGAGTGGTCAACAGGAGTTGAGATCTTCACACCTGATGTAAGCGTTGACAGATTCCAAAGTACGTGCTAAATTATGCTCATATTCACAAAACGAATAATTCTTTAGGATAAGTAGGATTGTAACTGCTTCGAGCAGGCAAGACCTAAATTCTAACGAACTTACGACTACCGCGGGGCGTAAGTTGGTTGAATTTGGGTCTTTTTTGCTTCCGTTTTTCATTAAAATCCCGGGGGGATCAGCATGAGCAATCAGAAAATTGCACAAGAAATACTGCCTTTATTAGGTGGAGAAGAAAACGTAAAAGATGTAACTCACTGTGTAACTCGATTGCGTCTTACCCTTAAAGACAATGAGAAAGCAGACAAAGCTGGTATTCAGGCTATACAGGGTGTTATGGGAGTGACAGTCAATGGGGGGCAATTTCAAATTATTGTTGGGGATAAGGTATCCGATGTTCACAGCGAATTTGTAAAATTGCTGGGTAACCGTCAAGTTTCGGATGATAGTAGTTCTGCATCAAGTTCGAAAGGCTTCAAAGGGATTATCAATTCCTTCTTTAATGTCATCTCAAGTATTTTTGCTCCAATCATTCCAGCAATCATCGGGGCGGGATTACTTAAAGGGATTATCACATTACTCTCATCTTTTGAACTCGTATCTTTGGAAAGTAGCACATACAAGTTGCTATCTATATTCGCCGATGCGGCATTTTATTTCTTGCCTATCCTTCTTGCTTTTAGTACGGCGAAAAAGTTTAATGCCAACCAATATGTCGCTGGGGCGATTGCGGGTGTTTTGATTCATCCTAACTTAGGTGCTCTTTTGAACGGTGAATCACCTGTCACCCTACTTGGCATCCCGATTACTTCAGTCATATACGCATCGTCTGTATTACCCATTATTCTGGGCGTGTGGTTTATGTCTTATGTGGAAAAGATTTTAAAACGTATCATTCCTAAGGTTCTTCAGTCTATCTTTTTGCCACTGCTTACATTGTTCATTGTTTCTTCTATCATTCTCATTGCGCTTGGACCTGCTGGAACACTCATAGGAAATGGAATTGCCGTCGGATTTATTTCACTATACATGAACTATGGATGGCTAGCGGGGCTTCTTCTCGGAGGATTTTATCCGCTGATTGTCATCACAGGTATGCATTACGGGTTCTTGCCAGTCATGTTCCAATCCCTTTCTAAGTATGGTGTTGACTATATAATGGGGATTGCAGTTGCAGCCAACTCGGGTCAGGCAGGGGCGACTCTTGCGGTATATTTGAAAACCAAGAACAAAGAATTCAAGGCTGTAGCTGGAACAGCAGCACTGAATGCCATTATCGGGATTACCGAACCTGCTCTTTACGGTGTAACCGTTAAGTTAAAAAAACCATTGATCGCAGCTGCTATTGCTGGAGGGCTGGGCAGTGCAATAATGGGATGGTTTAAAGTTGGTGCCACGGGAATTGGTACCGGGCCGATTGCAGGGTTACCATTTTTCTTCGGTTCCACATTCCTGTATTTCTTGATCGGCTGTGCAGTTAGTTTTGTTGTTGGTTTTGTTCTGACGCTCATTATTGGATTTGAAGATATTCCAGAGAGAAAAGAAGCTGCAACCGTCTCTTCGAATAATACAATTACAGGGACGATAGAGAGTGATCCTAAAGCACCCGTAACGGTACAATTTAATAATCCAGATCGTGTTCAACCTATTCTTAGTCCTATTCATGGAGAAGTGGTAGAACTCTCGCAAGTCAGTGATCCTGCCTTTGCAGCTGGTATGATGGGCAAAGGGATTGCAATTAGACCCACTACAGGAAGAGCGGTGTCACCTGTCAAAGGTACGGTCGCGACTGTTTTCAAGAAGAAACACGCCATTGTTGTTGTGGCTGACAGTGGAGCAGAAATATTGATTCATATTGGCATAGATACCGTTAAACTGAACGGTCAACATTTTGAGACTCACGTTGAAGTAGGTCAACATGTTGAGGCTGGCGATCTGTTGGTTGAGTTCGACATAGAACAGATTAAAAAAGCTGGCTATGACACGGTAACGCCTATTATTGTAGCTAATTATAATGACTATATCGATGTTAATGCAAAATCAATCGGAAGTATTGATGAAAAAGATCCTTTAATGAAGGTAATCGGATAAAGAAAATTTGGAGGGTGAAAAACAATGGATTTTACAAAAAAATCGGTCAATGAAATTAAAACGTCGGGGGATTTATTCCCCCCTGACTTTCTCTGGGGCGGAGCCGTGGCTGCGAATCAGATCGAAGGTGCATATCTGGAGGATGGTAAGGGATTATCTGTCTCAGATGTGTTGTCGGACGGAATATTCGGTCAGATCCTGGATAAGCCTGATGGTGAATATCTCAAACACAAGGCCATTGATTTTTACCATCGTTACCCCGAGGATATCGCATTGTTCGCAGAAATGGGGTTCCGAACACTAAGAACTTCTATAGCGTGGACCCGGATTTTTCCGAATGGAGATGAAGCCATTCCTAACGAAGCAGGTCTGGAATTTTATGATCGGTTATTTGATGAACTGCTCAAATACGGAATTCAACCATTAGTTACACTTTCTCATTATGAAATGCCTCTTGGACTCGTCCATAAGTACGGTGGCTGGTCTAATCGAGAAGTGATTACTCTTTTTGAACGTTTTTCGAGAGTTGTTTTCGATCGGTATGGGGACAAAGTAAAGTATTGGCTGACATTCAACGAAATTAATATGATGCTTCATGGTCCTTTTATTGCAGGAGGAATTTATCCTGATCAGGCAACTGAGCAAGTAACTTATCAGGCTATCCATCATCAATTCGTTGCAAGTGCTTTAGCAGTGAAGGCTTGTCATGAAATTATTCCTGATGCTCAGATCGGGTGCATGATAGCGGGTGGCCCAATGTATCCTCTTACACCTAAACCAGAGGATGTGTTGGAAGCCATGCGTAAAGACAGGGAGAATTTCTTCTTTGCAGATGTGCAAGTCAAAGGTAAATATCCTGGGTATATACTGCGTTATTTCAGAGAATCCAATATTGATCTCGATATCACAGAAGAGGATCTGAAGACACTTAAACACACGGTCGATTTCATTTCTTTTAGCTATTACATGAGTTACTGTGCAACGACAGATCCTGAACTTAATGAGCAATCCAGAGGCAATATTATGAGCGCGGTTAAAAATCCGTACCTTTCAGCTTCCGAGTGGGGTTGGTCAAACGATCCAAAGGGATTGCGCTACACGTTAAATCAGTTCTATGACAGATATGAAAAACCTTTGTTTATTGTCGAGAATGGCCTAGGCGCAATAGATGTCCCGAATGAGAAGGGGATTGTTGAGGATGACTATCGGATTGATTATATCCGCGAGCATCTTGTGCAAGTCGCAGAAGCGATTCAAGATGGAGTCGAGGTCATGGGATACACTAGTTGGGGATGCATAGACATCGTAAGCAACTCCACCGGAGAGATGCGTAAACGTTATGGCTTCATTTATGTCGATCGTCACGATGATTTATCGGGAACTTTTGAGAGAACACGAAAGAAGAGTTTCAATTGGTACAAAGAAGTCATCGCTACCAATGGAAAAATCATTACAGAGTAGAGGTAAAACAGCCGAAACATGTTCCATAACGAATGGAGGTGTTTCGGCTGTTCCAAATTTAATGTTATGAACATGAATTTAGAGGACTTGCCGAGGGATAACAGGCAAGCTGATCATGGTCTCAGTATCTATAAATTTTAGTGTATCTTCATCCACTAACAAACCTTGCGGCGAAACCCAAGCTGCCTCTGCTACAGCTGCATTTTCGAAGATGTATAGCGAAACAGCATCATAGGGTGCTTCGTCGGGGACATAAGCCCCATCTCCCTTCCCCGGTTTACGAGTAGGATGCTGCCGATAAGAAATAAGCCCCGGAAGCTTGGTAGCAAGAGGTCCATGAGTGAATTCATAATGATAGCGAAACTCTTCAAGTGACATCCCTGGTTTTCTTCGGAACACAAACATGATGCTATGTCCTTTTTCAGGATATACATTTAACTCTTTTATACTTTCCATTATGGTTTAGCCTCCTCGAGTTAGTTTATTTAACATATGGTTATTATAGCAATGAAAATGAACATCCTAATAGTGTCTTAATCTAGAGTTTTATGGTGTAAATCAAGTTTTGTTTGGAATGTGTACCGTTTCACGTTATGTTTTATTCCATAAAACTATTCGTATACTTCGAGCATAAAAGGGGGAAGGAACTCATGAGTGTTCTTCTTATACAAATAGACGAGAATGATTTCATGAAAGTGAAGGAGCTGATCACAAGGAATTATGCAGGAGCTAAAGTCATTACTGTGAATCAGTTGCCCGGGGATACGGATTGGCTTCTAAGTATGACAGAAATACCTGATCTTTTGGATAGACTTATCAATACAGCTGGGGAACCTGCGGTGCAACGCGTTTTACATTATATAAACTGTCACTTTAGAAGATCATTAACGTTGGAGGAGGTATCTTCTGAAGTCCATTTGAATCCAGTCTATTTCAGTCAGTGGTTTAAGCAGAAGACCGATTGTGGGTTTAAAGAATACATTACTTATATTAGACTTCAGGAGGTACGACACTGGCTGCTAAATAGCGATCACACCATCAACTGGATCGCTGAGTATGTGGGGTATCAGGATACAGCACATCTATCTAAACTATTCCGCAAACATTTTGGTTTGGCTCCAGGGATGTATAGACAAAAGATAAGAAATGAACGCCAAGCATCGAGATAGTTCATTTTCAAAAAAGTATTTGAGGAAAAGGGTCGCCAAGCTCAGGATTTGGCATGGGTCCTCTAACATATTTCATTAAGCATATAGGTGTTCAAGGAAAATAAAGTATTCTTTGGGGGTCTTATTAAGAAGAAGGACGATTAGTAACTATGCAGAATTGTGATACCTAATTTTTTCATACTCGTTGAGAACATCGTGTAATACATGATGTTCTCAAATAACTTGTTTTCGCTAAACTATAAGTTAAAAAACGGGTTATCTCGCTTATGAAGGGTATACCTGATTCCTTTTAAACAATCCCCATACCTGTTCGGCCATGTATTTCGGTGAATGTGGCATGTTATTTATAATCCACCATTCGATTACCCCAATGAATGCAAAGGCCATAAATTGCGTGATCAATAGCTTGTCATACCCCTTATTAAGGTCCTCCATATTGACTTGGTCTTTTATATTCCCTGTCACGATCTCCAACATATGCTCCCGAAAAGCAGGGATTCCTTTATTCGAAAGCATGGAAGCGAAAAACGTATGGTTCTGCTCAAAGTATTGAAAAACAGGTAACAAAGAATGGATGAAATCAACCTTTTCCTGATTTGGATCGGTTGAGATGCAAACGGAGATCATTCTGCTCAAATGCTCATCGATGCATTTGTTAAGAAGATCGTATTTATCGGTGTAGTGAAAATAAATGGTTCCTCTGTTAACATTCGCCCGATCCGCAATCTCATTAATAGTTATTTCTTCAAAGTCCTTCTCCGAGATCAAACCTATAAATGCATTAAATATGGCTGCCTTTGTTTTTAATATTCTTCGATCGATTTTAACTCCCATAATGTATAGCCCCCAGAAGATATTTAACAAATCAGTTGAATCCGTTGGATATAAAACAAAAATCACTTTATTGGCGATTGAAGTAATCATCATAACCCATATAATAATAACCAACGGACGATATATATTCAACAAAAGTTCGATAAAGTTTTGCTGTAACCTAAATGTTCATTGGGTCAAAAGAGCAATCTAACAATAAAATATCGAGGTGATCAACTAATGAACATAACGCTTTTTGGTGGTAGTGGTGCAATTGGGAAAATTTTGACTGAGGTAGCAATTCAAAACGGGGATAACGTTACCCTTTATGCTAGAAATGCGGGGAAAATTGGACAGAAACATGAGAGGCTAAATGTTGTCGAAGGTCAATTATCTAATCAAAACTTGGTGGAACAAGCACTATCGAATGCTGATGTCGTCATTAGCACATTGGGACCCGCACTCGATACGTCCAGAAAATTAAAAGGTACCCCTGTTGCGGATGGTCATGAGGTTATTGTAAATGCGATGAGAAAGTTAAATAAGAAACGACTCATTACACTTGCTACTCCAACCTTGAAATCTGATAAGGATCGGAATTCGATTGCCACAGTTGTACCGGGAATTATGGCCAAGGTGATGTTTCCGAATGGTTATAACGAATTGAAAAAGCTTGAGAAAATCATCAAGCGATCTTCTTTAGACTGGACAGTAGTTCGGATTATTAATCCAAATGTAAGGCATAAGGAAAACGTTCATTATGCTTACTCGCTAGGCGATCAGCCAGCCAAGATGGGGGTATCTCGAGAAAATATCGCTAAATTTATGTATCATGCAGCTTCCGAGTCATCCTTAATTCATCAAATGCCGATTGTATACAACAGTTGAGAAAGGATTCGATCTGTTTATCAAGTGAAGGGAGAGGAACGAAATGAAAATAGAGATTTGGTCGGATATTGGCTGCCCATTTTGTTATATCGGAAAACAGCGTTTCGAGGACGGGCTGGGGCGGTTTGCATCCAAAGATAAAGTGAATGTGGAGTACCGGAGCTTCCAGCTAGATCCTTTTGCCGAGAAATACCCAGCTTACGATATACACGACTTGTATGTTTCAAAGCATGGTGGCAGTAGAGAAGAAGCCAAGGCCGTGCATAAACAATTTGCCCAACAAGCGAAGGGTGATGGAGTGGATTTTCAATTTGACCGAATAATCCCTACTAATTCGCTCGATGCGCATCGATTGATCAAGTTTGCGGGTACCTATGGCAAGAGTGCGGAAGTGTTGGAGCTTCTGTACAAAGCATATTTCACAGATTCCAAGCATATCGGCGA
>NZ_ASRY01000215.1 GCF_000520815.1 Paenibacillus maysiensis | reverse complement strand
AGATTAATGTTCTATGATACGAAGCTGGAAATTTTGGATGCTACTCATTTCAAACCTTTTCGGTCAATGATGGCAGATGTACAACCTTATCGTAAAAGCTTTTCATTTGAAGATGGCTACACACTGGAGACGACATATCGAGCTTTCTGTCCACTGGAATCCTTATTGCTGTCGAGCTGCTATATTCGAGTGAACGATAACATTTTTATTATTTTGGACATGAAGGAAAGGAGTGATTATATGGAGTGTTACCTGTATCGCTGTAAGCCGAATTTTGTATTGGAGGTGGAGGAATGACAAGGAGTCTAGAACCGATGCTTGATTTCTTTCTGCGAGAGAAAGGCGAACATGTGCATATCAATAGTGTAAAGCAGCTTGCTCTGATCCGAGATGCGGCAGATACCATTCGAATGACAGATGAAAAAATTGTTCGGGCAGCGACACCCTTACATTCAGGAGATATCGTGGATTATCGCTACGAACGATATTTAATTACCAGTCAAGTGGATCAAAATGAAAAGTCGTGTCGAGGCAGGATGCGGAAATGCAATCAATGGCTGGCTTTAAACTGGATTGGACAGGTGAAGTGGTTTGATGCTGTGGTGGAAGCCAGAACATTTTCAACGGAAACAGGTAAAGTTATCTCAATACCGGAGGGCAACATTCTGGTCAGTCTACAGGACAATACAGATACGAAGGGCATTACATTAAGCCAACGATTTTATATGACTCATCAGCCATTTAAAGTGACTGGAATTGATCACACGATAAATGGCATCATCCAGTTAAACTGCACATTGGATAGTATAAATACAGCTTACGATGACGTGGAAAATAACATTGCAGACAGATGGAAATATGAGATTGCTCATACATACGCATTACATATCAATCAGGGCACGATAGCCCATGTACGGCTCAACGAAACGTTATCTTTGAATGTAACCGCTACGGATAATGGGAATGAGATGGTTAATCCAGTCATAACTTTCATTTCAAGCGATCCGAATGTGGTTAGCGTAGACCAGCAAGGTCGGGTTATGGGCATCGCTTTGGGACAAGCAAGTATCACCGCGAAATTAACGTATCACCCAACAGTACGAAGTACTATTGAAATGAGAGTCATTGAAACGGAAACGCATATCTATTCGATAACCATTATCGGTAATCCTACGCTTAAAACAGGCCAAAGCACCTCATACGTCAGTCATATCTATGATCATGGAACAGAGGTGTTTGACCAGGCGGTGGAGTGGAGCCTGCGAAATCAAGATGATTCGACTCCTACTAAGGGAAGCATGACAGCGAGTACAGGAAATAGCGTAACCATAAAAGCAGGAAGCAGTAGTGGAGCAATCAACAAAGTCCTTGTGTTGACAGCCACCTTAGTAAGTGATCCTAGCATTACCGTAGAAAAGAACATTAGCCTTAAAAATTTATTCTAAGC
>NZ_ASRY01000214.1 GCF_000520815.1 Paenibacillus maysiensis | reverse complement strand
TAACATCTGCTCCTGACACTACCGTGATTCCTGCGGCAGCATCTCCTGCGGAAGCCATAAACGTGCCTTCTGGTGACGCAGCGGATGCCATTGAACAGGTTATTAACACAGGGATGACTTATCTCGGTACTCCATATGAATATGGTTCGGATCGTAACAGTACGGCTACTTTTGATTGCTCGGCATTTACCCGTCAAATTTTCCGTCAGGCTGCAGGTATTCAGCTTCCGGCGGATTCACGTTCACAGGGTGAGTGGATCAAGCAGAATAGTCAGCCAAACACAGACATGACCACGCTGAAGCGTGGCGATCTGCTTTTCTTTACTAATTACAACGCATCTTCCGGGGCGTATACGTCCTTGGACAATTCCTCCCAAACGATTACACACGTAGCCGTATATCTGGGAGACAACAAGCTTCTTCATACGTTTTCTGTAGCGAGTGGCGGTGTGAAAGTTACGGATTTCAGCAAGCCTTGGCAGGATCGTTTCCTGTTTGGGGGTAGCGTAATCCAATAAAGCGCCATTAGCCTTAAAAAATTACGCATCAAAAATAGGATGTTCCACAACCCTGTAATTGGGGCGGGAACATCCTATTTTTAAAGCTATATAATGATATATCTTCACTACACTTGTTTCAGACTTCCTCTATTACGACTATGACGCTCGTCTTCTTCCGGTAAAGAGTGAAATGACGAACAACACCAGAAATAACACAAACAATATTTTGGCGATTGTAGCAGCTAGGGATACAACGATACCAAAAAAACCTAAAATCCCGGCGATCATGGCAAAAACTAAAAATAAAGCGGACCATTTCAGCATGTTCTGCATCCTCCTTCAATTGTATATAATGTGGCATACTTACGCCCGATAGAGCGTGGCTGCGAATGACGGCTGAATCCTTTGAATCTTTCGTGGCTGTGCCATCGTTATATGTTGTTTTAAACCGTGCCCTAATCTGTGAAACATAGCGTCAGAAGTGGGGGAATGGCAAGCTGCAACGTTGTTTCGTGTCTGGACGTAAGGGGTAACTATGCAGTAATCATAAACATCATCGTGAAAAACGAAAGAGAGGTTAGGCCATGTTAACACAGGTCAGTATTTTTATTATCGCTATCGCATTTGCAGTTCTCGTTATTTTCCTCATTAGAACACTTAAAGCAGCACAAGGCTCTCTGGAAAAGGTAACTCAGACTCTCCAGGATGTACAAAAAACGGTGGATGAACTGAGCTATGAAGTAAAGCAAACGGTTCGACATGCCAATGATATTACCGCAGATGTTGATCATAAATTGAAGCAGGTGGAGCCTGTGATGGAATCAGTTAAAAACTTGGGTGAGGTGCTTAATGAAGTCACTCTGGCGGCGAAGCAGGCTTCAGCGGCATTAATCACCCGGTTTCAGAAGCCGCATCATACAGTGGATAAAAAGACAGGTACGGAAACCGCGATCAAGTCAGCTGCGTCGAACAGGCCGTTAACTTCAACGGAACGGACGGTTCAGAGCTACAATGCGACCTACGAGGAGCCTGCAGCAAAGCCGGCCAAAAACTGGTTGGGTTATGTAGATATCGCTGCCGGGGTGTGGCAGAAAATGCGTCAGTAGCATAGCGACTGAACCGTAAACTATAGGAAATTCATTGAAAGGGTGAGAATTATGATGAAGATTTTATTGCTAGCTGCTGGTTTGCTCACTCCCTTTTCCGGACAGGATACGGTTCAGCAAGCCGTTTCCCCGCATACGGCGGGGCATGTAGTAAGGGCTGTGCAGACGATTCCCGCCAAAAATGCCGTACCGGCTGATTTTCATACGTTAAACGGCATATCTCTGGACGATACGCGTATGGATGTATTGAAAAAACTGGGCAAGCCCCTTCAAGTGAAAAAGGATAGGCTGCTGCTTTCTACGGAATATCAATATCCTGACGTCGTGGTCGGTATGCGAGATGATATGGTTTCTTATGTGCATGTAGATCCCGCTGCCGGACGGATCAAGGTCAATGACGAGTGGCTTCCGCTGAAACGGCAAACGCTGGATCAGGCGTTGGGTGGCTCGCAATTTACAGCGGAGGATGGCGAGGTATACGTTCGTGGACAGCGTGCGATCAAAGTTTTTATGGATGAGTCGTCCGATAAGCCTAAATATGTCGAGTTTTTTGATGAAACGGAGTGGTAATGTATCTAATTTTAAGAGCATGACATAACATGGAAGTTTCAAATGAATGTACAGCGTGTAATAGTCAGAGAAGTCAATCCTAATAAGGAGCGTGAGAAACATGAATCAGACCCATCATAAATCTTATGCCAAAGTGGTAGAGAACGGTGTACAAGCCGTTGAAGCGGTGAATGAATTGCGCAACACGGGCTATCGTTATGAGGATGTGTTCGTGCTCGCTCATGATCAGGACCGGACGGATCGTATTGCAGATACGGTGGATGCCAAGGAAATCGGGATTAAGGAAGAGGGAGTTTTTGACTCATTAGCCAATCTGTTCCGTTCCCGTGGCGACGAGCTTCGCGCTAAAATTACTTCCTTGGGATTTACAGATACGGAAGCTGATTTTTACGAAAAAGAACTGGATCAGGGCAAAGTTCTGGTCATTGCCAAAAAAGCTTGATAACGCCGGTTGAGCAGGGAAATAGACTGGCATTAGAGCTGAAAAAGAGGATGCTGAACGCCGCACAAGTGCTTCGTGGTTCCTCCAAAAACATAGATAAGGAATGGGGCGAGGGCCTCATTCCTTATCTATGTTTTTGGAATGCCTTCTTATGGAGAAGCTATAATACATGGGTTACAGATAAGGAGAGAGAAATGAGAATCCTAATTGTTGACGATAATCCGACCAATGTCATTATTATTCGTGAAATATTAAAGAAAGAAAATTATAGGGATGTTATCTCTGCCAGCTCAGCCGCAGAAATGTTAGAGCATCTGGGGATCGGCGACCGTACCATCAGTCTGCGACCTCGACCTTCCGATATTGATTTGGTTTTACTGGATATGATGATGCCTGAAATGGATGGTATTGAAGCTTGCAGCATCGTGCAGGAATACGAGCATCTGAAAGATATACCTATCATCATGGTAACTGCTGTAGGCGATTCCAAGAAACTGGCAGAGGCACTGGATGTAGGGGCCGTCGATTACGTCACCAAGCCTATTAATAAGGTAGAATTAATGGCCAGAATACGGCTTGCCTTGCGTCTCAAACAGGAAAAGGACTGGCATAAAGACCGGGACCAGCGGATTCAGGACGAGCTGAAGCTGGCCGCGATGGTGCAGCAGGCGGTGCTTAGTCCTGCTATTCATGACTCGGTCCTGCAAGTCAATGCCCTGTATCAGCCTTCCTTTGAACTGGCAGGGGATTTATATTCATGGTATCCGCTAGGGGAAGGGAGATATGCCATCATTTTGCTCGATATGATGGGGCATGGCATTTCTTCTTCGCTGTTCTGCATGTTCATTGCGTCTGTACTTAAGGATACGGTAACCACGTATGTGGAACCTGAGAAGGTCATACAAGAACTGAATCGTCGTTTTAATCAACTGGATCTGGGCAAGCAGCTCGTGCAGTATTATTTTACGGCGATTTATATGGTGATTGATACTCGTTCACGGCAAATTGACTATGTAAATGCGGGGCATCCCCCCGGCTTGCTGTTCAACCAGGACGGCAGCATTACCAAATTTGACCGTGCATGTAGCCCAGTCGGTTTGTTTGATAAAATTGATGCAGAGATGCACACGATTTATTATGAAGGAACTGGACATATCGCTTTGTATACGGATGGCTTATTGGAGGCGGTAGAAGGCGAATATGAGGAGCAATTGGAGTATCTGACTGCGTGTCTACGCAAGTATGAGGAATGGAATGAAGAAGCGATGCTGGATGCTTTTTTTCGTAAAGAGGCGCCACAGGATCGTGATGATGATAAATGCCTGATCTGGATTTCATTGAAAGAGGGAGAGAGCTTGCATGAAAATCAGAAATAAACTGCTGATCGGCTTTGGATCGCTTATGGCGATCCTCCTTGTGCTGACGCTAATCAGCTATGATCGAATGGGGAGCCTGAATGAGCAGCTAAATCAGGTTTACCAGGACCGTTATATGAAGGTCCGAAAAACAACGGCCATTCGCGGTCAGGTGAACGATATGGCGAAGGTTATGGCCAACCTCATCTTGAATCCAGGGTCCTCCGTCAGTGAGGCCAAAGGCGAGCTCGATGATATATCTGCTTCTGGAGCAAATGTGCTGGCAAGTCTGCAAAACAGTTCCGGTACCAGCGAAGAACAGCAGCAAGTCGATCGGGTAGCTGTCGCATGGAAAGAATTTTTAAGCTACGAAGAGAGGCTCGTTTCCTTATTGGGGCAAGATCGCATTGATGAGGCGAATGCTTTCCGCAATAGCACAGGTTTGCCTGCTCAAGAGGAGGCGATGGACAGCATTAATGCCCTGGCCGTTTTTCAGGATCGGGAAATAGATAGCGACATGATGCAAGCCAATCTGGCCTATGAGGAATCCGTGCAGATTACCACGATTCTGATGGTCGCCGGGCTGCTTATGGGGTTATTGGTTATCTTGTGGGTGCTCCCGAGTATTGCCAAAGGTCTAAATATCGTTAACCTCATGATCAACGGCTTTGGCAAAGGAAAATACAGGGCGATCAGCCGCATGAGTGTCGCTTCCAAGGACGAAATCGGGGAGGTTGCCCGCGTATTTCAACAAATGGCTGGAAACCTGGAGGAAAAACGCAAATTTGAGCATTCCGTTCTTCAGACGCAGAAGGATCAAACCTGGCTTAATGCCAACACGGCACGAGTAACAGAGCTGTTCCGAGGTGTGAATTCACTGGAGCAGGTCGCACAGATGTTTATCAGTGAGTTTACGCCCATCTTGGGAGGCAGCTATGGAGCCATCTATTTGCAAGGAAAAGATGTAGAAGACAACCGATTTAAGTTATACGGCTCCTATGCGAAGGCGGCTGGCGAAGATTCGATCAAGGACGTTATCCATGTTGGCGAAGGCTTGCTTGGACAATGTGTTCTGGATCGTAAGCCGATCCTGATTACAGAGGCTCCTGCTGGGTACTTGTCCATCGGCTCCGCATTGGGGGCGAGTAAGCCGGTGGGAATTATGATTTTTCCTATATTGTTCGAGGACGATTGTATCGGTGCTGTGGAAGTAGCGTCGCTGGACCGCTTTAGTGATCTGGAAACGAAGCTATTTGCTCAATTAGTCGAGAGCTTGGGGATTATTTTGAACAACATCAAGGGACGGATGCGGGTAGAGCAACTGCTGCGCGAATCGCAGGCGTTGACCGAGGAATTGCAGTGCCAGTCCGAGGAGCTTCAAACCCAGCAAGAGGAGCTCAAGCGTTCTAACGAAAATTTGGAGGAGCAGACGGAGGAACTCCAACGTTCCGAGGAATTGTTACAGCGTCAACAGGAGGAACTGGAGCATTTTAACACTGAGCTGATTGCCAAAACGAGAGCGCTGGAAGAGCAGGTTCGGGAAGTGGAGGAAAAGAACGACGAGATCGAACGTGCGCGTGCCCAGTTGGAGCAGCAGGCGATGCAGTTGGGCATCACAAGTAAATACAAATCGGAGTTTTTAGCCAACATGTCGCATGAATTGCGTACTCCGCTGAATAGCTTGCTCATTCTTTCTCAGCTCCTATCCGAGAACAAGGACGGCAATCTCAAGCCCAAGCAGGTAGAATATGCACAAACCATTTATATGTCAGGCGCGGATTTACTGAAAATGATTGATGAAATTCTGGATTTATCCAAAGTGGACGCCGGGAAAATGGATATTAACCATGAAGCCGTCAATCTGAAAGAGCTGCAGATGTTTGTGGAGCAGAATTTTGCTCCGGTCGCAGCCAAACGAGAGCTTCAACTGCATACCGAGATCGCAGAGAACTTGCCAGATGCCATTATAAGTGACGGTTATCGTCTCAAACAAATTTTACGTAATTTGCTGTCCAATGCGTTCAAGTTCACTATGGAAGGTTCTATTCGTTTTAGTGTTTCTCGGGCAACCGGAGAGCAGCTTCCCGATCTGCTAAATCCACGAAAATCGTATCTGGCCCTATCTGTGCGTGATACTGGCATCGGGATTGCTTCGGATAAAACGGATCTGATCTTCGAAGCCTTTCAGCAGGTAGACGGTACAACTAGCCGGAAATACGGGGGAACTGGGCTGGGTCTATCGATCAGCCGCGAGCTTTCCAGATTGTTGGGCGGCGTCATTACCGTGGAATCCGAGCAGGGACAGGGCAGTTGCTTCACACTGTTTTTGCCGGAACAAACGCCTACGATTGAGGATATGGATTCTCATTCGAGAGAGGAACTTTACGGTGCCGATGTGAACCCGGATTTTGAGGATGTCGCTGCATCGGCAGAAACGGATATTCCAATGATTGTGCCTGCTGAACGGTTGCCATTGTATCAGATGCCCTCGAAGAACAAAGCAGAGGACATTATACATCCGGGGGACGACCGAAACGAGATTACCTCGCAGGATAAAGTGCTGCTGATTATTGAGGATGATATTAATTTTGCTAAAATCCTGTACGATATGGCTCGTAGCCGTGACTTTAAGGCGCTGATCGCCCTCCAAGGAGACGATGGGCTGAACATGGCTCATTCCTATTTACCGGATGCCATTATTTTAGATATTCAGTTGCCTGTGATGGATGGCTGGTCCATTTTGGGCGAGCTGAAAGGAAATGCATCCACACGTCATATTCCGGTGCATGTCATTTCGGTCATAGATGATGTGAAGCAGGGCTTGATGATGGGCGCGATTGCCTTTCTCAAAAAGCCTTCTTCGAAGGAAAGTCTGGATAAGGCATTTTCACATATTAAATCATATACAGATAAAATGGTGAAACGTCTTCTCGTGGTCGAGGACGATGATAATCAGCGTAAATCCATTATTGAACTGATTGACCATGACGATGTTGCCATTACGGCGGTATCGACCGGTCAGGAAGCACTGAATGAACTGGCGACCCAGCGGTATGACTGCATGGTACTGGATCTGATGCTAAGCGACATGACAGGCTTTGAATTGCTCGACCGCATTCGGGAGAATGAGCAACTAGCCGATCTGCCGATCATTATATATACAGGCAAAGATCTGAATAGCAAAGAAGAAACGCAACTGCGCAAATTTGCGGAGTCCATTATTATTAAGGACGTCAAATCGCCCGAACGGCTTTTGGATGAAACGACCCTGTTCCTGCATCGTGTCGAGGCGAATCTTCCAGAGGACAAACGCAAAATTTTGCAGAAGCTATACAATAAAGAAGAACTGTTTGAAGGTAAAAAAATACTGTTAGTAGATGATGATATTCGGAACGTATTTGCTCTGTCCAGTGTGCTGGAAAGCTACCGTATGGAGGTTACCTTTGCGGAAAATGGAAGAGAAGCGCTCGAACTGCTGGAACGAACACCTGATTTTGATCTGGTGCTAATGGATATGATGATGCCGGAGATGGACGGATATGAGGCCATGCGGCGCATTCGAATGATGCCGCAATTCGAGAAGTTGCCTATTATTGCGCTGACAGCCAAGGCCATGAAGGATGACCGTTCCAAGTGTATTGAAGCGGGCGCTTCCGATTATGTGAAAAAGCCGATTCAAACCGAACAGCTTTTGTCATTAATGCGGGTGTGGTTGTATTCGTAACCCGAAAAAATGGGTAATATAAATCAACACATGATTGGAGTGGTACAAGGCAAAACCTATTCAGGAATTGGAGAGAGATTATGACATCGAAGGATATGGCGGATCATGCTGCTAAAGAATTAAAATCGAACGAAGCTGAGCGGGAAATGATTGAAATTGAGCTGTTGCTGGAAGGAATTCATCGGCTGTACGGCTACGATTTTCGTAACTATGCTCTACCTTCGATCAAGCGGCGTATTTATTATCATGCACAGTCCGAGAATGTTAGCACGATATCAGGGCTTCAGGAGAAGGTGCTGCATGATCGCAGCGCCTTCGACAGACTGGTACAAAGCCTTTCAATTCCAGTAACCGAGATGTTCCGCGATCCAGAGCTGTTTCTGAATTTCAGGCGGAAAATAATACCGATTTTACGGACATATCCGTATATTCGAATATGGCATGCAGGTTGCTCGACAGGTGAGGAAGTATACTCGATGGCGATCATGCTGCATGAGGAAGGCTTATATGATAAAGCCCGTATTTATGCGACGGATATGAATAACCTGTCTTTACAGCAGGCGAAGGAAGGCGTATACAGGATTGATCGAATGAAGCTGTATACCAAAAATTATTTGGAGTCGGGAGGCACGCAATCGTTCTCCGAATATTATACAGCCAAGTATGATTCAGTCATGTTTCATCCTTTTTTACGTAAAAACATTATTTTTGCGGAGCACAACTTGGCGACAGATCGGTCCTTTAACGAGTTCAACGTTATTTTTTGCCGGAATGTCATGATTTATTTTAACGATGAACTTCGCAACCATGTACACGGGTTGTTTTATGATAGCTTGAGCCATTTTGGCGTATTGGTGCTTGGGGCCAAGGAATCCATACATTTTACCGATTATAGTGATTCCTACGAGGCGCTGGACCGGATAGAAAAGATATACCGGAAGATTAAATAGAGATACTTAGGAGGATCCCATGGGGCTTCATGAACCGATTCATATACTGCTGGTAGATGACAGACCTGAGAACCTGCTCGCTCTTGAAGCGGTGCTGGAGAGTGAACAATATAATTTGGTAAAGGCAACATCCGGGGAAGAAGCACTGCGATGTCTGTTAAAAGATGAATTCGCACTGGTAGTCCTTGATGTGCAAATGCCGGGTATGGATGGAATTGAGACTGCAAAGCTGATTAAGGCCAGAGAGAAGACGAAGGATATTCCGATCATCTTCATTTCCGCTAACAGCAAGGAAGCGGAGCATTTGTTTGCCGGTTATTCAGCGGGTGGTATTGATTATATGGTGAAGCCATTCATCCCTCAAATTCTCAAGTCCAAAATTGAAGGCTTTGTGCAAATGTACCTGACCAACAAACGCTTGAAGACACAGTCCATGCTGCTTCATCAGAAGACACATGAGCTGGAGAAGATGAATAGCGAATTGATTGCCGCCAAGGAGGCAGCCGAAATCGCAGCCAATGCCAAAACGGAGTTCCTGGCTATGATGAGCCATGAAATTCGGACACCTATGAATGGTGTGATTGGCATGATTGACCTGTTGATGGGAACAGAGCTGCAAAGCGATCAGCAGGAATATGCCGATATCATTCGCCGCAGTGCAGATGCGCTCGTAGCGGTCATTAACGATATTCTAGATTTTACCAAGCTGGAGTCAGGCAAAATGGAGATAGAGGAATATCCGTTTGATCTGGTTTCCTGTATCAAGGAAGTTTTCAGCCTGTTTACGGTGGAAGTAAATCGAAAGAATCTGGAGATGGATTATTTTCTGGATGAGCAGCTACCGCCAGTGTTATACGGTGATATGGGAAGACTGCGTCAGATTCTCATTAATCTGGTATCCAATGCCGTCAAATTTACAGACCGGGGCGGTGTATATGTCTTCGCATCGGTCAAAGAGCAAAGCGACAACGGACTAACCGTTGAGTTTTCTGTGAAGGATACAGGCATTGGTATTGAGCCCGCCAAGGTTGGAAGGCTGTTTCAGCCCTTTTCCCAGCTTGATTCCTCGATGACACGCAAATATGGTGGAACTGGTTTAGGACTCGCTATTTGCAAAACCTTAGTGAATATGATGGGCGGAGATATCCGTGTAGATACGAGCGGAGAACAGGGGGTAACGTTCCATTTTACAATGAAGCTTGGCTTTGCTCAGGAAAATGAACTGGAGGGAGAGTCCAGTCACGAATGGGAAATTCCCCACCAGAACTCCTCAAGCCGTAAACCTGTACTGGTCGTGGATGACCATCCGATCAACCAGAAGCTGATGGTCAATATACTGGATAAGCTCGGTTTGGCTTCGGATGTGGCAGCAGACGGGCAACAGGCGCTTGATATGGTTATGGCTAACCAGGATTATGACTATATCTTCATGGACCTGCAAATGCCTGTGATGGACGGATTAGAGTGTACGGGCAAGGTACGTGAACAATTGGCGGGAAGGTCACAGCCTGCGATTATCGCTATGACAGCGAATGTGATGGATGGTATTCAGCCCCGATGTATTGGAGCTGGGATGAACGATTATATTAGTAAGCCCGTGAAAATAAGCAGCGTAAAACAGGCTCTGCTACGACATTCTCCAGATCATTTTCCAATGCAATCAGGCAAAGATCAAATCCACGAGGCGTAGCCTGATGTGTAGTTGGTAAACTTTGGAAGTTATGGAAAGCATCCTACGGTGATTCAAGCGCTCGTATAATGGGTTAGTATGTAAGGAAATCTTTTTTTGGGAGAGTAGACCTATGAATACAAATAAAAATGAGAAGTTCAATGCGATTACAGAAACAAGCGATGGCGTAAATACCGTTTATCTTAGCGGAGAGCTGGATCTTTCGGTGGCACCTGATTTTCGTTTGGTGATGGAGCCTTTGGTGGGGGAATCCGGCCAGGACTTGATTATTAACTTAAAAGAGCTTAAATACATTGACAGTACAGGTATTGGTATTTTGTTATCTATTTTAAAGGCAAGGCATGGGATGGAGTCCCGGTTTGCCGTTCAGGAGATACCACCTCAAATTCAAAAGCTGTTCGATATGACCGGTATTGCCAAATTCTTTGTCCCCCAGGAGAATTCCCAATAGGAAAGGAAAGAAAAAGAAATGAATGCTCAAATTCAAAAAGTAGTTCTTAATTTGCCGGCAACTGCTGACTTTGTCGATATTGTAAGATTAAATTTATACGGAATTGCCGCGAAAATGGGATTCTCTTACGAGGATATAGAAGACATGAAAGTGGCTGTATCTGAAGCCTGTAATAACTCTGTTCTTTATGCTTACGGTCATGAGGGTGGAGTGGTGGAAGTAACATTCGAATTTGACGAAGCTTCGTTGTCCATCCGTGTCAAAGATGAAGGGGAGAGCTTTGAACGCGTGGAGAACCCGTCCCGTCTTACATCCTTGCATGACAAAGAGCTGAATGATGCACAGGTAGGCGGACTAGGCTTCTATCTCATGCAGGCGCTTATGGACGATGTCCATATCTTGAATGAGACTGGAAAAGGCACGGAAGTCGTGCTTGTAAAGCGTCTGGTCAGAAGCGAGGAAAAAGTATGAATGATAAGGTAACTCCCCCGGAGTCGATGGATGAAGCCGTTGGTCTAATCTGGGAGTACCAGCAAACCAAAGATAACGAGATTGCTACCGTGCTGATCCGCAAGTATGAGCCAATGGTCAAGATGGCTGCCGGGAAAATCTCCCGTAACCGCCCGGACTTATACGAGGATTTATATCAGACCGGTCAGATGGCTTTGATACGTCTGCTTCAGCAATACGATATCAGCTTGGGTATCCCCTTTGAACCGTATGCTATGAAAAGCATGCTGGGACATATGAAAAATTATTTACGCGACAAATCCTGGTACATTCAGGTCCCCCGCCGCATCAAGGAAAAGGGTGCGCTCGTTCAGCATGCCATCGACGAACTGACCGGTAAACTGGAACGTTCGCCGAATGTGAACGAGATTGCGGAGTATTTGGACCTTACCGTGGAGGAAACGATCGAAGTGCTTGCAGGCCGTGAGTGCTACCATTATGTGTCACTGGACTCCCCTTTATCCCAGGAGGAGAGTGCGGCTACGTTAGGCGAGCTTATCAGCTCAGATGCCAACGACTACGACACTGTGGAAAAACGAATGGATTTACAGCAAGCTTTAAGCCAACTGAAAGAGCAGGAACAGAAGGTGCTTCTTCTGGCATTTCAGGATGGTCAATCTCAACGTGCGATTGCGCAGACCTTGGGCGTATCGCAGATGAGCGTTTCCCGTATTCAGAAACGGGCAACGGAAAAGTTGAAGCAGATTATGTCTAATTCCTCTATTTCATGAGAGGAGGACAGCCTTCATGGTTTCAATTACTGGACGTCACATAATAAGGACACGCCATTCCATCGGGGAAGCGTGTCCTTTTTTAAAGCGGAAAAGGAGGGGGAGGAAGTGTGAAATCCACGACAGCATTTGAACAGATTTCCTCCTTTCGCGGAGGGTGGGAATGGTGGGACATCAGCGCTACAGGCTGGCAGTCCCCCGTCATACAAGAGTTAAAGGATAAGCTCCCGGACGCTCGGGAATGGCTGGACAAGGTAGAGGATATCCCGTCCAGTTTTATTTCTGTACGCTTTCCGGATGGCGATCAACCTTTGATATGCGGCTCGCTAATCTATTCCATTCAGGAGGAAATCGACAGTCAACGCGATTGTAACAAGTTCTATTTTCTCGTGCTGGACCAGAAATTAGTAACCTTAAACCTGGATCAGAATACCCGCGAAATCATGCACACGGTTGAACGTCAAAAAATGCTCGACCGATGTGAAAGTGCAGCTGATGGCATGTTTGTACTGGCAAGGGCCGTTCTTCATTATTTTCATACAGGGATGGACAAATTCGAGATTAACTTGAGAAAACTGGAAGAGGGTATGGAGAAAGGAAATGCCCGCACGCTGATGGATTCTATATTGAATGCGCGTTTTGAGCTGCTGTATTGGAGCAATATGTTCATTCCTTTTTCAGAGCTGGTGACGGCTTCCCGGGAGGCGTATCTTGATGAGCTGGAGGGAAATCGCTTTTTCAAGCAACTGCTTCACCGTGTCAATCGAATGGAAGGGCTGTTCCGGCATTATGAAAAGGAAATTGACACGCTGATCTTCATTGACGATGCGATTTCTGCATTTAGGGGCAATGAGATTACGAAGACGCTCACCATTGTAACGGCTGTATTTACGCCTGCAACCGTAGTGGGCGCCATTTGGGGCATGAACTTCGAGAATCTGCCCTGGATCAAAACAGGCTGGGGTTTTACGGCCGTGATTACGGCGACCCTGTTAAGTATGGTGGGGATGTACGGCTGGCTGATGATGAAGGGATGGACAGGAGATTTGCTGAAAGCTAACAAGCGCAACAAGCTCTAGCGCAGTCATCCAAAATGTACAGATCAAAACGATCCATGGTAATGGGTTGCGTGTACGCACGAACCTCCGGTTACTATGGATCGTCTGCTGTCTAATTTCCGCCTTGGCTCATTTTGATATAGCTTAGCAGCTCGGCAATGAAATCTCCGATGATCGGAAGATTCAGTTGTACAAGGAAGCTGAGCAGCCAAGCGAGCAGCGCGAGTATGACGACCGTACCCAGCGTAAGACCAAGACCCCTTGCAATGCCTGCGGTCAGGTTACTGATGATTCTTTTTTTGGGATTGGAATAGGTCTCTAGTACATCGCGAAATTCTACTTTTTCCAGCATGTCGGCTATTTGATCTAAGCGCTTATTAAGCCGCTTCACTTCATGACGCAGTTCAAAAGGGTGCTCATTCACGTCGAAATCCCTGAGTTCATCCTGACCCTGCCGGGGATGAAAGGTCCGTTTGTTGTTTACGCTAAGGTCATCTCCATACGAGTTTGGCTTGCTCATCGTCATCCCTGCCTTTCTGTCATCTAAAAAACAGCCAGCTTGGTGCATGCTGGCTGTTCAGTGTTTTTAGGTCTATTCTTGTTGTACACAGAATTCCCTGTCATTAAGAAGTCGTATTTAATTGTTTTTGCGTTTCCTTGGCAGCTTGGGCCGTTGCATCCATAATTTCTTGATCCGCCTTGACTGCTTCATCAGCAACATCGGCAGAAGCTCTGGCTACGCTGGATAAAATAATGTCTTTGCTACCTGATACAGTTTTAGCTACATCTTCTGTTTTGGTGGAAACCGTTTTGGCCAAATCCGTTGCTTTGTTGCTGACTACGGATGCAACGTCTTTTGTTTTATCGGCAACAACTGTAATTTTATCAGACAAATCGCTGCGCAAATCGCGGCCTGGTTTCGGCGCGAACAGCAGGGCTGCCGCAGCACCAATCAAACCTCCGATGAATAAACCCTTTGCAAAGCTTGAAGTATTACCTACCGTATCTTGATTATCAATGTTACTCATGTCATATCACTCCTCTTATAGAATAAAAAATATATAAATGTTAGGTAGCCCTTCTTAAAAGCCTGGACACAAGTCCGAGCAGGAACACAAATAATGCGGTTCCGAGTATGGCCGGAATGACTGCAAAATCACCGATGACCGGACCCCAGTTTCCCAGCAGCGTGGCACCAAGCCAAGCTCCTGCAAATCCGGCGATCATAGAGCCCACAATGCCTCCGGGCATTTCATGGCCAGCGAGCGCGTCGCCAATCAATCCGATAATAATAGCCATTATAATACTTAATACAATTCCCCACACAAGGATCGCCCCCCTTATCCTTCAGTTTACAGAAACGTCTGTCTAACAGAATCATAACGCTTTTTTTGAGTGGTGAGTTTAGAGTGCTGCATTGTCTTGCTTACTTCGTATATAAACGCCGTGACTCTCTGTGAAACAAGAAACCGTCTCGAACCGCTTACGGGCGGGGAGTCGATGGAGGCAGAGAACGTGGTAGACGTGCTCGCCAATAGATAACAGGAACGGTAAACACTAGCCAAATGATTCCGGCAATATAACCACCCGCTATGTCGGTTGGAAAATGAACCCCCAGATAGACACGGCTTAGCCCGATCAGGAGAATCAAAAGTGCGCCAAGAACGCAGGGAAGGAAGATAGAGCGCTCATGAATTTTTCGTTTTATCGCCCAAATGGCAAAAATCATGCCGTAAAATCCCATGGAAATCATGGCGTGCCCGCTGGGAAAACTATAGCCGCCGACTTCTACCAAATGCTGAAGTGATGGGCGATCCCGTTGCAAAACTTCTTTAATGAGCGTGTTCAACACCCACATCGCCGTAAAGCTGCTTATTACTGCAAAGGAATAAGCCTTCGAGCGGAGATATACCCAGCACCAGACGGCAATACCCAGAGCAACCAGCAACGATACACGGAAAGAACCGAAAGACGTAATGAATACAGCGACAGTCAGAAGCTTGTGATGAGCATCCGTTGTGTCTGGAAAGACCACATCCTGAATGCGTTCATCCCAATATAGAAAAGGAGCTGTACCGATCCAACGAACAGAGTAGGCAATGAGAAGCAAAACGGCAATCATGACGATGGACGCATACAGACTGCGACGTAAATAGCATGGCAAAAAACGGGATAGCTGAGGTTCTTGGGACAGCATATGTAGGGAATCTCCTCCTTATGGCTTCGTGCATAGACTTATCTTTTCGTACTATAAACTTAACCAATATTGAACTTGAGAGCAAAACGTGACCGGAACACCGCTCTGTCATGTGGAGGTTACTTGCCAGGATGGCAATTTTCAGTTGGGACCCGGTGATGCTGCGAATCCACAAAAGCTGTCATTTAAAATTACAAGCTACAGGTAATGAGGATGTGTCTGAACTGGTGTTGGCGGATTTGCCTTAAAGACATCTGCGAAGAAACGCATAAGAGATGGATAAAAATAAAGCTCGTATCCCGTTACGCGTCTGTTAATGCGAACGGAGATACGAGCTTTATTTACAAGAGGCACTACCATGAACAGTGTCACCCAAGACGATAGGCTATAAGTAAGCTAAACGGTGTGCATCCGTCTTCTGATCAGGAGGGGTTACGTAATCTGCCCAGCTCGGAAACGATGGCCTCGACTTCTGAAATACTCAGATTAGGCTTGTTCATCACCATATCATAGACATCACGGAGATCCTCGTATTGCTCCAGAGAGAAAGCGGAGGACTGCATAGCAGCGCCACTCGCCATACGAAGCTTGGTTTTGATGCCTTCAATCATATGTTCAATGTTGGCATGAGACGGTACAGACAAATCCATCGTTAATGTTCCATCCTTTCATATCAGGGGAAGTTGCCTGTATTGTACCATGTTTTTGTTGTAGAATGTACTGAAAGTCAGATTATCGGTCAACGGCCGGATCAAGGAGGATGGACGAAGGTGTCTTTGTATAATCGGGCTTCCGTATCCGGGCGCTCTCCTTTAGACAGTCATGCGGAAAAAACAGATCGCGAAGGGCTCGTACCGTTTTTTCGGGAAATTCATTCTCAGCATGAGGTGAATAAGCTGACCTTTGTTTGTATCGGCACGGATCGTTCGTCGGGCGATTCACTGGGACCGCTAGTCGGCACCATGCTTATGGAACAGGGCTTTCCGCACGTGATCGGCACCATGACTGAGCCGTGCGACGCGGATCATTTGGTTTCGTATTTGGAGCGTATTCCCCAGGACCATCATGTGATTGCCATCGACGCTTGTCTGGGACAGCAAGGCTCGGCGGGGATGTTTCTGGTTGCCCGTGAGCCGCTGACTCCGGCACGTTCGGTCGGCCTGGCCCTACCGTCTGTCGGAGATTACAGCGTCGCTGCCATTGTGAATGAGCGCAGTCCCAAACCCTACTGGACATTGCAAATGACATCACTGCATCTCGTCATGACGATGGCTACACATATAGCCCATGCTGCGGCTTGCGGGTTTGGTTTAAGAGCAGATTCGCAGGAATTTCCAGGGAGCTACCGTTTCAGATATTGATGGTCTGCTTAATAATATACATCAGCATGTTCTAATCATAATATATTCGCTCCAAAAGATTATATACAGAGAAAGAAGGGTTCCACATGGAAAAGGTACTATGTGAAGGAACGACAATCTGCTATGCCGAACAGGGAAAAGGAGAGCCCATCATCCTGCTGCACGGATTTTGTGGAAGCTCTTCCTATTGGGATGAGGTTGTTCCATTGCTGTCCCAAAGCTATCGCTGCATTGTTCCGGACTTGCGTGGTCATGGACGTAGCGATGCTCCGCTTGGAGCCTACACGATTGATCAAATGGCGAATGATGTGCTTAAGCTTCAAGAGCAACTGGACATTCCACAGGCTGCCTGGTTCGGTCATTCCCTCGGGGGCTATTTGACGCTTTCTGCGGTACAGCGCCATCCCGAGCGACTTACAGCCTTCGGGCTGATTCACTCCACCGCCTATGCGGATACAGAGGAAGGAAAAGAAAAACGGAACAAGGCCGTATCCACCATTCAAACAGAGGGAATCACCGCATTTGTAGATGGACTCGTTCCCGGACTTTTTGCTCCACAACACGTAGAGTCCTTGTCGGATCAGGTGCTCAAGGTCAAAGAAATCGGTTATAAAACGCCGCCGCAAGGAGCCGTAGGCACATCTTTGGCCATGCGTGAGCGTTCAGACCGCCGCGACGTGCTGTCGGCCTCCACCTTGCCCACTCTGTTAGTGGCGGGTGAGCAGGATCAGGCGATTTCTCCCGCCCGGACGTTTACAACAGATCGGGCCGGGATCACTCAGGTCACAATACCTGAAGCTGGTCATATGAGTCTGTTCGAAGCGCCGGAACAACTGGCACATGCCATCTTGGCATTTTTACAACAAAACATTCAGCAGTAAACTTGAACAACAGACCCAAAAAACCGGAACCATCTGGTACCAATCAGAGGGGGGGCGGTTTTTTTGGCGTTTTAAATTGATTTTGATTGTTACCAAACGTTTTCCGTCTTGACCGAGCCATTTGGCTTTTGCACAAGTATGACTTACAATCAGAAGTGAAATAGTTCCTGGTTGTCGAGGCATCGGGATGGAAAGAAGGGAACGGCTTGCTCAGAAAAGATTATTTGCTCAGTATGATGGAAGAAATGACATCGGCAGTAGCTTCGGTGCTTGGTCTAAGGCGTGAAAATAAACACGTCGAAGCGCTGAAACAACTGGATGACCTGCTTAACAAGCAGTTTCGCCTTCGTTCAGATTTGCTCAGACGATTGCCGCCGGAACAAATTATAGAGCTTTTCCGACTGGGCCCCGGTATTGAAGCGGACAAGCTTCAGCAGGTGGCTCGCATTTTGGAAGAAGAAGCCGCTATTTACCTGGAAACCGACAGAATAGACGAGGGCATACGAATCTTGATAAAATCCCTTCATCTATATTTGTGCAGTGATGTGAATGGTGCGACCCGTGACATTCGGGTTCTGCCTGAGCGAATTGCGTGTATCGTTAATTTGGTTCAGGAATATGAGCTGCCAGCCGACACAAGCAAGCTGCTGGTTGTCTATTACGAACGAGAGGGCAGACTGGACGAGGCTGCTGATGTTTGGTTCGGACTGGCATGGGAGCAGCCGGAGCTGCTGCCGGATGCGGAGGCATTTTATACTCAATTGCTGGATAAGACTGATGCGGAGCTGCAACGGAGTGGACTTTCACGCCGGGAAGTAACCGAAGGTCTGGTTGAGATTACCCAACTACATGGAAGAAAGTGAGATGTACCTTTTGGATTCACTGCGTGAACTAATATACCAACTAACTACAGGAGGCTCCCTCATAACTGCGACGCTAAGTCAGCTTCGCAAACGGGAGGATGCTTCCTTTACTAAAGTGCAAATCAAGCCTGTGGAATTGAAGAACAAACTGCATTACCAGTTTGCTTTTCATTACAGCAACAAGGTCATCCATGAAAACTTGACCCCTGACGAAGCTAGCGAGCGCATGACTGCCTTGTTTGAGGACACATTCCGACAAGGACTTTTGTGTGCGAAGAATGCGGACTATCAGGTGCTGATCAGTAAAAAATATAAAGTTTCCATTTTGACAAAGTCACCGAGCAAAAGCACAGCCGATCTGTCTCATAACCGCAGAAAGCAATATGTGCTGGAAGAAGGAGAACGGATTCCTTTCCTTATTGAGCTGGGGATTATGAATGAGGACGGCAAGGTGCTGGCCCGCAAGTATGATAAGTTCCGCCAAATCAACCGTTTTCTCGAAATGGTGCAGGATGTACTGCCTAGCCTTCCCGTAGGCCGCCCGTTAACCATTGTGGATTTTGGCTGCGGCAAATCATATTTGACCTTTGCGCTGTATCATTATTTGGCAGTGCAGCAAAAACGACCTTTGCAGATCGTGGGTTTGGATTTGAAGGCAGATGTTATTGAAACCTGTAATCTTCTGGCTCAAAAGCTGCAATACCGCCAACTGGAGTTTTTGGTCGGTGATATCGCGGACTATAATGAGCTGGAGCAGGTGGATATGGTCGTGACTTTACACGCCTGTGATACCGCAACGGATGCCGCGCTGGAGAAAGCTGTCCGCTGGGGGGCGTCCGTTATTCTGTCGGTTCCGTGCTGCCAGCATGAGCTGTTTAGCCAGTTGGAAAATCCGGTGCTGGAGCCATTGCTTTCCCATGGTATTTTGAAGGAGCGCTTTTCAGCGCTGGCGACAGACGGTATCCGGGCCAAGCTGCTGGACATGATGGGATACCGGACACAGTTACTGGAATTTATCGACATGGAGCATACACCTAAAAATATTTTGATCCGTGCCGTCAAAGGCCAAGCAGGGGAACGTTCTGTTTTATGGCGTGAATATACGGCATTTCGGGATTTTATTCATGCTGATCCTTATTTGGAGCGTGCCTGTGCGGATCTGCTTCCCGAGGGAGCAGGGCAGACAAAGAAACAGGAATAGTGATATAGCAAAAGTGGGGCCACTGCGAAGTGGCCCCACTTTTATTGGATTCACAATTTACAGTTTGCAGTTACAGGTTGAGTTGCTTCTCTTGCTTCGCATATTCTTGGATGCGCAGAACTATCCGCCGTAGGCACTTCTAAAGGCAGTGCACAAAACAGCGCGATCCACCTTCCACAATGTCGCGAGTTCCTCGCTGACATCCTCATCCCACCAGTCGCACAGTAGTCTGCGGTTGCTGTGGTTTTCGGCGATCCAGATGAGGTGTCCGGCGACCTTGCGGCAATACAGCTCCTCGCCCTGCTTGACCAGATCGGGAGAAATGTGAACGGGCAGACGCTTGCAGGTTCGGTACAACTCTTTGCTGCATGCACGTCGGATACCGCGAGCCGTGGGTAAACGGGATTGTGAATTGTCATGTTTGGGGAATTTGCCGGGAGGCATATTGTACCCCCTCCTCTCTCTCACAACTTATGCGGGCAGAGGAGCGGGGGTCACTGAACTCCCTATTTGAGTGAAGTGGCGACTTGTTCTGCCGCTGTGATACACTAATGGAAATAGAGAAACAGGCAGGGAGTGGGAAGATAATTGGACCATATATCTGGTATCATTAATTATTTGTTTGAGATCATTCGTAGTCTTGGGTATTTTGGTATTATGCTAGGCTTGATGGTTGAGGTCATTCCAAGTGAAATTGTCCTCGCTTATGGTGGCTTTTTAGTGTCTTCGGGTCATATTAACTTCTTTGGCGCGGTTGTTTTTGGAACTATCGGCGGGGTGCTGGCACAGCTGTTTATTTACTGGATTGGACGCTATGGCGGCAGGCCGGTATTGGATAAGTACGGCAAATACATACTTATCAAGAAAAGCCATGTTGACCACGCCGAAGCCTGGTTCAACAAATACGGCACAGGGGTCATTTTCACAGCCCGCTTTATCCCTGTTGTGCGTCACGCGATCTCAATCCCTGCCGGGCTGGCTCGCATGAACGTATGGCGTTTTATTATTTTGACGACGCTGGCGATTATACCCTGGTCTGTTCTGTTTATATATTTAGGAATGCTGCTTGGAGACAAGTGGGAGCAGATTGACGAAGTGGCAGCACCTTATATCAAACCAATTTTGCTGGTTGCCCTCGCGCTCTTGATCATTTATTTTGTTATCAAATGGATTATGTCCAAAAACAAGAAAGGAAGTGTATAACATGAGTCGTACTAACGTATCGCAATATTTCGGAAAAGGTCTGAGCCCCGAACAGTTTATGGAGGGTATGGAAAAGAATAAGGAAGCCTTCAACTCCGGGTATGATCAGTTTGTGTGGAACCGTGAAGAGGACCGCGAGTATTTTGAAAGCCTGAACCATCGGGATGATCTGCGTGTACTCATTTTGGCCGCCGACTGGTGTGGAGATGTAGTGCGCAATGTGCCAGTTGTGTTCCGTGCGCTGGAGAATAGCGGGATTCCGACCGAAGTATTAATCTTGGAAAACCATCAGGCGCTGATGGATGACTTCCTGACAATGGGAGGACGTGCTGTACCGATCGTGATTTTTGCCGATACAGGAGGTCACGTACTCGGTCACTGGGGACCACGCCCTGCACATGTCCAACAAATTATGATCGGGTTCAAACGTGAAAATCCGGATCGGGATGCCGACGATTATCAAGAAAAAATCGCAGTTGCTCGCAAAGAAATGGCTGAAAAATATGGGGAGGTAACCGAGGTCCATCCTGTGATTGTTCAGGAATTGCGCGAGCTAATCTCGGGATTTTAATGTATGACATTATCTATTCGCAGCTTTAATCTCGGCCCACTCCAAACGAATGCTTATTTGCTTCAAGGGGATGACCCGCAGCGCGCCGTTATTATCGATCCGGGGATGAATCCAGGTCCTTTGCTGAGAGCCATTGAGTCACTGGAGATTGAAGCCATCTTGCTGACCCATGCTCATTTTGATCACATCGGTGGAGTAGATGAGATTCGCAAAGCGAAGGGCTGTCCGGTTTATTTGCACCCTTTGGAGCAGGACTGGCTTACATCCCCTAAATTAAACGGCTCTTTGATGTGGCCGGAGGCATCCCCGCCGATCTCGACGGAGCCTGCCGAATATGATTTGGCGGAAGGTCAGCAATTGAACCTGATCGGGCATACATTCAAGGTATTCCATACACCTGGGCACTCACCCGGAAGCGTCAGCTTTTTGTGTGGTAAGGACTTGTTCTCCGGGGATGTATTATTCCGTCAGGGTGTCGGCCGCACAGACCTGACCGGTGGGCGGGAACGGGACTTGTACGATTCCATTCAGAACAAATTGTTCCCGCTTGGGGATGACGTTACGGTGTACTCCGGACACGGTCCCAAAACGTCCATTGGTTATGAAAAAGCCAATAATCCGTATATTCGGTAAAACGTGATGAATGTTTTCAGTTGGGGCAGAATCAAAGCTGTGACAGGTTCTGCCTCATTTCGACAATAAAATATCAATAATGTATAGACAAAGGTTTTTATTTTTGTTAACATACACATATTGAAGTTACATACTAAACTCGCGAAGCACGCAAGCTGTGGATGAATCCCGGTTTGCGTTCTTTTTTTGCCCATTAAGAGGATAAAGAGGCAGTTGGCCGTCAGATCACAAGGGGGAGCATGAATGAAAAGGAAGTATATATCTGGGTTACATCGTGAGAATGGAGATAGCCGCCATTTTTCCATAAAGACAGGAGATAGAGCTTCTGTGCAAGGTTTTGAACCGAAGGTAATAACCTGGAAAAAGGTAACAAAACAAGGCGGAACCATTGCACAGAATTGGCACACAAGGCTGAATGAGCACAGGCTGGGACGTGGAGATGGACAGTTTTGAAGATACATAGATGATATAGACAAGCTACTTTTTTTTTAGTAGACTTAGCAGATAAGTTCAGACAAACGGGGGGGCTAACGATGCATCATTTAGGAACTAGAATTATGATCGTCGCGGATGCTTTTGAGCAGAATCTTCCTGTGGGCGAACATGGTTATATCATTGCTTACGACCGTAATGCGGACAATGCTTTTGACTATGTCATTCGCGTCCCGAAGGTGAATCGCAACTTTTTTGTACCATCCGGGGACATCGAGCTGGAAGAAAGTATTTTGAAGCTGGAAGCCGAGCGGATTGAGCGTGAAGCGCTGATAGATTACGCCCTTGCTACGCATAATGAGAAGCTGTTCAGACATGTGATGAACGGTGGTCTTGATTCGGTAGAGGCTGAGGAAGAAGAAACCGCGACAGAATTGTTGTCACAGGCTGATTTTATTAGACAAGTTAATTTACGTGCTTGGATATAGGGGGCGGCTAATGTCGACTCTCTTTAAGAATATATATAATTGGCACGTTCTTAGCTCCTACCGATTTTTGAAAGAGCACCGAGAGGTGCTTTTTTTATATACATTTAGTAGCATTTTACCGCCAGGTAACACAGTTTGCTTCTGTACCACGTCAAAGATTGAATTGTAAAGGGTTCTATCCTATAATTAAAAACGTTATTTCAAAGTTCGGTGCAGCATTTTTGATATACACGAGGAGGTTTTTGTATGAACATTTCCACGGAAGATGTCCGTCACGTAGCCAAGTTGTCCCGGTTGAATCTGACCGCAGCCGAGGAAGACACGATGACAGGGCAATTGAACGCTATTCTCCACTATGCGGAGAAGCTGAATGAGCTGGATACGGAACAGGTAAAACCGACCACTCATGTGCTGCACGTCAGCAACGTTATGCGGGACGACGAAGTTCGCGAAAGTTTGACACACGAGCAAGTGATGCGCAATGCACCTGAAGAAGAAGACGGACAGTTTAAAGTTCCTGCTGTTCTGGAATAGATTTCACATTTGAAAGGAGGATGCAAATTGAGCTTGTTTGATAACACATTGCCGGAAATACATAACAAGCTGCATCAAAAGGAAATTTCCGTGAGTGACCTGGTAGGTCACGCTCTGGAGACGATTGGTGCGCGGGAAGACAAGATCAAGGCCTACATTACGGTTGACGAGGAGCAGGCACGTGCATCCGCACGTCAGCTGGATGATCATCTGAACTCGGGAGAGGAACGCGGGTTGCTGTTTGGCCTGCCAGTCGGCATTAAGGATAACATCGTGACAGAAGGGCTACGTACAACGTGCGGCAGTCAGTTTTTGAAAAATTTTGATCCCGTGTACGATGCAACGGTTGTCGGCAAATTGCGTGCGGCGCAAACCGTGACATTGGGCAAAATGAACATGGACGAATTTGCGATGGGCGGCTCTAACGAGAATTCCAGCTTCTTCCCGGCACGAAATCCTTGGGATCTAGAACGCGTTCCCGGCGGCTCCAGCGGCGGCTCGGCTGCGGCTGTAGCAGCGGGTGAGGCTTATTTCACCCTCGGCTCCGATACAGGCGGTTCCATTCGCCAGCCCGCTTCTTATTGCGGCGTAGTCGGCTTGAAGCCAACCTATGGTCTGGTATCACGTTTTGGTTTGGTGGCCTTTGCTTCTTCTTTGGACCAAATTGGACCGATTACGAAGAATGTTCAGGATTCGGCGTACGTACTGCAAGCCATTGCAGGCTATGATCAGAAGGACTCCACTTCTGCGAAGGTAGATATTCCTGATTACTTGAACGCTTTGACCGGAGATGTAAAAGGACTTCGTATTGCTGTACCCAAGGAGTATCTGGGTGAGGGCGTCGATCCACAGGTCAAGGATAAGGTGCTGGACGCGCTTAAAACGCTGGAAGGACTGGGTGCGGTATGGGAAGAGGTCTCTCTTCCACACACTGAATATGCGGTAGCCACATACTATCTGCTGGCTTCATCCGAAGCATCGTCCAATCTGGCCCGTTTTGACGGTGTACGCTATGGCGTACGTGCAGACAATCCAGACAACCTGCTGGATCTGTACCATCAGTCCCGCACGCAGGGCTTTGGCCCCGAGGTGAAGCGCCGGATTATGCTGGGCACCTATGCGCTGAGTTCCGGGTACTATGATGCTTACTACCTGAAAGCACAAAAAGTGCGTACACTAATCAAACAGGATTTTGATCGTGTGTTTGAACAATATGATGTCATTATCGGACCTACTGCGCCGACAACAGCTTTTAAAATCGGTTCACAAGTGGATGATCCATTAACGATGTACTTGAACGATATCTTGACGATTCCGGTGAGCTTGGCTGGAGTGCCAGCCATCAGTATCCCTTGTGGTCTTGCGGATGGATTGCCGGTTGGATTGCAAATTATCGGAAAAGCCTTTGACGAGTCTTCCGTACTGCGTGTAGCACATGCATTTGAACAAAATACCGAATTCCACAAGCAGCGTCCGCAGCTGTAATTTGCCGAAAAGGAGGGAACCCATTCATGTCTACAACTACATCCAAATATGAGACGGTCATCGGACTGGAAGTCCATGTGGAACTGCATACGAAGTCTAAAATATTTTGCGGATGCTCGACATCCTTTGGAGCACCGCCAAACTCGCATACATGTCCTATTTGTCTTGGGCATCCAGGGGTACTGCCGGTATTGAACCGTCAGGCCGTTGATTATGCGATGAAAGCGGCGATGGCGCTTAATTGCACGATTGCTGATGTGAGCAAGTTTGACCGCAAAAACTATTTTTACCCCGATTCACCCAAGGCTTACCAGATTTCGCAATACGATCAGCCGATCGGCGAGCATGGCTGGATTGATATTGAAGTGAACGGCGAGACAAAGCGTATCGGCATTACCCGACTGCATCTGGAAGAGGACGCAGGCAAATTAACACATGTCGATGGCGGCTATGCGTCTTTGGTTGATTTTAACCGGGTCGGTACACCGTTGGTCGAGATCGTTTCGGAACCGGAAATATCTTCACCGGAAGAAGCCAAGGCTTACTTGGAAAAAATACGTGCGATCATGCAGTATTGTGACGTATCCGATGTGAAGATGGAGGAAGGCTCGCTTCGCTGCGACGCGAACATTAGCCTTCGTCCGCATGGACAGAAAGAGCTGGGTACTAAAGCAGAGCTAAAAAACATGAACTCCTTCCGTGGCGTACAGCGCGGATTGGAATATGAGCAGTTCCGTCAGGAACAGACGCTGGAGGAAGGCGGAACGATTGTACAGGAGACACGCCGTTGGGATGAGGCCCAAGGTAAAACTCTGTCTATGCGTGGTAAGGAACAGGCGCATGACTATCGTTATTTCCCGGACCCGGATCTCGTTACGCTGCATATTGATGCAGAATGGAAAGAACGCATCCATGCTTCGATTCCTGAACTGCCTGACCAGCGTAAAGCACGCTACACCTCGGAATATGGATTGCCTGAGTATGACGCACAGGTCATTACGTCTTCCAAGCCACTGGCCGATTTGTTTGAGGATAGTCTTCAATACACGAAGGATGCCAAAGCAGTATCCAACTGGATTATGGGGGATTTGCTCGGTTATTTAAACAGTGCCGGTGTGGAGCTGTCGCAGGTTAAACTGACAGGTCGAGGCTTGGGTGAAATGATCGGACTGCTGGAGAAGGGGACGATCAATAGTAAAATCGCTAAAACCGTCTTCAAGGAAATGCTGGAGAGTGATAAACTGCCGCAGCAAATTGTTGAAGAAAAAGGGCTTGTGCAAATCAGCGACGAGGGTGCGATCCTGACGATCGTCGAGCAGGTAGTAGCGGCTAACCCGCAATCGGTTGAGGATTACAAAGCTGGCAAGCAGAAGGCCATCGGCTTCCTGGTTGGTCAAGTGATGAAGGAGAGCAAGGGCAAAGCAAACCCTGGCCTTGCCAACAAGCTGCTGACGGAAGTGCTAAACCGCTAATGGCATAGATTTGAAAGGGGCTTGTCTTATAGGGACAGGTCCCTTTTTGTATAGGCTCTGTGAGAACTGCTGTACGGAATTTGGAAGCGCAATGACATGTTACGAGTTTTTTTATAGAAAACAGCAGCATAGCTGCCCTGAATAGAAGGAGGGATGCAGCATGATTAGCATATGTTCATTGGAAGATGATGAAATGGTCAGTCAGATATGGCGTCTTCAGCACCTCGCTTACAGGCTGGAGGCTGAGCGGATCGGTTTTTATGAAATACCACCCCTTATGGATACGTTTGATACGCTGCGAAGCTGCGGAGAGACATTCTATGGCTGGATTGAGGACGGCGACCTGCTAGGGGCGCTGGCGGTGCAGTCTGAGTCATCCGGTTCGCTCACTCTTACACGTATGATGGTTCATCCGGATCATTTTCGCAAAGGGATTGCCGACTCCTTAATGAAGCATGTTTTGAATGAATATCATCATATACCGCTGTTTATCGTATCTACAGGAACTTTAAATGCTCCTGCGGTGGCTCTTTATCGAAAACACGGCTTTCGCCCCGTATCGGCGGTAGAGGTGGCTCCGGGCGTGGAATTAACCACATACCACCTGCATAACGTGAAATAGCCTTAGCAAAAACTGTATCCCCGGATAGGGAAGCACGATATACACCGGGAGGGAGAGCTTGATTGGATAACCCGTGGATTATAGACGATTCACACATCATTTTACGACTTTTGCTATCCATGCTCCTGGGCGGATTCATTGGTTTTGAGCGCGAACGTTCCAATCATGCTGCAGGTTTGAGGACTCATATTATGGTTAGTCTCGGTTCGACGCTGATTATGCTGCTTTCCATTTACGGCTTTGCCGACTTTATCAAAGAGGCCAATGTACGTATAGATCCAGCACGTTTGGCTACTGCGGTAATTACTGGAGTAGGATTTTTGGGCGCAGGAACAATTATGTTTACAGGCAAATCCATTACAGGCTTAACGACTGCTGCTTCCATCTGGGTTGTAGCAGCTATTGGTCTCGGGGTCGGAGCGGGCTTTTATTTTCCATCTATAGCGGCGACTGTACTTGTATTTTTGAATTTATGGGTGTTTAACAAAGTTGAATTGCGGTATATGCGTGGACGACAACGTCATCTTATAACACTATACGGATTGTCATCCCATAGATTGCTGGAGCAAATTTCGACTTATTTAGAGCAAGAAAAAGTGGAAATACGTAAAATAGTGATTAAAGAGCATGAGAATGTCCCTTTTCACGAACTGCATCCAAATCGGCAGAGCATGGAGGTTTCCTTGGAAGTACTGGCTCGCCGCGATTTTAATCCAGTGCGTATTGCAGCCGATCTCAGGCAGTGGGAGGATGTAGCGGCAGTTTCCGTGGAATGAGGTTTTACCACATTTTTTCCAGTTACTCTTGAATCCGATTGGGGTACTATCTAACCATTGGAGCATTTGCTGCGGATCACGCATGGAATTCAAAGGGGAGGATGGCATGAACTCGGAGCAACCGTTACTGTCTGGAGAGGGACAACAGTCACCGGAGCCGGAACAGCGGGAACACCCCAAACAGGGTAAACGTTTTAAATACGCTAAATTTCGCAAAGTGATTGCCATTATCATGGCAGCATTGTTACCCGGCCTGGGCCATCTTTTTTTAGGGCTGTTCATTAGAGGGCTTACATTTATCGTATTGCTTCTGTTAGATATTTTTGCGATGCTGTATGTTGCTTCTGACGGCTTGAGGATTAACATTCCGTTGCTTATTTTGCTCGGCTTGTTCATTCCTGTCTTATATTTTTATAATGTATATGACGTGTTACAATCAGCGGATTATATGGTCCGCTATCGCCGTAAGCCGGATCGTTATGCACAGATGGACGCACGAGGGCAGCAGAGCAGCCCATTTTATGTCTGGGAGAGAGGTTTGTCTTTTGCCGTGCTGCTCGTGGCGGGTGGCGGACTTATGATTCTGTTTCGTATGAAACCACGCTGGCTGGGGAACTTTTTCGAGGATTATGGCTTTTTGACGTTAGCTATTTTATTAATGCTGATCGGACTATTAGTCTTCTTGCGAGAAGTCGGCTTGTCGGTCAAACGTAAAAAGGTAAAGGAAAGAGGGTGAAGCTGGCGTGCACCGCAAAATAAGAGTCGGGCGCTACACCTCTTCGCTTCTGTTGATGGCTGTAGGCGTTCTGCTTATCCTGGATGTTGTCCAACATACCGAATATATGCTTCAGCTCCTTGTATGGTGGCCTGTTATCTTTGTGCTGTGGGGACTGGAGTATCTGATTTTTTTTGGTGTGTACTACCGCAAGGAGGGCAAGCCCGACAACGGACGACGTTTCAGACCTGATCTGAAGGGAATTGTCTCCGCATTGGTCGTGGCCGCGGCTGTTTTTATCGTAACCCAGCAAAATCATTATATGTATCTGTGGAACAGGGTTAGTTTGAATCTAACCGCGGCATCCATGGATTTTAGTCAGGCGAAAGGAAACCGATATGATATGGGCGGCGTACTGGTGCCTGTAACGATGCAGACGTCCGATTTGGTAGTTGATTCGGTCAATGGCGATGTAACGCTGATCAGACGTCCTGTGTCCAATGTAGAGGTACGTGCGACCCTGTGGGTGGATCAAGCTCCTGCTGCCGAAGCGGACAAGATTGCTCAAGCTTCCTCGCTGACTTCTACTGACGGCAAGACTATTCAGATTCGTCCAGAGGTGCAGTCATACGGAGCATCGAGCAGACGTCAGCCCCGTACGAATATGTTAATTACAGTGCCGGAGGATCGGCGATTTAATATGCAGATCAGAACCTCCAATGGAGATATTACCCTCAACGGAATAGATGCCATCGACAGCATCCGGCTGGAGAGCGGGAATGGGAATTTGACGGTTAATGATGCTATCGGCAATGTCCAAGGAGTCACCTTGAACGGTCGGATCAAATTGCATCGTATCACCGGAGATATAGATATGCGAACCAATCGCGGTGATATGCAGGCAGGGGATATTGAAGGAACGGTTGCGCTACGCACGATGGTAGGCGACATTCAGCTTGCCCGCTCGGAAGGTGATATTACGGTTGATACCCAAAATGGTGACATGAACGTTCTGAATCCCACAGCCAAGCTGAATGCAAATTCGCTCAATGGCGGGATCAAGGTGCATAGCGAGCAGGTAGGTGGAGATTGGAAAATATACAGTGCTGTCGGTGACATTGCGTTGGATCTTCCGTCGAATGGTGACTTTCAGTTGGAGGGGTCAAGCAGTTACGGCAACCTTCGATCAGACTTCCCATTTAAAATAGATAGTAAAAGTATCTCAGGCCAAAACGGGACAGGTAAGTACTCGATCAACGTGGAAGGCAATAGTAATTTAACGATCAAGAAGCTACTAATGGCATCGCTGCCTGGCTTGGACGAGTCAGCAGGAACGAATGTGCCTAATGCGTCAGAAACGCCTGCGGCTCCATCTGAATCTCCCGCTACCGGAGGCTCTAACGGGTCATCCAGCGATAATGTGGCGCGTTGACAAGAAACTTGAATTGACCGTACAATGTGAATAGACGTACAACGTGAATAGAATGTAAAATAGTTGTAATAAAGCAAATCGTAAGTAAGGGATAAGGCGGTGGACATATATGGCAGCTCGCGTCCAGCATGCTTTGGAACTTCTAAAGAAGACAGGTGTACGCATAACACCCCAGCGCCATGCCATATTAAACTATTTGATGGAATCTATGGGACATCCGACCGCAGATGAAATATATCGTGCGCTCGAATCCAAGTTTCCAAGCATGAGTGTGGCTACGGTTTATAATAACTTAAAGATGTTTATAGAAGCGGGTATGGTACATGAGTTGACCTATGGAGATAACGCCAGTCGTTATGATGCCAATGTTTCGGAGCACTATCACATCATTTGCGAAAAATGCGGAAAGATTGAAGATTTCAGTTATCCGTATTTGGCTGATGTGGAACAACATGCCTCGTTAGAGACAGGTTTTGAAGTGCATGGACATCGTATGGAGTTATACGGAGTGTGCAAAGCTTGCATGAACAAGGAAATTCAGCTAAATAAGGAATAGAAGTTTTTCGGTGTGGTATGTATATATTGTAATGGGTTGGAAACGTGAGAAATTCCCCACAAGCGGGGATTTACCGCGTTTTTTTGTTTAAATAACTTGTCTGTCAGCTACCAGTTCAGCTTACGTTAACCTGTAATTCAAAGTTCCGACAATGGAGGTTGAATATTGGCCAGAAATCATTCCAGACGCCGCCGTAAACGTTCACGTTTCAAAGGGGCTACAATGTTGCTGTTGTTCGCAGCGATCATCTGCGCAATTACTGTCGTATGGTTCGGTAATCCACTGCATGAAAAACCCGATTGGCAAGGCAGTGTCCGTCCCATTTTTATTCAGGGAAAGCTGACCGGGTATGAAGCTCAAAATTCCGGCAAGAACATGCTGGTACCACTCAAATTTGTTCAAAGTAAAATCGATCCAGCGATTCGTTATGAGGATGACAGCCAAACTATCATTTTGGCTACGAGGCAAAATTTGCTACAAATGACCGTTTCCAAGCCGCAGGGGGAATTGAATGGAACATCATATATGCTCAGCGCAGCTCCCCAGATTATTAGTGGATCGGTTTATATACCTATGCAAGCTGTCCGTGAAGTATATGGGGTATCTGTTCATGAAGACACAGTGACGGGTGCAGTCATCCTGATGAAAGCCGGAGAGAAAGTCAAACTGGGGGACGTGGAGAAGAAGGATGGACGACAGGATGCCAAAATTGCTTTGCGTAAAGAAGCCTCCAGCCTATCTTTTATTTTGACGGATATACCACAACAAACGAAGGTGCGTATTTGGTCCAAACAGGCTGATTGGTATTTTGTTCAACTGGATAACGGCTACGCTGGATATGTGCAGGCGGCCAATATCTCTGAAGGAGAGGAGCTTGCGGTCGCCCCGGCTAAAGATACTCCATCTATCTCGGAGAAGCACTGGGAGGGAAGACCTGTGAACCTCGCCTGGGAGGCCGTTTACAACCGTAAACCTGATCCTTCCAAATTTGACCCTATGCCTGGAGTGAATGTGGTGAGCCCCACTTGGTTCAGTATCATAGATAATGAGGGCACCGTACAAAGCAAAGCCGACCCTGCCTATGTCAGTTGGGCGCATCGCAAGGGGATGGAAGTATGGGGCTTGTTGAGCAACAGCTTTAACCCTGAATTAACGACAGAGGCCTTGTCTACCTTTGAACGACGAAAATCAATTATAGATCAGATGATTACACTTGCCGAGAAAAATGGTCTGGACGGTATCAATATTGACTTTGAGAATGTTCATACGAAGGATGGACCCAATGTCACTCAATTTTTGCGAGAGGTTAAGCCGATGGCACGTGAACATGATTTGATGTTGTCTATCGACGTAACACCTAAATCTCAAAGTGAGATGTGGTCTGCTTTTCTGGATCGAAAATCATTGGGTTCCATTACGGATTATCTCATGGTTATGGCCTATGATGAGCATTGGGCAGCCAGCCCGAAGGCTGGTTCTGTCGCCTCACTGCCATGGGTGGAAGCGTCGATCAAGCGAATCATTCAGGAGGATGAAGTACCGCCTCAAAAGGTTGTCTTGGGCATTCCGTTATACACTCGTGTATGGTCTGAAACACCTAAAGGGGACACCATCAAGGTTAGCTCCAAATCGCTTGGTATGGAATCAACAGCGGGGATTATCGAGAAATTTAAGCTGAAGCCTAAATTCAGAGCTTCGGAAGGCCAGAATTATGTCGAGTATACTGAAGACGGTATTGTCAAAAAGATTTGGTTGGAGGATCGTGTGTCTCTGGAAGCGAGGGTGCAACTTGCCAAGTCATTGAAACTTGGGGGAATCGGTGTATGGAATCGAACCTTTGCAGATCAGACCGCCTGGAATACGCTAAAAGAAATAAGTAAATAAAACTTAAAATTTTTAGAATTGAAGAAGGAAGTTTCTTTTTTATGTAGAAATGTTCACATATATCCAAATTTAGCGGTGATGGCCGCCTTACAGGTATGGAGGGAGAAGTGCAGCTAACCAAATTAAGCTTGATGTATGATGAATTGTTGCAGGGAGATTCGATCGGCATTATTTCGTATAGAAAGCCGGGCGAATATTTTCATGGAGCCATGCTGTATGATTTTGATGAACTCATTCTAATTATTGGAGAAAGCCGGAAGCCAGCCCGTTCCATTCAGCATTTACTGATAAATGGATTAAGATGTCAGGTGTTGTACGCAACACTCAGTTGTCTGAAAGGCTGGATTATCGCCGGTGAACATGCCAACATAATAGATTATTTACTGGAAGGCCATATTCTGTGGGAACGGGACGAGAGAGTCAGTCTGTTAAGGCGGGAAATCATCGAATTCAACGACCCGTTACGGGAGCAAAAGCAATTTCATGAGTTCGCCCGTTTTCTGGTTAATTACGTTCATGGTAAAAGAGCAATGCGAGAAGGTCGGATTATTGACGCTCACCAAAGTATTTTGAAGGCGTTGGATCATTGGGCATCCATTGAGCTTATTAAACGGGGAATTTATCCGACGGTTCACTTGTGGGTTCAGATACAGCCATTGGATCGAACCATCTACAAGCTGTACAACGAACTCACATTAAGTACGGAAACCCTTGAGCAGCGGGTTGAGCTTGTGCTGCTTGCTTGCGAATTTTCAGTGATGTCTAAAATGGAGGGGTGCTCAGCACCGCTATTCCGCATTTTAGGCAGCAGACGGGAACCTTGGTCCATAAATGAGCTTATTAATCATCCTGAGCTAAAAAATCTCCAGCTGGATCTTACCGTAGTACTACGGAAGCTGGTATACCGCTCACTGATCAGGGAATCGGTTGGCGGGAATCTCAGGGATCATGGACACCATAGTGAAATACGTTATTCCCTTATTTAATTGATACATCGAATCAGCGGGAGGAAGGTCCGTTAAACGGATTTTCTTCCTTTTTTTATGCGTAATGGAGTCACATTGACGCTCAAAACATAAAAATTGTCGTTAAAGGTTGACGAGTTTATAAAAGATATGCTAAGTTATAACTCGCCCCATTAAGCGGCATGAATAATTTAGACCTGTTTACAGCAGGATAAGTATGTTGCAAACAAGCATGAAAAATAAATTTTTAAAAAATGCTTGACGCAAAATGAGGTTATGTGTTATATTATTTAAGTCGCCGCTGAGATGCGGTGGTGAAACGAAGTAAAACAAAAGCAAGACAATATGTAGGTTTGATCTTTGAAAACTGAACAACGAGTGAGTAAATGATTTTGTTCGCAAAATCAACCACGAAGATTTCGGTACATACCGCAAGGTTGTATGAAATCGGAGTGGAAAAAAGAGATATTTTATCTCGTCAGTTTCAAAATGAGCGAATCGCTCTTTCTATACACCAACCTCGGTTGGTCTTTAATGGAGAGTTTGATCCTGGCTCAGGACGAACGCTGGCGGCGTGCCTAATACATGCAAGTCGAGCGGGGCTAATTAGAAGCTTGCTTCTAATTAGCCTAGCGGCGGACGGGTGAGTAACACGTAGGCAACC
>NZ_ASRY01000213.1 GCF_000520815.1 Paenibacillus maysiensis | reverse complement strand
GTTGGCCTCGTTAATTTCTTATTTGCGTCTTATATAAATGGAATATAAATTAATGCAACCACCGTTTGAAATGAAAGAATACTCTGAAATGAACAAGCATGAAGCTAAAGAACATTTTAATTGGTTTAAACAGCAAATACCTTCGCGTTTAGAGCAACTTGGCGCATTTTCACAGATGCATCTGGATTATAGTCATCGCTCACTTATAGATATTTGGGAATGGTATCTAAGAAATGTACAGATTCAAAACAAAAGTACTTCAGAATTAGAAGAGGAGTATTCAAGAACTTCTAAATGGATGAAAGAATATATTAATGACAAAAAGGTTAGTACTCAATCCAAAGCTTTTACACTGGACATCGGAATTTATCTCGGGGAAGTTGTAAAAAGTAATCATAGTGGGTTGGACTGGGGTCTTATTTTTAAACCAAAGTCTTATATTAGTGTGAATCGTCCTGTTATCACTGGTTTGACTAACGAAACAGATATGGATGTGATCATGATCGTAACGAATAAAATGTATCTGGTTTTAGACGGTGAGCGTAATCCAAATGCTTTATTCGACATTTATCATACGTGGGAGAAATATATTTAAGGTCGCCTTATAGGAAGGGATTACGATGTTCGAATCTAATTTGAGTGGGAAGATCGGTAAAAAAGTATTTTGAATATTATATAAGAAACAGAGAGCCGTAAGCATGTTAACGGCTCTCTTCGTCGTCTGGCAAGTATTCGATCAGTGCACCAGGGAGTACGCCAAGGGTTCTACAAAGTGTGTTCAAGGTTGGAAAGTCAATTTGGGCGTTTGCGTTGGAGGGCAGCTTTTAGAAAACCTAATTGAAACAGTTTCTCATAACAAGAGAAGTTCATTTTACTAATTTGTATCATCCTCTACATACTCGATAACATCTTGAACATGGCAGTGTAGAGCTTTACAAATTTTATCTAGCGTATCAAATTTCACACCGTCTGTTTCTTCGTTGTAAAGTTTGGTGATTCCGTTTCTATGTAATCCAGTCATGCGGGAAAGCTCGGCAATATTTATTCGTTTTTCGCCCATAATACGGGAAAGATGAATCTTTATCATATTTTCCTCCAGCTAAATGCATTCTACAGTGTTAAAAAGAAACATCAAAGTATTGACAATAAACACTATTGGATGTATTCTAATAACAACAAAAATAACACTGTAATATGCATTAGGTTTATTGAAATGTTATTTGTGAACGTCGTAGTAATATGCTTATCGTACCAAAACGTTTTACAATTAGCAATTAATTATCGTTCAACCACCTAGTTTGAAAAACTACCTGTAGAAGAAAGTATATTGGCAAATAAGAAACTTTGAACAAAGGAATGGAGCGAGGATGTATGACAGAATGGGTAATGGGATTGGAGCGGGTATCCATGGTTCAGGGGCCGTATGATTCACCTCATATGTATGAGATATGCGAAGGGGTTCTTTATGACCATCAATACTTCTTTTACCTCGAAAATGGCATACTGTGTCTGCGCCATGTGAAGAAGGTGGAGCAATCATATCATACGCATCTTTATCTGGATGGAGAGAGCGGAGGTCTGCAACTGGCAGAGGGAATACAAGGGGAGGTTATGCAAGTTGTCACGGAGATCATCGAACGCTTACGCGCCAAGGATGGACTGACATTTTTATTCGATGAACTGCTGTGGCTACATGGTAGGGGCCCCATTGAATTAAACCTTTTCAATAAGAAGGATGAAGTGCCCCCGAGTGGCAGACAACTTGCTACGAAATAAATGATCCTTATGCTCTATATCATGGAACTTACCGAATAGAAAAAAAGCTTATGATATCACCGAATATATCAGTTGTTGACTGATGAAAATGAGCGGATTCCGAATCAATATGGTCAATTCCAGCATCACAGCACCAGCAGAAGGACTAAAGCCCCAATCACCTCCGAATAAAATGTTTTGCTGCTGCTCTAATATAGGTGACTGAGGTTCTTCCAAGCCATATTGTTCTTTGATTCTCTCTTTCGTTTTATGATCTATGACAAGGTTATCCTGTGCAAAGGTACAGCAGATAGGAACACTTAACTGTATTAAAAGAAGTAATGCAACTGGTATAAGCACTTTTTTGCTTTGCATGGTTAGCTCCTAGATCTCTGTTTTTTGACCTCTTAACTTTTGTATCTACCATAATAAAAACAACTTAAGAATGCAACGAAAGAATAGGTAAATAATCCCTTTAAATAGTTTTATGACCAGAATATAACAGTAAATAACAGCATCGATCTACATACACTGGGTTATCGGCCTTGGGGTGGGTGAGGTCGTGGGTTCGAATCCCGCTACTCCGATTTCAATCAAAATGTCCTGCTGATGCAGCTAATGCGTCTGCCGGGCGTTTTTTTGAATATTATAGACCCTATCGGTCTTTGCCTCTACTGGATTTTGACGAGCTAGTCGTATGCAACGAATGTATGTACTTGTGGAGCATTTGAGGGGAGATATGATGAAGCCACCTCTGCACTGGATTCGGAGGCAGAAGTGGCAATTCAACAATCGCTGGCGGAATGGTCTGCTGGTCCAACAACACGGGTCATTGTTCATCGACTGGCGACGATAAAAAATACGGACCGTATTATCGCAATCACTTCAATGCCACCATTTATGACTTTTTTAATTTGCCTATAAAGATTCCTGAAGGGTCTTAGAAGAAGTGCTGTAATCAGCATAACGGGGAAGCACAATAGTGTAGTATATTCCCACAATAACGGTACAGACCCCAACTAATAAAAACAAGACTTCAATTGGAATAAATGAAGGAAAGCTTACAGCAATGAAACCTAATGTAAGAGACTGGGACAGCATCATTAACGGATTAATTAAACCTTGCACACGTCCCATCATTTGAGGATCTACAATACGAGGAAGCCATCCTCCTATGCCAATGTTAATGAACGGAAGTATCAGTGCAATGACAAAGTTGATAATCAGAAAAGCATAGAGGTGGTTAACAAATCCAAGTGTGCACATACCAATTCCGGCTACCAGAACTCCCGCTGCAATCATTTGGTGTAGCTTTAGCTTGGCGGAGATGAGAGAAGCGATTAGGGTACCAAGCAACACACCAGCTCCAAAAATAATACCTGTCCATACCATATACTGCTCATAGTTGTCTGGAGCTAGCTTATATTTAAGAATAAACATCGGTAAAACGCTAAAACCACCATTTAAAATACCGAACATAAAAAAGCCTGAAACCAACCAAATCAATAGTCTGTTGCGTAATATGTAAAGAAACCCTTGTTTAAAGTCATGCATGACAAGTTTGAATTTTAATTGTTTAAATTGATGTGCCCCGTTCGGAAGGCGTACTTCCTTTGGAATTTTGCAGGAACGAATAAGCAGTGCAGACACAATAAAAGAAACAGCATCAATTAGGATGGCTCCAGTAATTCCAAAGTGCCAGTAAACGATGGCCCCCAGAGTCCCTCCAAATAACATGAAAAGACTCCCCATCATTTGATTGAGCCCTGCGGCAATGGTGTAATCATCTTCGCTTAATATCCCCTGTATAATGGCACTTTCGGCTGGGAAGAAAAATTTGGAGGCAGCACTACGGATGAAGAGGAGGGCAAATATCAAAGGAATCGAATCGACCCAAATAAAAATAAGCAAACATAAGGATAAAAAAGCGCTGATCCAGTCACAATTAACAGCAATTTTTTGTCTGTCCATCCGATCTGCCAGCACTCCAACCACGAGAAATACTACCAGCATCGGGAGCGAATACATTAACTCGGCAAGCGTTGCATAGTATGGCTGATTCGTAAACCGTTTCAACAAATAAAACATGAATGCAGTAACCCCAATAATTCCTCCCATTTGTGAGGCGAACGTTGCCAGAAAAAACCTGACATAATTCTTGTTTCTGAGTACTTGTTTTAATCCAGTCACAGTTCCATCCCTTTCGCTTTCAAAGCGGTTTTTAGATGCCTAATTAAAATAATAGTGAAAAGTAGGAATATTGTACAGAAAAGCGACTTTAATGTCACTTTAAGTTTGAATCGTATCGGACCCTCTGCCTTTTAAATTCTGCTGTTAACGATAATCATAGTGGGGTGGACTGGGAAGTTGTTTTTAAACTCGTTTGGCGTAGTATGAGGAGCAACTAAACTTAAATAACCAGCCGTCGGTTGATATCCGACGGCTGGTTATTTAAGTTGCCAGGTGTTTGATTCCTGACTCACAAATGAGTGTCAGTCTCCAATCTTAATTAAGCTAATTCCGCGCCATTTGTAGCAATCACCTTTTTATACCAGTCAAAGCTTTTCTTCTTTTTGCGGTTAAGGGTTCCGTGACCTTCGTCATCCTGATCCACATAAATAAATCCGTAGCGTTTGGATATTTCTGAAGTGGATGCACTGATGATATCAATCGCTTCCCAACTGGTGTAGCCCATCACTTCAACGCCGTCTAGAATGGCTTCTTTTAATTGTCCGATATGTTGTCTGAAATAATCAATACGGTAATCGTCTATAATGGGTGTGTAAGAATTACAGAATAGCCCGATTCATCTCATTTACGCATGGATATGTTGAGAAAAAGGAAATGCTCATTGCTAGAAAACTTTATACAATGGAAGAAGGATAGGAACTGTGAAATTCGACTTTTGATGAAGGATTTCATATAATGTGAGCATATTGTGAACAACTTAAAATGAAAATTTTGCAAAAACTGAAATGAAAATGATTTCCGTCCAGCTATGAATTTCAAAATTTGACGGAGGGAACGAGATGACAATGGAAGAGAGCAGCAGACAGGTACCTTGGCAGGCGTATTACGGACCTAATCTAGGTTATGTGCAGGACCAGTATGAAAAGTATGTAGCGGACCCCGGAACAGTTGATCCGGCTTACCGCGAGCTGTTTGATCAATGGGGTGAGCCGCCGCAATCCGAATACTCGGCTGCTTCCATGATAGACTACAAATTGCAAGGCCCCCCGGCAAGCGCTCAGGGACATCTTGACTCGAACACATTACAGAAAGCGGTTACAGCCGGGAAAATGGTGTGGAACATCCGTGAATACGGACATTTGGCTGCACAAATAGACCCGCTGGGACTGGATGCGGAGCAGGATACACGCTTGCTTGATCCGGCATCCTACGGTTTAACCGAACAGGACCTAAAGGCTTTTCCGGCCTCTTTAATATGGGATAACGCTCCTGCTGGAACACTTAACGGCTGGGAAGCCATCCAACGTCTGCGTGTGGCATACACAGGCCCGATTGCCTATGAATTTAGTCATATTCATAATGAGGAGGAACGCCGCTGGCTGAACAGCTATGCTGAATCCGGCTGGTCCTCCAAGCCACTCACCACACAGGAACGCAAGGCATTGCTAGGCAGACTGGTAGAGGTGGAGCAATTCGAAGAGTTTTTGCATAAAACGTTTGTCGGACAGAAACGTTTTTCCATCGAGGGTAATGATGTCCTTGTACCGGTACTCGACGAGATTATCCGTCTTACGACGAATGCAGGTGCAAGCCACGTCTTGATGGGGATGGCGCATCGTGGTCGTCTGAATGTACTGGCCCATGTGCTGGGCAAGCCTTACAGCAAGATTTTCTCTGAATTTCATCATTCTCCGAATAAGGATCTGATTCCGTCGGAAGGCTCGACAGGAATTAATTACGGCTGGACCGGAGATGTGAAATATCATCTGGGTGCCAATCGTTTTGTAAAGGATGGGGAAGCGGTACAGGCCCGTCTGACATTAGCGAATAACCCGAGTCATCTGGAATACGTGAACCCGGTCGTGCAGGGCTTTTCCCGCGCAGCGCAGGAGGATCGCAGTGAAGCAGGCTATCCGAAGCTGGATGTCAGCAAGGCGGCAACCATTATCATGCATGGCGATGCGGCTTTTCCAGGTGAAGGCATTGTGGCCGAATCACTCAATTTCACGAATTTGCGCGGCTTCCGTAATGGCGGCTCTGTTCATATTATTGTTAACAATCGTCTGGGCTTTACAACAGAAAGCGTTGACTCACGTTCGACCCGTTATGCAAGCGATCTGGCCAAAGGCTATGAAATTCCGATCGTACACGTGAACGCGGACAATCCCGAGGCGTGTATTGCAGCAGCTCGAATGGCTGGTGAATATCGCAACCGCTTCAAGAAGGATTTCCTGATTGATCTGATCGGCTACCGCCGCTACGGTCATAATGAATCCGATGATCCGGAAACAACGCAGCCGCTGGTATATAGCAAGGTGAAAAACCATCCAACGGTTAGCAAATTGTACGCTCAAATCCTGATTAAGCAAGGAATTGTGGATGAAGCGTACAATGCTGGGCTTATCGATAAGGTGCAAAATCGACTGAAGGAAGCATACGAGCATGTGAAGAATAACCCGGAAGAGGAGCCGAAAATTGCTCCTTCCAAGGTAAAACGGGGTCAGGATTCTGTGGTTCGTACAGCAGTAGAGCTGAAAAAGCTGCGCCAGATCAATGAAAACCTGCTGAAATGGCCGAAAGAATTTCAAGTATATCCGAAGCTGGACCGTATTCTACAGCGCAGAAAAACGGCTCTGAACGATGGCGAAAAGGTAGATTGGAGCTTGGCGGAAACGCTGGCTTTGGCTACAATTCTGGCCGATGGCAAACCGATTCGTATGACAGGTCAGGATGCGGAGCGGGCAACCTTTGCTCATCGTAACCTCGTGCTGCATGAGCCAGAAACGGGCAATACGCATTGCCCTCTGCATACTTTGCCGGAAGCACGTGCTTCGTTCAGTATTCATAACAGTCCGTTGTCTGAGGCGTCTGTCCTTGGCTTTGAATATGGCTATAACGTGTATTCTCCTGAAACGTTAGTGATTTGGGAAGCGCAATTCGGTGATTTTGCCAACTGTGCGCAGGTTATTTTCGACCAGTTCATTTCCGCTGGACGCGCCAAATGGAGACAGAAATCCAGTCTGGTGATGTTGTTGCCGCATGGTAGTGAAGGACAAGGACCGGAGCATACAAGCGCACGTCTGGAGCGTTTCCTCCAACTGTCTGCACAAAATAACTGGACTGTCGCTAACTTGAGCAGTGCCTCACAGTATTTCCATCTGCTGCGCCGTCAGGCTGCATTAAGCGAAAGTGAGGAAGCTCGTCCGCTTGTGATGATGTCGCCGAAAAGCCTCATTCGTAACAACCGTGTCGCTTCGCCTGCTTCCGAGTTCAGCGAAGGAACATTCCGTCTCGTGCTGGAGCAGCCCGGATTGGGTACGCGCCCGGATCGTGTAGAGCGGATTGTATTGTGCAGTGGCAAGATAGCTATTGATCTGGAAGAGGCGTTGGAGAAGGACAAGGCTGAAGCGGAGGACCGTCTGCACATCATTCGCGTCGAGCAGTTGTATCCTTTCCCGGAAGAGGAAATCCGGAATATTTTCAGCCGCTTTCAACATGTTAAGGAATTCGTATGGACACAGGAAGAACCGAAAAACATGGGTGCTTGGAGTTACATCGAGCCTCGTCTGCGGAATGTAGTGCCACAAGGAGCGGAAATTCGCTACGCAGGCAGACCGGATCGTTCCAGCCCGGCGAGTGGTTATCAGCAAGTACACAGCCTAGAGCAGCAGCGAATTATTCAATCAGCGTTGAAGCAGGATTCCAAAAACAATATTACACTGGGGAGGTAGCGGCTGTGAGCGATATTTTAGTGCCAGCAATGGGAGAATCCATCACGGAAGGAACAATCTCCAAATGGCTTGTGAAGGAAGGGGATTCCGTAGGACAGGGAGATGTTCTACTGGAACTGGAAACCGATAAGGTCAACCTGGAAATTAGCGCAGAAGAAGCGGGCGTAGTCCAGAAAATCCTCCGACAGGAAGGGGAAACGGTAGTTATCGGTGAATCAGTTGGCTTGATCGGAAGCGGTAGTGGGAGTGGGAGTGGTGACGCAGAACCATCCGGTGCCGGAGAAGCAGCAGCGACCCAAGCGCCAGAGACACCGCCTGTAGCTACTTCGCCTGCTTCCACAGCAGGCGGTGGCAAATCAGCAGCGGAACAGGCCGCACAGCCTATTGCATCCAACGGTGACGGGAACGGTCAGACGGCATCCCCCTCTGCCCGGAAGCTAGCGCGTGAGCGCGGAATTGATCTGGAACAGGTACAGGGGAAGGACCCGCTCGGACGCGTGTTCCAGGAGGATGTTAAAACACATGCGAACAGCGCCGATGCTTCGCGTATTGCATCACCTGCACCTGCGGCTCCCGCTGCAAATAAGCCTGCTGCTGCGTCTCCGTCTCAGACAGAGTACAGCAAGCCGGTAGAACGTCAGCGCATGTCCCGCCGCAGAGCGACCATTGCCAAACGTCTCGTTGAGGCACAGCAAACGGCAGCTATGCTCACCACTTTTAATGAAGTGGATATGACAGCTATTCTCGATGTTCGCAAACGCCGTAAAGATAAGTTCAAGGAGAAGCACGATGTAGGGCTGGGCTTTATGTCCTTCTTTACAAAGGCAGTGGTCGGCGCGCTCAAGCGGTTCCCTACTGTGAATGCGGAAATTAACGGCGATGATATCGTACTGAAAAAATACTATGATATCGGGATTGCCGTATCTGCGAAGGAAGGGCTGGTTGTACCCGTTGTACGGGATGCTGATCGTCTCGGCTTTGCCGAAATCGAGAAGAGCATTGCAGATTTGGCTGGCAAAGCACGTTCCAATTCGCTTTCTCTTGCAGATCTGCAAGGTGGAACCTTTACCATTACCAACGGAGGTATTTTCGGTTCCCTGCTGTCTACGCCAATCCTGAACACACCGCAAGTGGGTATTTTGGGAATGCATAAAATCCAGCTTCGCCCGATTGCCATTGACGAGGAACGTATGGAAAATCGTCCGATGATGTATATTGCGTTGTCCTATGATCACCGGATTATTGATGGCAGCGAAGCGGTTCGCTTCCTGGTAACGGTCAAAGAATTGCTGGAAGATCCGGAATCGCTGTTGCTGGAAGGGTAAAATAGATCAACAGTTGTACCCAATCTTTACGTATATGAAAAAGCAGGCTCTTGCGGGTCTGCTTTTTTTCCTGCATAGTTAAAACATAAGATTACAGGTAACAGGATACTCAGATGCAGAGAAGGGTGGGGGACTGTTTTGGATCATGATTTGCGCTACCCGATTGGGCCATTTGTCGTTCCAGATACGATTACAGAAGAACAGCTTGTGGCATGGACTCAAGATATTGCTGAACTGCCTTCTGAGCTTCGTCAGGCGGTGGAAGGGCTGGATGAACAACAGTTGAACACGCCTTATCGCGAAGGAGGCTGGACGGTTAGGCAGGTTGTCCATCATTTGGCAGACAGCCATATGAACGGTTATATTCGCTTCAAGCTGGCGCTAACAGAGGATACACCCACGATTAAGCCATATGATGAGGGGCGTTGGGCCGAAATACCGGATGCAAGGGAGCTTCCGCTGGAGCCTTCTCTGCAATTGCTGGAAGGGCTGCATGAACCGTGGGTGGTTGTGTTGCGTTCGCTGGGGGATGATCAATTACACCGAACGTTTATCCATCCGGAATTGGGTCAGACGATCCGCCTGGAACGAAACATCGGCATCTATGCCTGGCATGGCAAACATCATATAGCTCATATTACTTCCCTAAGGGAACGGAATGCATGGTAATTTTCAACATAACCTCAAAGTAAGAATTAAACACAAAAAAGAAACCTTTAAGTCCACTGTAATCGTGGTTTTGAAGGTTCCTTTTTTATTCCAGCGAGGATGACCTGGACAAAGCGGATCAACCGGATGTCTCAGAGCCTCCAGACAAAACAGAAACGGAGGTCGCTGCTGAGTTGACATGACGATCCAGCCAATCCACGATATCGTTCATGACCTCGTTGCGGTTCGTTTCATGCAGCATCTCATGTCGGCCGTCAGGATAGAGACGATATTCTACATCCTGAAGCTTCAGACTTCGGTACATATCCACCAGCGATAGAACGCCTTTACCGAACAACCCTACCGGATCACGGTCTCCGGCAAAAATATAGACTGGCAGCTTGGGATTGATTTTTTCGAGTGAGGAGGGCCCGTGTATTTCCTGCAAAAGCCGGAAAAAATCTAGAAAAAAGCCTGTCGTGCAGATGGCTCCGCATAACGGATCATGCACGAATTGATCTACTTCCTCAGGATCGCGGGATAGCCAGTCGAACGCCGTCCGCACCGGACGAAAGGCCCGATTAAATCCGCCGAAGACCATAGCGTTGAGCAGTATGCTGCGGTGATCCATTCCTTGCAGTTTGGCTTGCAGCAGGGCAACCTGCTCTCCAAGTTTCAGCAGACCGCGCCGCCCGTTCGTTCCCGATAAAATAAACCCGTGATACTGTTGCCTGTCATCATACATGATTTTCTGGGTTAAAAAGGACCCCATACTGTGACCGAGCAAAAAACGAGGCCGATCCGGAAACTCCTTGGCCGCAATTTCGCCCAGCTCCAGCATACCGCTTGCCATTCGATTGAACGCATTGGCTCCCGGCATACCCAGCTTATCAGGATCACCAGCCGTACGTCCGTGGCCGATATGGTCGTTGGCATATACACCGTAGCCGGAAGCTGTAAGCTTCTCGGCCAAGCGAATATAGCGGTGGGACGTCTCGCACATCCCGTGCGAAATCTGAACGATTCCCCGCACGGACGTATGTTCATCCGGTAGCCAGCGGTAGGCAAAAAGCTCCGTTCCGTCATTTTCAGCGATGGTGAAGGTATATTCCCGCATGATTAGACAACACACCCTTTAAGCTTTAAGGAAGATAAGATCTAAGGACAGTCATTCCGTCATTCAGCGTGTACCCGCCCAGATTAGCGGGTAACAGGAAGCAATCTCCGGCTTTGCAGGAGAGAGACGACGAATGATTGTCCCACGTTAATGTACCGCTACCTTCGCAAATCACGAGAATGGTAAAGCTGTCATCGGTTGTGGAAAGCGCCCAGCTTCCCTTTACGATACCCTTTTCTACGACAAAATACTCACAGGCTGCGAGTTGAAGCCATTCGCCCGGCTGCAAACCGCCTGTTTTCATCGTTGTTGCACCAGCCCCCTCGTAAGAGGTCACATTGAGAGAGTCCTCGATATGCAGCTCACGGGGCTTACCATCCAGACCAGGACGGTTGTAGTCATATAACCGATAGGTGGTATCTGAATTTTGCTGAATTTCAGCAACAACAACGCCTGCACACAGCGCATGTACGGTTCCAGCAGGGATGAAGAATGTGTCGCCAGCCTCGACAGGAACCTGACGCAAGCTGCCCAGGATGTCTCCGCTTTCAAGAGCGGTACGCAGGCTGTCCCGGGTCACGCCCTCGGTCAGACCGTAAATAATTTTAGCATCCGGCTTGGCATCAAGGACGTACCACATTTCGGTTTTTCCCAGTTCTCCGGCTGGAAGTCCTGCATAATCATCTGTCGGATGCACTTGCACGGACAGATCGTCATTGCAATCCAGCAGCTTGATCAGAAGCGGAAAACGTCCGCCTTTTTCCGATACGCCCTTGGCCCCGAGCCAGTCCTGCCCGTAGGTTTCGCGAATTTCATCCAGTCCTTTGCCAGCCAGCTCGCCATTGATGACCGTTGTGGTTCCATTTGGATGATCGGCAATCATCCATCCTTCGCCAATATGTCCTTCCGGCGGGGTCAAACCGAATTGTTCCAAGGCTCGTCCTCCCCAAACTCTCTCTTTGAACTCAGGTTGAAATTGCAGTGGGTATGGCTTTAGCATAATTTCTCTCCTCCATAATGAGTAATGAGTGCGACTAACAGAATAGGGAAATCGGAAACGTGCCGCCGGGGCAATAAAACTGGGATGAATAGCCCGTACGACGCTCAAAAAAAGATATATGTAAGGCGGCTTAAAAAAAGCCGCTCATAACCTGAATAGGCGAATTAAAAAAG
>NZ_ASRY01000212.1 GCF_000520815.1 Paenibacillus maysiensis | reverse complement strand
GGCCTCGTTAATTTCTTATTTGCGTCTTATATAGCCCTTTTTCAGGAATGATTCCAATGTATCTTCAGATTATTATGTTTTAATATAAAATATTTATAATTAAGATATATGCGGGCATGCTGCGACAACAGTCTTTCTGACATGTTATAATAGGGAAAAGCCCAGTCGGAAAGGTTGTCAGTACGGTATGAAGCTTTTTAAAGGCTTATTTTGGGGAATATTGATCAGTCTTCTTCTGTGGTGTGCCTTCTTCGGGCTTGTCCGCTGGATATCTCATTGAATCGGGTTACAGAAAAATAAAGTTTGGGAATTTCCTTGGTTGAAGGTTATTCACCGAAATAGCTTGAAGGGAAGAGACAGATTGAAGAAAAAGTTGTTAAGTTTTTTAACCATAGTGATACTGGCTGCGGGTGTGTACTGGTTTGAAGGAGGCGATCTTCATACAAAAAAGACAGGAGAGAACCAGCCTTCCTCGGCCCAAGTTACACTGCAATTTCCGTCAGGACGCTATCCTGAAACAGCACACCATATCAAGGAAGCGATTCGGGCAGGGAAATCGCCGGTATGCACAATTGATCGTGAAGGCGCTGATCAAAACCGCAAGCAATCGCTCGCAGGTATTCCGACCCGTAAAGGGTATGATCGTGATGAATGGCCAATGGCTATGTGTACAGAAGGTGGCAAAGGCGCAAATGTCAAATACATAGCTCCTAAGGATAATCGGGGGGCAGGGTCATGGGTAAGTCACCAATTGGATGAGTATAAGGATGGAACGCGTGTACAATTTGTCGTGAAGTAGTCATGGATTCGAATTCGGGTGTGTGTATCTTAAAATTAATTCTTTTTGCCTGTTTCCTTTTTGGCCTTAATCAACGCCAGAAAAGCAAAAAAATCACCAAGTGTATTGAAGCCGGCACCCAAAATGGCCAAGTCTTCAGCGGATAGTTGATTTAACCACTCCATTTGCTTAGCATCGAACATATTATCACCGCCAACCATTGATAATGTATAGTATGTATTGACGGTGACGAAGGTCAGGGCTCAGGCATACCATTTGAGTATGCCTGTTTTATGTGCAGAGGATGTGTAGAACTCATGTTTAAATTTAATTTTTATACTAAAATTCTCTCCATCGTTATCGTATTGCTTATACCTGTGCTAATCCTGTATGTCTATTCTAATCAGACAACGACAGGAGTGTTACGTAAGGAGCTGAATCAGTCTAATTATAACCAGTTGACTTTTTTTCAAAATCAGGTGAATACGAATATTGAAATGATTTCCTCCTGGCCGCATCTGCTGATTCATGACCCTGATGTAGCCAGTTTTCAAGCGATTTTTTTAAAGGACAAGGTTCTCAATTTGGATGGTATTAACCTTGTCAAACGCATCCAAACGAAGCTCGGACTTCAGGAAAGCTCATCTAATTGGAGAACCGGTCTGAGTATTTATTCACCTTCGCTCGGACGTGTTGTATCAGAAGAAGGAGCCAGTTTTTATGATCAGAAAGAATTAAAGCAATTGATTAAAAACGGCTGGCAGGTATCTAAAAAAAACATGTATGGGAAGGATCAGTTTATATTCTCATTGTATACATTATCCCCGTTTTCTTCAGTTGGTAATCCGGAAACCGCTAACACAATTATTAAGGTCGAATTTGACAGCAGCAATATTCAGGACATGCTTGACCGTTTCAAAGGCGATGGACGGAAGGAACCTTTTTATTATAAAAAAGGTGTAGGAGTGATCTATAATCGTACTGCGAATGAAGAACTGTCAGGCAGGCTGATTACGAAACTGGAGAAGATGGGACTGCATGAAGTTGATAATCTGACCGTGAAAGTTGGAGAAGAGAGTTACCTTGTTCACGCCGTTCTTTCGCAAACGATGGGCTGGTATTTGATTGACTACATGCCTTTATCCGATATGATGTCTCCGATTTACACATCTAATCGACTATTTTATATAACCGTAGTTGGCTTGCTGCTGGTAGGCTTCATTGGTGCTTATTTGCTTCATTCACAGGTGCAAGTGCCGATTCTTCAGCTTGTGCGGGCATTTCGGAGATTAAAGGATGGGGACTATGCTGTTCGATTGAGTCTGAAGGGGAGTCATGAATTTGCTTTCCTATCTCGTCAATTTAATTTGATGGTCGGACAGATCCAGGAGCTGTTTGAAAAGGTTTATGTTGAGAAGCTACATGTGAAGGAAGCGCGTCTAAAGCAGCTCCAGTCACAAATCAATCCACACTTTTTCTATAATTGTTTTTCTTTTATTACAAGTATGGCGAAGCTGCGTAATCATGAGGCGGTCGTGGCAATGGCTCATAATTTGTCCAAGTATTATCGATATACGACAAGACAGGAACGAGATTTGGTACCTTTATCGGAGGAAATCGAGTTTGTTCATTATTATTTGAAAATTCAGCAGATGCGTATGCCACGGCTAACGTTTTCAATTGATGTTTCTTCACAGGCTAACAGTCTGCTGATTCCGTTGCTTGTAGTGCAACCACTAGTAGAAAATGCGGTGCTGCATGGGATAGAACCTCAAGCAGAGGATGGTATAATCCGCATTACAACGGAACAGATCGGCCCATATATGTGCTTATTTGTGGATGATAATGGACTCGGTTTGGGCAGGGAGGCTATAATGTCTCTGAGATTAGCACTTGACAAGCCGGTAGAAGAGGAAAGCGGCTACGGATTATGGAATGTGCATCAACGAATGCGATTACATTTTGGGGAAGACGCTGGACTGGACTTCTCATTGTCACCTTTGGGAGGACTGCGTGCGGTTTTAAAATGGTCGCTGTTAACAGAAGAAGAGCAGGCGAATAGCCTGATCAAACCTTCGTCAAATTCGAATATGATTAAAATGGAGGGCCCTGATGGTTCAGATATTACTGGTAGATGATGAGAGCTATGTAACAGAAAGCCTGGCGGCTACGATTCCGTGGGAGGCGCTGGGCATTGAGAGGGTTCATCAAGCCGCTTCCGCATTAGCAGCAGTGGATGTGCTGGAAGCGTATGATATTGATATTCTCGTTACGGATATTCGTATGCCTGGCATGACAGGGCTGGAGTTGATTGTTGAGGTAAATGAACGATGGCCGCATATCCGATGTTTGCTACTAACAGGCTATGCCGATTTTGAATATGCTAAAAAGGCACTTCAGCTTAAGGCTTTTGATTATATTTTAAAACCGGTGGATGATGAGGAGTTTATGAAATGTGTATCCGCTGCCATCGATTCGCTAAAGGAAGAATGGGAAGCTTTTAACAAGATTCATCAATTACAGTATAATCGCAGGACGGATTTTGGTGTGCTGCGCACCCACTTAATGCACGACTTGGTACTTGGACGTGATTTGTCTGTACAGATGATAGAGGACAAGTTATCCCAGTACGAAATCATGTTACGCACGGGACATCCTGCTGGTATGCTACTTATTCAGCTAGGCAAGCATTTTTCTGATATGGATTATCATTCTGTATCCTTAATCGAGTATGCGATTGGAAATATTGCTGAAGAAGTGTTCGCACCCGATTTTCACGTGTGGCACTGTAAAGCGCCACATGATTGCTTAATTGTATTAATAGAAGAAAATTGGAATAACAATCGGGAAAAGTATAGTATGCATCATGAAGAAGAATCAGATTATGCCCCAGAACAGCATGATATGAAGCGAATAACAGAAATTAGTATGAACGAGCATAGTAGTATTTTGCGGGCGACTATCGAAACCTTTCGAAAAAATGTGAGCAATTACTTGAAAGGGGAAATTTACGTCACGGTAACTGGTTGGTTTATGTTCCCAGAGGAGCTGCCTAAGGCATATCAGACAGCGATAAGATCCTTATACTGGAACCATCAGGAGGAGACAGAAACACTGCTATTCATAGAAGAAGAGACAGAACAGCCACACAGCTCAGTTAAGTCGCTGGAGGGGCTTTATATGCACCCTACGCTTACTCATCTGCTAGAGTCCAGGCAATGGGAAGAGGCCGAAGCGAAAGTGAGCCGTGTATTTGGAAAAATGGAAGAGGTGGGATATACACGCGAGCATTTATATGAGCTGTTTATTTCGGTGACGAGCGCCTTTATGTATACAGCGCACAAACAAGGACGTTTCATTACACAGATGGATCAAGCAGGCTTCGATCCGTTACATGCGCAGAAAATGGTTCAATCGTTCTCCAACCTTAAGGAATGGATTTTTTCCATGATGAACAAGCTGAAGTCGGAATGGTCGGCAAGTGAGCAAAGTGCCAAAAGCTACGTGGTCAAGCAGGTTCAGGAACTCATCTCCCAGGATAAAGGTCAGGAGCTGTCTGTGAAGACGATTGCCGATCAGGTTTATCTACATCCAGTCTATCTGTCTAAAATTTATAAAGCTGAAACCGGAGAAGGTCTGGGTGACTATATCATCCGAATGAGAATGGAGCGGGCTCTTTATTTACTCAAGTATTCCAACAAAAAAATATACGAAATTACAACCGAACTGGGCTATCAGAATCCCCAATATTTCAGTAAAATGTTCAAAAAGCATTACGGAATGACTCCGCATGAATTTCGGGACCAGTAAAGACGGGACCAATAAAGAAGGAATTAGTAAAGATCAGTTGGGAAAGGTGCAGAAATATTTATTTTGTGACATAGGCTGCGTAGAAAAGCCCTCTTATAATAAAAGAGTAGAAAATGATTTTTGAGGGGGAACAATATGCGAGTCCATTCGAAAAAAAAGCTATTGTCGTTGCTCGCCGCAACTATGGTATTAGGAGTAGGTCTTGTCGGCTGCTCAGGTACGGGGAGTGGTGGAGATGCCAATAGCACAGCTAAAACTGAAAACGTATACAAAGAAAAATACAATCCGGAAGTCACAATTTCCACGGTATGGGGCGTAGATCCCGCCTTAAAATTTAAAAATGGCGAATCTATCGAAAATAACGTTGCGACAAAATGGGCTAAGGAGAAATTTGGTATTAATATAAAATCACTCTGGTCTGTCACGGATACGAATGGTTCATTTGCCACCAAGCTGCGTTTGGCTATGTCCTCCGGCCAGGAGATGCCGGACGTCGTTGTACTGGGGACAGAGAGTGAACAGCTGGCACAGGATATGATCGATTCGGGCATGTTTGCGGAAGCGGGTCCATTGTTTGATAAGTACGCTTCAGATTCCTGGAAGCAAGCGATGAATCAGGATGTGAGCGTATGGAATCAGTATAGCCGGGATGGCAAAAAAATGGGTATTCCTGTACTTGATTTTGCTTATAACCACGATTATATATTGTGGGTGCGACAAGATTGGCTGGACAAGCTGGGCATGAAGGCGCCTCATACGATGGACGAGCTGGAAAAAGTGATGGATGCCTTTAAAAATAAAAACCCAGACGGACTGTCTCCAGACAAGGTTATTCCGCTCAGCATCGGTTTCAAAACGTCTATGAACACTTGGATGGGTGACCCGTCCTGGATTTTCGGGGCGTACGGTACACTCCCGCAACAGTGGAATAAAGGCACGAACGGTAGTCTGGAATATGGCTCTGTACAGCCTGGTATGAAGCCGGGGCTGCAAAAGCTGAGTGAGTGGCTGAAAAAGGGATATATCCCCAAGGAAGCAGCATTGTGGGATGAAATTAAAACGTCAGAGCCTGCAATTGCAGGAACAGCAGGTCTCATAC
>NZ_ASRY01000211.1 GCF_000520815.1 Paenibacillus maysiensis | reverse complement strand
CGCCTCGACAGCCGCTTGTCCGATGACGAGCGTGCCTACGATGGAGACGGCTGCCCCGATATACTTTGGCATGCGGACGCCGGCTTCTCGTAATATTTCAAAAGTCAATTCCATCATGAGCGCTTCGACAAAGGCGGGAAAAGGAACGGCCTCCCGCTGTGCCGCCAGACCGATCAGCAATGAGGTTGGCAGCATTTCCTGATGAAACGTAGTGATGGCAACATATAAGGACGGACCAAGCAGGGAAATAAAGATCCCAGCGTAACGAAGAAGCCGGATGAAGCTGCTGATGTCGGCACGCTCATAATAATCCTCCGCCGCATGCAGGAAGGAAACAAACAGCGCGGGTACGACAAGCACAAACGGGGTTCCATCCACCAGGATCGCGATCTTTCCTTCCAGCAGCTCGGCGGCGATGACGTCCGGGCGTTCGGAATTGTATACTGTCGGAAAAGGGGTAAATGTTTCGTCCTGGATTAACTCCTCGATATACCCGCTTTCAAGAATGCTGTCTACATCAATGCGATTCAGCCGCTCATGCACTTCTTCGACCAATTTGTTGTTCACGATTCCCTTAATGTACATCACAGCGACATCGGTCTTGGTCACGCGGCCGATTTGTTTTGTTTCCAGCCACAAATTCGGATCTTTAATCTTACGCCGGATCAAGGCCGTATTCGTGCGTAGTGCTTCAGAAAATCCTTCCCGCGGCCCACGGACGACATTTTCTGAGGCAGGTTCGGTGACCCCGCGATCTTTCCATCCTCGTGCGCTGGCCACGATTCCCTGCGTCTCACCGTCAACCAAAACGATTGCATCTCCGGATAACAGAGCGTTATATAAGGTTTCAAAGTCAGTAACATTCCGGATATCTCCGATGGTCAGAGCGTAATCTTTCAAAATTTGCATGACATTAGAGGAGGTTTGAATCTTGTGCTCCACGTCCCCGGACAAGCCGCTATCCAGCATCATCGACTCCATGATGAAGTCGGAGACTACATTCGTATCCGCCAAGCCGTCAGTATAGAGAATAGCAATGTTTTGTTCACCATCCTTGCCGATACGAACTTCTCTTATGATGATGTCGGTGCTGTTACCGAGTGTTTGTCTGATCCGCTGAAGATTTGACCCGATATTTGCACTGAGCTGCGCCTCTGAATGTGCAGGCTTACTCTCGGTGTGCTGGACAGGTGGCTTTTTAAACTTGTTGTGGCTGCTTCTTTTCCGAAAACGCATGAATGTTCGCCCTCTCCTTGCGGATGCTTTTTAATCCAGTATGGACGCATTGGGCTTCTGATAAACTTACTATTCGAATTTCGATGGTATCGGCAGGAAGGATAGCAAACTGAGTTTTTGTAATTAATAATTTTATTAAACAATTCATATAAATATAAAATTAAATATTGAATTTTCCATATTGTTTGCATAATATAGAGGTACGGTTCACAGTCAGGTTTGAGCCGCCCTTCTTAGAGAGAAGGGTTTTCATTTTTAAACAAATTGAAAGCGCTTTAATACCTGCCGGGGGTGATGATGAGTATCTATTTCAAGAGGGAAATAAACGAATCAAAATACAATAGAAGCCTGACCGCTGATTAACCAGGTTTGTTCAAATCGAGAGGAGATTAGTTAATGAAACGATTATTTTTCCGCAAAGTAACGGCAGCTTCTCTGGCAGGTGCTTTGCTGTTACCTGCCTCTTTTGCAGGCGCGGAGCAAACGCTCGACCCGAATACAGATGGGATTCAGAATGCGGGACAGCTTACACTTCAAGATCAGAGTCAGGAGAACGTTACAATTCAGAGCAAAAAGGTGGCGGCCTCTTTCAAGGAAACCTCCGTGCATGATCCTTCCATTCTGAAGGTGAACGATACCTTTTATATTTTTGGCTCTCATTTGGCGGCTGCCAAGTCCAAGGATCTCATGAATTGGGATACGATTGCTACAGGCGTAGCAAATGGCAACGTATTGATTCCGAACGTCAAAGAGGAATTAAAAGAAGCGCTAGAATGGGCGCAGACTGATACGTTGTGGGCAGCCGATGTCATTCAACTGGCGGACGGCAAGTTTTATATGTACTATAATGCCTGCAAAGGTGACTCTCCGCGCTCTGCGATGGGTGTAGCGGTGGCTGACAAAATCGAAGGACCCTACAAGAACAAAGGGATTTTCCTGAAATCCGGCATGTGGGGACAACCGAGTGAGGACGGAACCGTCTATGATGCGACTAAGCATCCAAATGTCGTGGACCCGGACACCTTTTATGATAAGAACGGCAAGCTGTGGATGGTATACGGGTCCTTTTCAGGAGGCATCTTTATTCTGGAAATGGATGAGAAAACGGGGAAGCCGCTGCCCGGACAAGGATATGGGAAAAAGCTGACAGGCGGTAACCATGCCCGTATGGAAGGGCCATACATACAATACAGTCCGCAAACAGACTATTATTACCTGTTCCTGTCTTATGGCGGCTTGTCGGCAGATGGCGGATACAACCTACGTGTGGCTCGCTCCAAAACACCGGATGGTCCTTTTTACGATGCTGAGGGCAACGACATGATCAAGGTCAAGGCGAACCCTGACAAACCTCTTTTTGATGACGCTTCCATTGAGCCATACGGTGTCAAGCTGATAGGGAATTACCTGATTACAAGGGAAGTCGGTGATCCGGGTACAGGACTGGGTACAGGCTATGTTTCTCCCGGACATAACTCGGCTTATTACGATCCCAAGACCAAGAAGCATTTTCTGATCTTCCATTCCCGTTTTCCGGGACGGGGCGAGCAATTTGAGGTACGCGTGCATGAAATGTTCATGAACGCTGACGGTTGGCCCGTAGTTGCTCCTTATCGTTATTCGGGAGATGAGGATTCTCTTAAAAAGTTGTCGGAAAAGGATGTCCTTGGTCAATACTCGTATGTAAATCACGGAAAAGAAATTTCGGCCAATATTAAGCAAGCTCTGACCGTCAGTTTGGATAGCGGTGGCAAACTGTCCGGCGGAGCGAACGGTACATGGAAGCTTGGCACAGGTAACCAGCTGGAGATTACAGCGGATGGTACAAAGTACAAAGGCGTGTTCCTGCGGCACCTTGATCCAGATACGGGCACCAAGACGTTTGCTTTCACTGCGCTATCCTCCAAGGGTGTTGCGGTATGGGGTACGCTAAAGCCTGAACTGAAGGCCAGCAAGATTGTGGCTGCTGTGCAGAAGGATCTGAGTCTGGGCGATTTGAGCAACGTTTTTTATAATCTGACGCTGCCTACTCAAGCTACACAAGATACCACCATTTCGTGGGAGTCCTCACGTCCTGAGAACATTTCCGTGACAGGTGAAGTGTACCGTCCAGAAGCGGGTTCCCAGCCTGCAACGGTCACATTGACTGCGACCATTAAAAAAGGCAAAGCAACGGCGAAGAAAAACTTCCAGGCCGTTGTTCCCGAGCAGGCTCAAGGTCCGCAGCTCGCGCACTATTCATGGAGCGAGGATCAAGGGACACGGGTCGTGGACAGCACATACAACAACTATGATGGCAAGGCATTCGGTGGAGCCACATGGGACAAGGAAGGCAAATCCGGTGGAGCTCTTGCTTTAAACGGCAAGGATGGCTATGTGCAGCTACCGGGCACGGTAACAGATGCGGAGGACTTTACTTTTTCCGCTTGGGTAAACTGGAAGGGCGGCGCAGCCTGGCAGCGAATTTTTGACTTCGGAAATGGGCAGAGCCGCCATATGTTCCTGACCCCATCCCAAGGAAGCGGTGTGCTACTGTTTACGATCCATGAAGGTACGGATCAAAGCTTGCTTTCCAAAGCACCGCTACCCTTGAACCAGTGGACGCATGTAGCGGTTACACTGGAGGGGAATACAGGGAAGCTGTATGTAAACGGTGAAGAGGTAGCTGTTAATGACAGCGTTACCATTAATCCGAGAGAGCTGCTGACGAGCGAGGCTTATCTCGGTAAAAGCCGCTTTGCCGCCGATGCTAACTTTAATGGAAGTCTGGATGAGGTTCAATTGTATAATAAAGCGCTGACAACAGATGAAATTAAGGCATTGGCAGGTCTTTGATGCTGGTTAAAAGGTAACGTAACGGAGTGGATGCAGAAGACGGCTATTTTGAAAAAGTTCGTCTTCTGCATAATGTTTTGTATATTTATTTTTCATTTGCTGGTATAATAAAAAGCAGTTGCGGATATACTGTTTTAAGTAGGCGTTGATGATTGACTATCGCCTGATGAATACAGCTTGAACATATAAATAGAGGACAAGAGCACTCTGCATAATTTAAATTTCACCAGTGCTTGCGTTTTCAATACACTTATGGTAATATGAGTATATTGAAATTGTGACCTGAGATTCGCATATTGTAGAGGGCTATTGTTTTAGGTTGAAATAACCTTGTGCAATATGTGAATTTTTATTTGTAAAAAATAAAGGTCATATAAATACATTTTGGAGGTAATTCCATGCAAACAGGTACAGTAAAATGGTTTAACGCAGAAAAAGGTTTTGGTTTCATCGAGGTTGAAGGTGGAAGCGACGTATTCGTACACTTCTCCGCAATCCAAGGCGACGGCTTCAAATCTTTGGACGAAGGCCAACGCGTAGAATTCAACGTAGTTGAAGGAAACCGTGGACCACAAGCTGAGAACGTTGTAAAACTGTAATTTAAAATTACAGCCTACTTCAGATGCCCCGAACATAGCGTTTGGGGCATTTGTTTTTATCTGTTCACAAGGCCGTTTTTGAACTGATTACATCTTATCGCTTTATAAATCATGAAGAAAGAGGGATGTTTATGTACAATTCACGGAAAAAGCCAATGGATGAGATTCCTGAGGAAATTACAACTGTCTGGAATTGCGCCAGCGATACGTGCAATGGATGGATGCGGGATAACTTCGCTTTTTCTGTCGAGCCGACATGCCCCATTTGCGGTTCTGCCATGGTGAAGGGCGAGAAAAAGCTGGCCGTTTTGAATAATACGAGCTTTAATCATACCAAACAATCCTAATGGGATATATGTTTGTAGTGAAGGATGCCCCATAGCCGCTAACGGCGCTGAGGCGTCTTTTTTGTTTTTTGGAGAACGCACCGCAAGATGCTATTTTTTTTGCACATATGAATGTCCTGGTTCTCCGATTATGGCATAGGGGAAGGTTGAGATAGTATGCTCAGTAAGGTGGAATTAAATACGGGGAGCGCATCGTAGAATACAGCATGACCGCTGCGTTCAAAAGGAATAAGCCTTGACCCGGCAATTCCACCTCGATATAATATCCCAATGCGTTTACCCCTTGGAGTCACAAAAATTCGTTCTTTCTCACATATATGTAGTCAGGGCTTAGCTCATTCTAAAAAGGGATAGCAGCGGTCACGATTTAAACATATTGATTGTTAAAAAATGTATGTCACCCCGTATAGCGATAAGATATAATGATGGGATGAAATAGCACCGGGAGAGTGGAACAATGGCACCATCAAAAACTTTAAAATGGATTACGGGCGGTTTAGAGCTATTTTTAGCTATTCCTGTTTTGGGCGGACTCATCGTTGTAAACTCCGTGTATACCGTGTTGTTCTTTATGATGATTCTCCATATTGTTACATTAGTGCTATCTGTGGTAAACAAGGAGGCCTATTATGGATCTATCTTGGGCATCGTGACCTCTGTTGTTGGATGGATTCCGTTCGTGGGTTGGTTGATGCATTTGCTTTCAGGTATATTTTTGATGGTTACAGCAGCTCAACAGCCGCGTTATCAAGATCGTAACTCCTATGATGATTATCGCTACTAAGTTATACACGGCATGAAATGATGAAAGATCCTGATAATACAGGGTCTTTTTTTTCACCCCTTAAATCTTCCCATTATAATGGTGCCTGAGTTTTGTCTACAATTGGAGCCTTCTCAGGTGTAGTTGAAGCAGTATGGGCTGCGCCAGTGGAGTACAGTGCTGTCTGAGCGCAAGCTGAGCATTTGCTGAATAGGTTTTTGAACGGTATGACTAAAATTTCAACTAAAAATATACTTGTGTTGCGTGTATTAAGTGATATAATACACTATATGCACGATAGATGCAGCGGATTAGGGGGAAATACCCATGGAAGAGCAAAGGGTTGGCTCGCTTCGGTTTTTAATTGATTTTAGCCAGCCATTATATGAACAGATATTAAATCAGGTACGAAGCTCCATTGCCAAAGGGGAGATTGAAATGGGAAGCAAAATGCCGTCCGTTCGTGATCTGGCACAGGAATTGCGTATGAATCCGAATACAGTGATGCGGGCTTATCAGGAGCTGGAGCGGGACGGACTGACCGAGAAGCGGCGCGGCTTGGGAACCTATGTTACGTCGTCCAGTGAGCGGGTAGACAACTTTCGGGAACAACTGGCCCTGACGTATATAGATCAGTTCCTGGGACAGATGAGCAGTCTGGGGCTGTCATGGGAGGATGTGCAGCGGTATATAGCAAGCAAACAGAACAGGAATGATGAGGAAGGAGGCGAAGGGGCATGACGGAATCTATTGTGGTTGCGAACCATATCACGAAGCAATATGGCAGTAAAAAGGCGCTGGATCAATTGGATGTCGTCATTCCTGCGGGCCGCATTGTAGGGGTGCTTGGGCCCAATGGCTGCGGTAAGTCCAGCTTTTTCCGGGCGATCACCGGATTGATTCAGCCGGACGGAGGCAGTCTTGAGGTGCTGGGGCAAAGACCCGGCTGGGAAACCAACCGTGGCATATCCTACCTGCCTGACCGGGCTCGCTGGTACCCCAATCATACGGTGCAGCAGACACTGGAGTGGGGACAGTCCTTTTTGCCTGGCTTTAATATGAAGGATGCGCATAAGCTGGCTGATCATATGGACGTGGAGCTGGAGTTGAAAATGGCCGGGTTGAGCCGCGGGCAGGAGGCACGTGTGCTGCTGATTCTGTGTCTGGCGCGTGAGGTTCCGCTCATGATCCTGGATGAACCGTTTGCGGGTATTGATGTCCTTTCCAGAGAAGCAATCGTGGCTGGTATTATTGATTATTTGGAGGATCGGCAGCAATCCATACTCATGAGTACGCATGATATTCAGGAAGTGGAAGGCTTGTTTGACTACACGGTGATGATGGACCGCGGGCGGGTGATATGGTCCGGTGATTCGGATGATCTGCGTGGAGAGCATGGATCACTGAATCAGGTGTTCCGCAATTTGTACAAAAAGGAGTGGAAGGTGTGAATTCATCAGGGCTGTTCAAAGAATTGATACGCCATGAATTTCGAAATAAAGGTAGCTGGAGAAAGCAGAGCCGGAATCGACTGCCCAGATCATGGAGACTTGTTTATTTCTCGCTATTTCTAATTGCGGCGTTCGTTATTTCCTTGTATTTCGCGCTTCACAACCAACTCGAATTGACAAGGCTGTGGTATGTCACCCTGGGCTTGCCGTACATGATCATTTTTATGGGTGTGGGAAGTTTGAGAAGAGAATGGGAAAATGACACCTACGGATGGTGGCTGACCCTTCCTTATCCGCGCATGTGGCTGATTAGCGCCAAATGGGTTGCTACTATTTTACAAACTATTGTCGTGATATTGCTCCTGTTTGTGGTGGGTTCCCTGTACGCGCTGTTCATCTCATCGACCATACAGCCTTACACGTTTGCGGATGCAGCGTCCTTTGTCATTGCAGGATTTAACTGGTTTGTGGTGATTATCGCGTTCACCCCGTTTGTTATTGCGCTTGGTCTGCTTACAGTTAGTACAAAATTCAGCACATGGAGACCGATCAGCCCGATTCTCTGGATTGTGTTGATGGGTGGAGGGAGCGTCTTTTATTGGTCAAGCGATCAAGGGATTTATAAGCAGTTTGACCATGCCTATGCGGGACAATGGCTTCCCTTTACATGGCACTTCCCGGTTGCTGTGTTGATCAGTTGGTTGGCTGCATATGCAATAATCCGGCTGAACGCTTATTTGCTGGAGAAGAAACTGTCGATTTAGCATCGTCTCAAAAGATATATAGGAAAGGAGTTTCACCATGACGACGATATTCATCTATGCATTGTTGGCTGTTTTGGTGGGGCTGATGATCTGGTTGAGAACCAAAAGACGAGGGGGACCGGTAAAAGGAAACGGAGTCCGTCTTTTGCTCCCCTTATTTATCGCATTCCCACTCATGATGATGTCTGTGTACCAATTGATGCATATTCCCGGTCAAACGCATGCGCTTCCCGCCTTTTGGGAGCTATTGGCTGCCGGGCTGTTAGGTGCGGTGTTTGGTTACGTCATTCTGCTGCATACGGCATACGAGAGACGGGACGACGGCCATATTTATCCCAAGCCAAACAAATATTTTAAATACATTATTATTACCATTATCTTAATTCGCATTATGTTGACCCAATATCTCAGCAGCTTGGGTACGACCGAGATTAGTGTATTGGCGATTACGATGGCGCTCGTCTATATCTCCATCTGGCGAATTGGGAGCTTCATTAAGTTTCGGAGAACGTTATCGGTCTAAAGGGTATATGTCGTGTAAAGAAGCGGGTTTTCTGTTCAAAAGCGTTCATTCGCTTGGTGATAGAACCCGCTTATTTGTGGCTTTATCATAAATTCATCTGTTAGCCCATAAACATACATTGTTATTAACCACGGTATCCTTTATTCTAAGGTTGTAGCTTGCTGTTTTACTGGCTCCAAATATAAGAGTTTGAAAGGAGGGGCATTGAAGTTTCAAAAGAATCCATGGGGGTTTAAAGGATAGGGTAGGATGTTGTAAATTCTTCTTTTTCGTGGTAAGGTGTAACCTAAGTAGTTACATATAAGGAAATCGTTTTCTATATTATTTTACAAGATGAGAGGGGCTTACATTCATGAAAAAACATACGGTTACCGCTGCACTCGCTGGCTTGCTTGTGCTGTCTTCTGCTGTGCCTGCTTTAGCTGCCGAGGTAAAACCCGCTACAGGTATCCAGGTTTGGGTAGATGGCAAGAAAGAGGCTTACAAGATCGCTCCTATCGTGAGAAATAAGCAGGTCTTAATTCCTTTGAGACAACTGGCCTCCAGTTTGGGGATTCCGCTGGATTCCAAGCATATTACGTTCAATACGGCGCGTCAAAGCACGACCATTCGGTATGATCAGGCGACGGTTGTACTGGTGTCAGGCAGTCCGGAAGCGCAAATCAACGGGATTAAGGTACCGCTGTCCACCTCGACCATCTTGACGAAACAAGGGGTAACCTATGTTCCGGTTGATGTCGTCAAAGAAGCGTGGGGTAAGCAAGTGATTTGGGACCCGGCCAGCCAAACGGTGCAAATCGGGGTGAGTAATAAGGATAAGGTCGTTGAAATCCTGAAAAGCTTTGAAACCGGAGATACGAAAGCGGCCGAGACTTGGATCAGCAAGGATCAGTACATTCAGCACAATCTGGGCTTTGCCAGCGGTAGAGATGCCTTGCTGCAAGGAATAAGCCAATTAAAGGAAGCTAATACAAAGGTTGAAATCCACCGTGTGCTTCAGGATGGGAATTTTGTAGCGGTTCATTATAAAACGACAATTGCAGGGAAATCAAGCATTGTCTTTGATATTTTCCGCTTTGATAGCAATGGTAAAATCGTTGAGCATTGGGACAACATTCAGGATTCGGCTCCAGCCAATCCAAGTGGACGTACGATGATTGACGGAGCAACTCAAATCACAGATCGCAATAAAACCGAGACGAACAAAGCGTTGATCCGCAAGTTTGTCGATGATATTCTGGTTGGCAAGAACCGCGCTGCACTGGAAAGCTACTATAATGGTGATCATTACATTCAGCATAATCCCTTTTTTGGTGACGGTGTGTCCAATCTGAAGCAAGCATTCTCCGCAGCGGGAAGCCAGGGAGCTTCCTTTGGATATGATCAGGTCCACATGGTCATTGGAGAAGGGAACTTCGTGCTGGTTGTGAGTGAAATCAAATCGCCCAAGGGAACATTGACCGCTGTCTATGATATGTGGCGTGTAGAGAACGGCAAAGTAGCAGAGCATTGGGATGTAGTTCAGGACATTCCGGCTAAAGCAGAGTGGAAAAATACGAACGGAAAATTTTAAAAACGACATTCACGGCATGACTGATAGTTAAGGTGATTCCCTAACTACCCTATCCCTGCTAAAATGATGGAAACATGATGAGTGGGGATGGGATGATGGGGAGTTTTAAACAGAGGGTAGGCTGCCTGCATGCGCATCACTCGAATATTGCCTATGTGGAACGGGCTTTTGCTCCTTATGAGGTGGAGCTGGAGCATTTTGTGGACCCTGCACTCATGTACAGAGTTTCATCTGATCCAGACTTCTCGGCAGCGGATGCCAGTCGGAAGGTAGAAGAGCAGCTGGAATGGATGGGCCAAAGCGGCGTAGATGTAATTTTGATTACGTGCACGAATTATATAGTCTTGGCGGAAAAGGTTCAACTGACAATACCTACACCCGTGATAACGCTGGATGAGCCCTTTTTCCATGAGATATGCGATGATCTGTTGCCACGGACCTTGGTATTTACGAATCCGGCTACTGTAGAGGGAACGATGAAGCGTCTTTATCATATAGCGGCCCTGTTAGGCAAGCCAGATATCTCTTCGTTGATAGAGGTCAAGGTGGTGGAGCACGCTTTTGAACTGATTATGCAAGGTCGCAAAGACGAATATATGGAAGTGCTGGTTCGTGCATTACATGAAATGAGAGAGGCTGATCCAGACAGAACCCTGGCTGTGGCGCAGTTATCTATGGTTGATGCTGCATTGCAGGTGGAACTGGAGACGGGTCAGGCGATTGGCAATCCCTTACGGTCGTTGATGAATTTGCTTGAGGATTGGTTAGGTTGAAAAATAAGCATGACTAAAAGAACTTCCAACCCGTGTTCCGGGGCAGTGGAAGTTCTTTTTTTTTTGCAGGATAGCGTGTAATTGGGGGCTTCTGCGGCGTTCATCAGGCATTCTGTTGATCTGGATTGCTGAATGCTGCGCCTGCGGATTCCCTTTGGACGAGTGTAACGTACAACCGTTCATGCTCCACGTCTTCTCCTGCAATGATTTTGAGAACCTGCTCGGCAGCTACAGCGCCCCATTTGCGCTTGGAATAATCAATGGTCGTCAGACGGGGCTGAATATATTGTGCCAGCTCGATATTATCAAAGCCGACGATATGAATGTCCTTGCCGATGGTAAGCTCCGACTGAGCCATTCGATTGTAAAAGCCTACTGCCATCTCATCATTGAGACAGAATACCGCGACGGGTCCCGAATCCGGGCTGGCATGTTGCTGCAAAATGATCTCGGCCGCCTGTTCGCCGCCCGATTTCTCAAAATCGCCGCCAATTTCGATCATTTCGGCGGTGCCGCTGCGCTCGATCGTCTGCTTGACCGCCTGCATACGCTGCCATGAATCATAAGAGCCGTCTGGTCCGGTGACAACATACAGCTTGCGGTGTCCCATTTCCAGCAGATGCTCCACCGCGAGAGCGGCACCTGCCTTGTTATCCAGCAGCACCTGGTTAATGTTAGGATGATTTAACTCGCGGTCAAGTACGACAATTTTATGCCCACGCTCGGCGTAGTTCAGCAGTTCCTGACTATCGAACGTCTGATCCAGTATGATGGCTCCATCGATCATGCGCTCCGGCAGCATTCGGTGGGATTGCTTGCCGCTGCATACGATGAGGTCATAGTCTTTTCGGTTCAAAATCTCCTTGATGCCATACAGCAAATCTCCATAAACGTCTCCGCGGAAATCGGTTAGGAAGACGCCGATAATTTTGGTTTCCCTTTTTTTGAGATTACGTGCGGCGGCATTCGGCACATAGTTAAGCTCTTTGGCAATGGCTAAAATACGTGCGCAGGTCTCTTCTGTTACCTTATCACTGCCGTTCAAAGCGTATGAAACGGTAGATATGGAAACGCCCGCCTGTTTGGCGATATCTTTAATGCTGACCACATCGTTTCCTCCTTCTTGACGGGCAAGCAGCAAAGGGCGATCCCGCAAGATCGCCATCGCTTTGTTGCCTCTATGCCTGATTTATAAAATAATCTCCAGACGGTGTACACCGTCATGTTCTGCTAGCGCCTGCTCGAAGGTCTTGCGCTTGATGCGCAGGGCACCCGAACGGTAGCGATTGTCGTCGGCTGGCTCGCTCTCCAGCGGTGTTCCGTTCAATACCGCGCGGCCTTGCTCACCGCTGTTATGCTCTTGCAGCAGGCGGTAAACGAAGGTAACGGGTTTCCCGGCAAAGGAAAATTCAAATTCCAGTCCGTCAAGATCATCTGGAAGTACAGGGTCCAGGATCAGGTCTTCGCCCGACTGACGGATACCAAGGACATTCGATATGAGCTGATTCATATAAATCCCTGGACCGCTGGAGTAGATTCTCCAGCCGCCTTTGACGGGAACGGCTCCTTCACGCAGTTCACCAAACCGCTCTTGTGCTTCGTAGCGGGTATTAAATTTGCCGTCCGAGCTGCTGAAATACGCGTTGCTCTGGCGCCATTCGGCGTTTGGTACGGACGCTCGAATGCCGACTGGGTTGATGAGCCTCAGGCTGTGCCAGGCGTCATCTTTGCGACCGAGCTTGGCCATGGCTTCCGCAAAGCGGATATGGGCATGCACATATTGCAGCCCGACCTCGCGTCCGAAGTTGGCCGCTTGCTCTGCGCGCTTGAAGTGCGAACTCACACCACCATCGTACTGTGCAGGGCGGTTCATCAGACGCACGCCATCCGGGCACAGGAACTGCTCACGGATGAGCTGCTCATGAGCCGATGCTTGCTCCGGCGTGAGCAGCTGGCTGATCATGCTGCGTGTCATCGGCAGCAAGCGGTAGTGAATCCCCGTCTCCGTATCGGACGGATGGAGCATCAGCTTGGGCTGACTGGGCTCTTCCATATACACGAAGCCTGGGATAATACCGCTCTCCAGCATGTAGCGGTTGAAGTCCTTGCGGATGCCTTCGGCCATCTGGTGCAGCTCCTGTGCGATCTCGGCGGCTCCGCTTACGACGCCTGCGGGGGCTTGCTCCAGCGCAGCAGCAAAGTTGCTAACCACCTGATAGGTGAGTGCAACGGTCCAACTGCTCGCCATGTATTGCTTCAATTGAGCGTTGGCTGGCTGGAGCGTGTCATCCCAATCGCCGTCGCCGTAGGCCGACAAATGTGTATCATGAAGGAAATTCGCTCGAATATATTCGATTTCCTTCATCGCGTGTTCCATGAGGGTCGCGGTCTGTTTTGTATAATCAAAACTATGCCGGTTGGTGTAGGGTACATTTTCTTCCAGAATACTGTAATCCCGGGTAGCGGTCAAATAATCTCCCAGTACCTTGAGCGGCCAGACGATAATATCACCGTGGCTCTCTTCTTGTTGAACGCGAGTATAGTTGTCGAACATAAACCATTGCGGCCAGTTTCCGCTATCCTCGTACTGATGGCTGAACACGGTCAGCAGAATGGAACGGACTTCGTCAAACTTTTGTACGGCTGAAAAATATTCCACCGGGCCCTGACATACATCGCGTGTTCCCCAAGCTGCACCACCGTATTGCTCCAGACCATGAGGCACGGAATAGTGGACAAGCATATTGTGGGTATACCACCAGGCCACCGCATTCACACGGAACAGCTCGCTCGTTTCATGTCCGCTACGCGTCAGATGGAAGCCGTTCATCAGCCCGGCAAAATATTGCCGATAGCGCTCACGCTCAGCCTCGAAAGAGGCATCGCGTTCCACGTGTGCTTGGCTCTTCCCGGCCGAATGCCCATGCAGCCAGCCTTGCACGGTGCAGGTCCATTCGCTGCTGTGGCCCAACTCCAGCACGACCAGAGATGCATCGGGGGAGGCTGTACCCTGTAGCAGTGTGTGAGCGTCGCTCACTTGCTGTAACGGAGCGCCTTGTACCTGCATCCGGTACAACAGGTCCGGATAGGCTTCGGCGCTCAGGGAGGATGGATCTGCGCGGAAGAGCAGGGCCTCGCCATCCCGTTCCACATGGAATGGAAGCTCATATTCGTTCACATGCATGGACATTTGCTGAGTCACGAGGAACGGATAGGCTTTGCCGCTTGCCGAGCGCACGTGAAGCCGTACTTCTGGCGTATCGGCGTTGGTATGGTTTGTAATGATGAGCATATCGTCAGTGGTTTTGTAATACCAGCGCACATAGTTAAAGCCGATCTCGAACAGGGAAGGCATCGTGAGCAAACGGTATTTCCCATGGATTCCGACATAGATACGCTGACCGGATGTTTTTGGAATATTGAGCGCATTACGCGCGTTTGTGATCATTTTATTGAAATTCGTGTTGCCGATCACAAGCTGGGAGTTGAACACCCCGTACATATAGGAGGTGGTTGTAATGGTTTCTTCCTTACCTCCCGCGTAATGCCCGCCCATTAAAATATGCCCGTGGGGACGCTCTACACGAAGCTCTTTGGATTTGAGTACGACATGTTCATAGCTGTCCGTGAAAAAGGAGAGCAACGTGTCGCCGTCATGCTCTTCTTCCTGTCGTTTCGGGAAGAGCTGATCCAACTCGGCTGCGGTCATATCCAGCGTGCGTAGCGGCTCCCCGATGTTCCGGGCTGGGGCCACGCGCCCAGTTTGGAGATTCCTTGTGGCGTGCGCCGGGATAGCGGTCTCGGAAGCAGTATCCATAATAGTTGCTACTTCTTCGCGTGCTTTCGTTACCAGTTCCTGGTACTCCAGCTTTGTAACGGCAGTCGGATGATTGGGCTGGAACAGGCCGTAAAAGGTAAAGCGTGCTTCCCCGGCGAGCTTTACCCGCTCGGATTGCAGCGCCGTATAGGCGAATTCGTACTGGTACACTTCATTGGCGAGCGAATCACGGCGCAGTGCTTCCGGCTCGTTCGTTTCTTTGTACGAAAGCCCAAAGAACTGAAATCCGTCCGTCGAATAACCGACGGTGCGAGTCAACGAGCCCTGCTGGATGTAAGGGAACGCCTGACTTTGCGGCTGGTTTTGACGGGAGCAAACCGTATAGCCTCTTTGTTCGTCATGGTAGACGGTATGGTCGATATATTGAGACAGATAAGCTTCATTACTGCGTACAGCCGCTGTATCCGCAATGCCGATATCCTGACCGTACACGATATCAGCTTCCACGTCATCGCCCTGTAGAGTTACATCCCAGAACCATACCCCGAGGCGGCTTAGCGTGAATGTCACCTGATAGCCGACACCTGACGTAATGCCTTCCCAAATAATCTGTTGATCCGTTTGTCGTACTACTCCGGGTGAACGGACTCCAAGCAGGGGAGTGATGCTGACGCCGGACGGACGGTACAGTCGTAAGTACAGGTTGTTCAGGGAACCGTCGACGGAATTGGTCAGCAGTTGATTGATCATGGTTGAGCCGTGGGCGATTTTGTATACATCACCGCTGCTCAAGAAGGTGAAGGACAGGTCGCCTGCCCGCAGCAAAATATTTTGATCCAGACTTGTATTCATCAAAGGTTACGCCTCACTTTCCTGTTTCTTTCACTAAACGAAAACGTCCTTCGGTAGTATCTCGGCTGTTAGGTCCTGTAAAGACGGCGAATTCACCGCTGTCACTATCAAAGCTCAGGTCTGCATGGTGATAGCGCAACTGAGGCTCGGTCAATGCAAATTCCACTTCCTGGCTTTCGCCCGGGGCAAGAAGAACCTTGCGAAAATCTTTCAGCTCTTTCATCGGGCGAACCGTATCTCCGCTGATATCACGGACATAGAACTGAACCGTTTCCTCGACAGGACGTGTTCCTGTGTTCGTTACCCGTACCTTCACGGTCAGTGCTTGACCGGGAGTGAGGGTGTCGCTGGAAAGCTGTACGCTATCATAGGCTATTTTCGTATAGCTCAAGCCATAGCCAAACGGGAATAAAGGTTCGTTCGGTACGTCAAGGTATTGGGAGACGTAGCGTTCTTTTGTATTCGGGTCCAACTGTGGACGTCCTGTATTAAAGTGATTGTAGTACACAGGCACCTGCCCCACCGATTGCGGAAAGGACATCGTCAGACGACCCGTTGGTTCGGCATCGCCGTACAGTAGATCGGCAATCGCCGCGCCGCCTTCGCCACCGGGGAACCAGGCTTCCAGTACGGCGTCTGCTTCTTCAATGACACCGTGCAGATCCAGTGGACGACCATTGAACAGCACGGCTACCATAGGCTTGTTCAGCGTTTTCAGGCGTTTCACCAGTTCCAGTTGGGCTTGTGGCAGGCGAATATCCGAGCGGCTGCCCGCTTCACCACTCATATCCGAACGCTCGCCGAGCGCCAGTACGATGACCTCTGCCTGGCTGGCAGCTTGCAGCGCTTCTGCATATTGTTCTTCAGATATTTCATCTATAGAGCATCCGGTCGCTACCGAGAGCAGCGAGGAGGATATTTTCGATTTGAATCCGTCAATGACTTGAATAGCTTCTTCTTGCGAACCGCTCCACGACCAGGAGCCAAGAATATCACCGCTCTCTGCAAAAGGTCCGATCAACGCAATGTGCTGACTGCGATTCAACGGAAGAACGGAATCGTTTTTGAGCAGCACGCATGATTTGATCGCCAATTCCTTGGCAACCGCCCGGTGAGCTTCACAGAACACGACTTCACGTTCCCGCTCAGGGTCTGCACCGCGCAGCGGATTGTCGAACAAGCCCAGCTTTTGCTTAAGCTTCAATATGCGCATGACCGCTTCATCGACGAGCGCTTCATCCAGCTGCCCGCTGCGAACCAGCTCAGGCAGATGCCCGTTATAGCAGGAGGTCATCATTTCAATGTCTACGCCTGCCAGCAGTGCCTTCTGTGCTGCCTCGCGCTCATCCTCGGCAATGCCGTGGGGAATAAGCTCCTTGATGGCGGCCCAATCCGAGATGAGTACACCGTCAAAGCCCCACTCGTCGCGAAGCAAATCGCGCATCAGGCGCTTGTTGCCCGTCGCAGCTACACCCTCTACGGTGTTGAAGGAGGTCATTACCATTTCGCAGCCTTCATCTAGCGCAGCTTTGTAGGAGGGGAGATAATACTCGCGCAACTGCCATGCAGACAGATCGACGGTATTGTAATCCCGTCCGCCTTCGCCTGCGCCATATGCGGCAAAATGCTTCACGCAAGCCGCCACCCGGTCTGTATCGTTCGTCAGGTCTTTGCCTTGAAAGCCGCGTACGAAAGCACGGGCAAATACACTGTTGAGGTAAGGGTCTTCCCCTGTAGATTCCATTACACGGCCCCAGCGCGGGTCACGCACCAAGTCCACCATCGGGGCAAAGGTGACATGAACACCGGACACAGAAGCTTCTTTGGCAGCAATGGTAGCGCTCTCTTCTGCGAGCTGCACATTCCATGAACAGCCAATAGCCAGCGGTATGGGAAAAATGGTTTTGAAGCCGTGTACAATGTCTGCCATAATGAGAAGCGGAATGCCCAGACGGTTTTTGCCCAGATGTGCTTGTTGAACACGGATAGCTTCCTCGGCTCCTGCGATGCCTAGCACCGATCCGACGTTACGAACCGTTTCTTCTGTGATCCCTAGAGATGCCATCGGTCCGGTAATTTGGCCGTCCGTTTCTGCATCTTCAAAAAAGGCTCCCACGAGTTGGAGCAGTTGATCGACTTTTTCTTCAAGTGTCATATTTTGCAGGTAGGAATTCAGTTGTTGTTCCATCATAATCCTCCGTAGGCTGCTTTGATAGCAGCTTTCTTTTTCAGATCCATGAGATTTTTTTGTTAAGACTGATTCAAAGGAGCGACGAACAGGCTAATACTTTACATAGAAGCTTAATATCCTGTTGTATTATTAATCGAAACGTTTCTATTATTGAACTCAGTTGGATTATATACGCTTTCAAATAGAGAGTCAAATCGAAATGGAGGGTTATTTCACCTGAAAAACAACGATTTATAGATGAAATGAAAGAAAATGAGGCATGATTCTGGACGAATAAAAAATAATATCCCTATTGAATACGGTTTCAATTTGTTTTATAATGACTATCGAAACGTTTCTATTGATGAGTATGGTCCTTATTCTTCCACATATTTTCTATAACGGCAGGCTTTAATTGGCTTTAAACACTGTATGCTTTAATGTGTGTAATTGGATCCGCTATCATATTTGCATGATCGGTAAGCCGGTCATCTCGGGAGGAATTTCTATGATGAAAAGAACGTTAGGGATCATTTTGGCAAGCACCTTATTACTGGGGGGCGCGTTGGCAGGCTGTTCATCCAAGGACGAATCATCCGGTAAGGATGCGAATGGCAAAACGACGATTACACTATGGGGCATGGGGGCGGAAGGAAAGCTGCTGCCTGAGATTGTAAAGGACTTTGAGAAGGAAAATCCCGATATTCATGTCGATGTGCAGGCGCTGCCTTGGGATAACGCTCACGATAAGCTGTTAACAGCAGTTGCCTCCAAATCTGGCCCGGATGTAGTTCAGTTGGGCACGTCATGGGTACCGGAGCTTGCAGCTGCGGGTGCGTTGATGGATATTACTCCTTATGTCAGCAAGCATTCTGAGCTGGCACCGGATAATTTCTTCAAGGGTGCTGTGGATACGGCGAAATTTGAGGGGAAACCTGTAGGTGTTCCTTGGTATACTGAAACGAAAATTTTGTTCTACCGTTCAGATTTATTGAAACAGGTCGGATATAATGAAGCACCTAAAACGTGGGAGGAGCTTTCCGACGCTGCTCAAAAACTGGCGGCTCGCGGCAAAGGCAAATATGGTATCTCCTTTAATGCGAAAGAACAGTCTCTGGGCTTTATGTTTGCTCTTCAGAACGGCTCCAAGCTGGTCGATGAGCAGGGCAATCCGCTGTTCAACCAGCCACCGTTTGTAGAAGCTGTGAAGTATTTGAACACCTTTTTCCAAAACGGCTCCAATGCCCTCGATCTTGGAATAGATTCCGTTCAGGGATTGCAAGGTGATGGTATCGTTCCTATGTTTATCAGTGGTCCTTTTATGATCAAGCAAATCAAGGATAATGCGCCGGAACTTGAAGGAAAATGGAATATAGCTGAGCTTCCTGGCAAAGTAAACAACCTGTCTGTTTTGGGCGGGTCGAACCTTTCGATTATGCAGTTTAGCAAGCATCCGGAGGAATCGGCCAAATTTCTGGCCTTTATGAGTAAACCGGAAACACAGCTGAAATGGATGGAATTGTCCAGTACCCTGCCTGCTGCTACCAAATCATGGGACGATGCCAAGCTGAAGAGTGATCCAATGCTTCAAACGATTCGCAAACAGCTCGAGCACTCTGCATCATTACCGCAACTGGCAGCATGGGAAGAGGTTTCTCAGCAATTCATCAAGAGCTTCGAACGCATTTACCGTGGTCAAGCCGACGTACAGAAGGAATTGGACAGCTTTAACCAACAGGCTGCAAGTATTATGAAGAAATAATGATCCATATCCGTCTTTGTCAAAGGGAGTGAAGGCATGAAAGGGAGCTCGCAGAAGCTTGCGCCATACTTGTTTATCGGTCCCTCCATCATCCTGCTGACGCTGTTTTCGCTGCTGCCGATTATACTGGCACTCGTAATCAGCTTCACGGATATGGATCTGTCGGGACTGGTTAATTATCATAGCATTCAGTTTATAGGGCTGGAAAATTACAAGAACGTGCTGGTAGACCCGTCCTTTCTAAAATCCATTGGGAATACCCTGTTCTTCGTCATCATCGGTGTTCCGCTGGTGCTGCTCTTTTCACTTAGTATCGCGATTCTCATTAATATGGGAAAATCACGTGCCTTCAAAGTATTTCGCGTCGTGTTCTATCTGCCGTCTGTAACGAACGTGGTCGCAGTTGCAGTCGTTTGGAGCTATCTGTACAATCCGACGCTCGGGTTATTCAACTATGTACTCGGTTTGATGAATCTGGGTCCCGTTCCATGGCTGACCGATCCTACGATTGCGAAAATATCGTTGATTGTGCTGGCGGTATGGCGGGGCATAGGCTTGAACATGATCATTTTTATTGCTGCCATTAAAGGGATTCCAGGCTCTTACTATGAAGCGGCTCAGCTTGACGGGGCCAACACATGGCAACAAATTCGTTATATTACACTTCCGCAGCTCCGGTACGCTATTTTCTTCGTATCCATCACGACGATGATTGGCTGGCTGCAATTTTTCGAGGAACCGTTCGTGATGACCAAAGGGCAGCCGCTCGACGGCACGTTGTCGGCATCCCTGTTCATTTATAATAACGGCTTCCAATTTAGTAAATTCGGTTATGCTGCGGCGGGATCATTCATTCTGTTCTTCGCGATCATCGCGGTGACGCTGATTCAGTTCCGTTTGCAGAATAAAGCGGAGTCCTGATAGAGAGAGGTGATGAACGTGAAAACAGCTGTTCAGCAAGTCCGCGCCAATTCGCGCAACGGTGAAAAAACATTTCAGTGGTTCGTGGCGATTCTCCTAACCGTAGGAGGTCTGTTGATGGTGCTGCCTTTTGCGTGGATGATTTTATCCTCCTTTAAGACCGAGGTAGAGGTCATGCAAATTCCTCCAACCCTCTGGCCGCAGCATTTCACACTGGACAATTTTAAAGCACTGTTCGATAGCATGGCTTTTGGTACGTACTTGGCTAATACCCTGGTCATCGTTTTGACTTCCTTTTTCGGTTTGTTCCTGAATGCGATGGCAGGCTATGGATTTGCCAAGTTCAAGTTTAAGGGCAAAGGGTTCCTGTTCTATCTGGTGCTGGCCACGATGATGATTCCAGGACAGGTAACGATGATTCCCGTGTATCTGATTTTGAATCAAATGGGATTGACTAATACCATGACGGGGATTGTACTTCCTGGCTTGGTTGGAGCCTTCGCCATTTTCCTGTTTCGGCAGTTCATGTCCGATATTCCGGAAGAACTGCTGGAGGCGACACGTCTTGATGGAGCAGGAGAGTTTCGTACTTTCCTGCAAATCGTATTGCCGATCTCAACACCGGTTTTGGCAGTACAGGCCATTCTGACCTTTATCGGCGGTTGGAACAGCTTCCTGTGGCCGCTCATTATTGCAAACGATGAGAAGCTGTATACGTTATCCGTCGGACTGTCGCTACTCAAGGGCCAGAATGCGAGCCAATTCGCGCTTCAAATGGCAGGCTCGACCTTCATGGTCGTACCGATCATGATCATATTCATTGTTTTCCAAAAGTATATTATCGAGAATTATACGATTTCAGGTATTAAGTAGTGATGTAGCGGCGGATTGATAAAAAGTAAAAAAACGGAGGACTTTCTGGTTTAAGCCAAGAAGTCCTCCGTATTTTTGTGTTATAGAAAAAAGAGAAAATAATCCTGATCAGCTCATATTTATTCTTAGAGAGCTGCATCAGGATGTTGTTTATATCAGGGGAAACAGGGCCCGACAAATCATACTATACTTTTATTAGATTCAATTGAAAATATTTCAAAAATAATGTTCGATCCTATTAACCAAGCAGCTGAAGGTAGTGTTACTCCTATGACGTGTGTTTTTTGTGATACACGTGATCGTTGTGTAGGTTGTGATGCTACCGATTGGTTTTGTAGCAAAGAAAGTGGTCATTGGTGTACTAATAATGATAGCGTAGGAAATTGAAGAAATATATGAATTACTTAAGCATCGTTCTAGTAGAGAAGAGGTAGATAAGTTATTAGCCAGTCTGGAGGAAGCATCGGTTATATATAATAAAGATTTGTCTTTTCAAAAGGAATGTAAAAGTTGCAATGATGAGCAAGTAAGTCTATCATCTATAATCCTTATGCTGGGCAGTATTTACGCATTAGTTCAAGCAGTATTATTAGCTAATCAAAATATAAATACGGTATCTCAAGGGTTGATTTCATTGTGTGATCACAATCTGTATCTAGATGAATTATTCTCTTTTTTTAACATAAATCATAAACAAGAGAATTCTGGTATGCTGCTAAGAGAATCAGGTGTACGAGCTGATGCAACAATAGAATGCATAGAATTTAAAAATGTTTCATTTGCCTACCCAGATCAAAAAGAATTAGCTCTCAAAGATGTAAGCTTTAAAATGAAGCGTGGAGAATCCCTTGCTCTAGTGGGCAGAAACGGATCAGGAAAGACAACAGTAATAAAACTTTTAACGGGATTATATGAAGATTTTAAAGGAGATATTTTAATCAATTCTATCTCGATTCGGAATTATAACAAAGAAACGATTTACGACAGAATAGGCGTTATATTTCAAGATTTTGTTCAATTCGATTTTTCAGTAAGAGAAAATATAGGTTTTGGCAGTATAGGACATCTTGAACTTGATACTAGGATATGGGAATCAGCACAACATACTGGAGTAGATAAGGTGATACGAGATTTGCCTAATCAATTAGAACAACAGCTAGGAAGAAACTTTGAAGGAGGTATACAGCTTCCAGGAGGTCAATGGCAAAAAATGGCGATATCCAGAGCGCTCTTCAAAGATGCTGACGTTTATGTATTAGATGAGCCCAGTTCATTTCTTGATCCAGAATCAGAAAAACAAGTATTTCGCCAATTTCAAAATTTTGTAAACGATAGACTGTGCCTCTACATTTCTCATCGCTATACATCTGTTTTATATGCAGGTAAAATTTTAGTTCTGGACAAGGGCCAGATTGTAGAAGAAGGAACCCACCAAGAACTAATTAAAAGTCGAGGGCTTTACTATGACTTATTTTCTGATGAAATTAACACATTCCAAGAAGCGCTAGTTACTAATGATGCACGCTAACTGTGTATAGGGATTACGCCAAACAGTTGGAGTGTGAACAATAATGTTTTTTACCTTACGAGAAGTGACTATGTAGAGTATCTCGTGAATACTAATCATGGTCACAATACAAACAGCGGAGCTTCTCTTTGAAAGAGGGCTCCGCTATTTTTGCTTTACATAGACATATTTATATATAAGTTAAACAATATTGATGGGATATTGTACGAATTTTTCTTTTCAATCTGTAGATGCGAGTCGTTGTAGCCGTAACGGAAATATTATATTTGACAGCAAGGAAGGGCACAGGCATATGTTGACAAAAGTAGTCCTGATAGAGCGTATATTCATTTTTGGAAAGCTGCATCAGTATGTTAACGATAACCGTATCTACATCTCCCAGCCTTCGATTCTCCCACTCCTCCTCTACCGAATTTGAAAAACTACATATCTTCTCATATTCAAGCGTAGTTTCATGCTTTTTTTGTGTATAGTAGCACCTGAATGCTTTATATATGAGATTTTTAGCCGTAAGGTACAGCCAACCCTTTACATTGGGGTGATGTTTGAGCTTGACCAATTGCTGCCTTGCCGCTACAAAAGTATCTTGTGTACATTCTTCTGCTATAAATTTAAAGCAAGACTGATTCTTGATTAAATGCATACAGAAACGATATACCTCACTCAGATAAAGTTCACAAATTTTTCTGTAAAAGCATCTGGAACTACCTCTGCATTGATCCTCTTTGCAACAGTCGATAACCATCGTGGTCGGCATTTGTTCAAGCCCCCTTTGGACGGATAAAAAGATAAATGATTTTTATATGTTACAATCATATACATTAATTCCAATTTTCAAGAATGACAAAAATCATATTTAATCTCGTAAATGTGAAGTTACTAGAACGGTTAAGAGATATTTTAAGGTGATTTTGATTCTGATACGGAATTAGTTAATAGGGGGAGAGGGTGTATCAGGTGGAAGGGGGAAAAGGATGAAAGAATCTATAGTATATAAACGTTTGGCCGCAACATTTAGACCTCATCTGAAGACGGTCACTATCATTTTGACATGTCTCATCCTATCAGCGGGCTTGAATATATTATTGCCTTTGACAAGCAAGATTATTGTGGATCAAGGTCTCCTGAAAGGGAATATGCAGGCTGTAATTCTGTACACTTCTGCTGCGTTTTTAATCGTTTGCCTGGACAAACTGCTGAACGTGTGTAAAGAAACCTTTCGGGCAGGCTTAAGCGCACAGGTTACCTTTTCTTTATTTGAAAAGGCGTATCTGCATCTGACAAGAGTCCGAATGAGCTATTTTAGCCGAACCAATGAAGCTGAACTGCTGAACCAAATCAGTACAGATGTAGGCAATGTATCGAGGATCACAGATAGTGGAGTGTTTTTTATCATTATGCAGGCGTTCAGCATGATTGGTGGTTTATGTGGTTTGCTGCTTATTAACTGGAAAATGACTGTAATTGTACTTTGCTTTTTACCCATCAAATATGTTGTGGTGAAGTATTTTGTGAAGCGTAGAAAAAAACTAGTGGGGGATTTAATTGAAGGCAGTAGTGATTTTGCCCAGTGGTTTGGGGAATCTGTCGGGGGCATGAAGGAGCAGCGAATGTTTGGTCTTATTCCACATAAGCATCAGCAGTTCTCATCCAAGCAGCGTCGAATTGTAGAATCAGAACGAAAATTATCACTTCTGGACGCCTGGAATATCGCTTCGGAATCGATTTTAATTCAACTTCTAATGATGCTTTTGTACATTGTTGGTGCTAATCTTATTTTTCGTTTACAGCTCACTGTAGGTGGGATTTTTGCCTTTGTTTCTTACAGTGCTTATGTTACCACTCCTGTTTTCGCTATTTTAAACATTGGCTACATGCTGGCTGAAGTCGTTCCCTCCGCCATTCGGTATTATCAGTTCTTGGATTGGGCAGAGGAAGAAACATCTAATTCAGTCACTCCAGCGTCTATACTAACTGAGCCGCCATTCGAAGATCACATTGCATTTCATAATGTTTCTTTTTCCTATACCAAGGATGAACCCGTACTGCCCCACGTGAGCTTTAGGATTGCCCGAGGGGAAAAAGTAGCTATCATTGGAGCAAATGGGGCAGGGAAGTCTACGCTGCTGGATCTGATTATGAGATTCAGCCAGCCTGATCAAGGGATAATCACCTATGACGGCATTGACATCCAAAGCTATGAGATGGATGAGTATCGAAGTCAAATAGCTTTGGTCAGTCAGCAGGTGTATTTATTTGATACTACTATTTTTGACAATATCCGCATAGGCACAGAAGTCACTAATGATGCAATAGAGGCCATTATCGCGGAGGTTGGTCTGGAAGAATTGGTTCAGAACTCGGAAGATGACTTCCCTATAGGCTCGAATGGCTCCAGATTGTCGGGTGGGCAAAGACAGAAAATTGCTATGGCCCGGGCATTGATCAGGGAAGCGCCATTGTTTATTCTCGACGAGGTGACCTCCAATCTAGACACAGCAGCTAGGCTAAATGTTCAGCAATTGTTGAAGACCCGGTTGCGTGAAAAGACCGTAATCATCGTTACACATCGCAGCGAGATATTAGCGCATGTCGATAGAGTTATTTTGTTGGAGAACGGCGAACCAGCCCAAATAGGATCACACTCCCATTTTATGACCTGTCATGCAGAATACAGAGGATGGGTATTAGGGGAAGAAGAAGTCCCCATAAAATGATGAAAAAAACAAACGCTTTCATAGTGTGATTTAACACCATGTACGGAATTAGTATAGGTGAACACCTTTTTAAATCATATCATGAATGGGAGGAGTAGTTTAACATGCGTAAGCTTGTGAAAAGAAGCACGAATGTAGGCGACACGATTGAGGCATTTGGCTGTGGTTGTTCCTGTTATTGTCCTTGCTACTGTTATTGCGCAGGCAGTTTGACTCGAAGCTCCAATACTCAGCGTGAAAGTGACGGTTCTTATCGCAGAGATAACGGAACTGGAATTGGTAATTATTAAGCTTGTATCTGTATGGAGGAGCCTGGGCATTCCAGGCTTCTGTCCACATCAAAACAGAGTAGGTGTGAATCATGAACATGTGCCAACCCTTTATATACACATTTCAGACGAGACTCCACCATTATGTATATGATGTAAATACCAATTTAATTTTGCGGATTAAAGAGGAGGCTTACCATTTCCTGAATTCGCATTCCAGCTTCGACCTGGATCAGATGGAGGCTACACCGGAATTGCAGCAGTATATCCGTGATTTGCTGGACAACGGATTTTTATCTTCACAGCGTCCGCAGATTATGAATCATCCCAAGACAAAGCACCTGGAGCATATGCTTCAGCATCAGCTGAAGACCCTCACCTTACAGGTAACTCAAAATTGCAATCTTAGATGCTCTTACTGCGTTTATTCAGGAGGATATGACAATCGAGGTCATACCAGTCTGAGGATGGATTTTGAGACAGCGCGCAAGTGTATTGATTTTGTGATTGATAGATCGGTAGATAGTGACCGATTGGATTTTGGTTTTTATGGGGGAGAGCCGCTCATTAATTTTCCGTTGATCCGGCAATGCGTGGAATATATCAAGGAGCAGGTAGCGTATAGAGATGTAGGCTTTCATTTGACGACCAATGGTACGCTGCTTAATGACGATATTTTGGCCTTTCTCGATGAGCATCGTTTTGTGCTTACGATCAGTTTGGACGGAGATCAGGAGAATCATGACAGAAACAGACGGTTTGCTGTTAACGGGCGAGGCTCCTTCGATACGATTATTGCCAATGTGGACAAAATTAAAAGGGATTACCCGGCCCTCTTTGAATGGATTAATTTTAATGTGGTGCTGGATACCCGCAATGATTTTGGTTGCATTAATGATTTTTATACGAATTATGAAACCTTCGAAAGTCTGTACAGTGTAAGGTCGTCCTACATTAACGATGCTTATGTGAAGGATGAGATACGCTACAGGAATGAATTTATTGAGCAGAGAGGCTATGAGGTTTTTAAAATGATGCTCTCCAAGTTTGGAAGAGTGGATGAAGGTCATGTCTCCAAGCTGATTAAGGACTACTATATTCAGATTTACTTCCGAATGTTTCATTATAGAAAGCCTTCTGCGGGGATGCCGATAGAAGCGCATCATGGCGGGCCCTGTGTGCCCGGTGTACAGCGATTGTTTGCGGATGTGCATGGAAACCTGTATCCATGTGAACGGGTCAGTGAGCAGTCGGAGGTGGTGCAGATTGGAAAGGTGGACACTGGCTTTGAAGTGGATAAAATCAGGCAAATTTTAAATGTAGGGACCATCACGGAGGATGCATGTAAAAACTGCTGGAATTTCCGTTTTTGTACGCTATGTGTTGCTGTAGCAGATGATTTGCATACCTTGTCCAAAGAAAAGAAGCTGAGTCACTGCTCCGTAGTTAAAAATGATATCAGACATACTTTACTTGATTATTGCATGATGAATGAACTGGGCTATGATTTCTCCGAGGATACGATCCTCGATTTTGAAAAAGCATGAGGGGTGTCTCCATGACCAATAAATTAATCATTTATCCGTTTGATTATGAAACGATAGCCCTGGTTAGGAACTTGAATCTATTAGGAAGTTATGGGGAAGTTGTCCTTATTTCTTTTCAAGGGTCGGGTATGATCGGGAAAGATGCCTGTGTAACGGACAAGGGGGAAGTGACAGGCTTCATAGTGAAGCCGGATTCTTGCTTGGAGCAGGAAATAGAGCGTTGTGATGCCATATTACTGGTGAAATCCAATTTCAAGCTGGATGTAGCTGAGGTGTATCTCCCCGTGATCCTGAAGGCTGGACAACTTGGCAAAAAAGTCATGTGTAATTTCACTTTGCCAGACCCATGTATGGAATTCATCGAACCCTGTGAGGAGCATGATGACAAGCTGATTTTAAAAAATACATTTGATGTACGCACGAAGGATATTTTACCGCCTGACCCGGGCTCTGTTATTCATGATTTTTTTACACCGGTTCTGTTTGTATTAGGGCTGAACGAGCGAACGCATAAGCTTCATTTGCAGCTTAACCTTCGGCAGAAGCTTGAAGCACAAGGATATCGGGTGTCGCAAATCACATCTAATGGATGCGGGGAGCTGATTGGTGCACATTCTTTTCCACAGTTTATGTTTGAGAGCGGTATGACGGAAGCCCAGAAGATTATCATGTTTAATCGATATTTGAAAAAAATAGAGCAGAGCGAAAAGGCTGATCTAATACTTGTGGGCATACCGGGTGGGATTGTTCCCTTTAACAATACGTTCACCAATTATTTTGGAGTAGCCTCATTTTTGGTATCCCGTGCTGTCAGACCGGATGGCCTGATCTGTTGTCTTCACTATGATGAATACAATATAAAATATTTGGAGCATGTGAAACAGTACATGGAAAACCGTTTCTCCTCTTCATTATTGGGATACGCCATATGTAACAATGTATTCGACAGTTATTCTTCCTCCACGGTGAATATGCAATATGCATCTGTTGATCATCGTTTCGTGGAAGAGAAAAAACAGGAGTTTTCCAATTATTCTGTGCCTGTACTCCATCTGTCCAACGATGAAGATGTGAGCAAGCTGGCGAACGATATTTTACATTACTTTTCGGTTGATCATCATGTAGTTCAGTTGTAATGGAGGGAAGAACATGAACTTTACCCAGGATGTAACGGGAACAGGAGCACAACTGGAAAATATATTTTGGAAGCTTTTTAACATAAAAGCGGACGAGATCAATAAAAAGGCTACTTTGCTGGGTCCTGATATGGGGTTGTTTCCCAGAGATCTGGTGTATTTATTATTTGAGGTGGAAAAAAGCTTCGCTATCCGAATTTCGGAAGAGCGTATATTGGGAGGGGGACTGCTTACATATGACAGCTTGCATGAGACGATAAGGGACTGCATAACAGTGGAAAAGGAATGAAGAATTTGTGAAAATGATGATAAAACATACAAAAACATACAAAAAAATCCGATATACCTCTAGAATCACTTATTAGAAGAGAATTGGAGGTTTTCGGATGAATGTATCATTTACATCATCACACCAATCGTCGTTCCGCACCACAGATAACAACCGACTTGAACTACGGCATCCCACATCCGCTCAGGCTGAAAGGAAAAGTATAGGCAAGCCACAAAACAAGGTTATTCAACAATTGACAGAGCAAAAGCAAAATTTGATGGAGAAGCGTTCGGACTATGTAAGTAATGCTCTCAAGCGTGGTCTCGGTCCGGAAGCTGTAAAAGCTGAAATGGAAGAGATAGATAAGCAGATTCAGCAAATTGACGAGAACATTCAAAAGCAGTCACTGGAAGAACAAAAAAAAGCTTTGGGCATGGATGAGGAAAGTAAAAAAGAAGCTCAGGAAGGTAAAAAGGAACAATATACGCCCCAGACTGCTGAGGAGCAGCAGCAAACACTGATCACCTACACCATGCATAGTGTTGTATCTGCAAACAATGAGTTGAAGAATGCCAAAATAACCAAAATGGCACAAATTACATTGGAAAGCGAAGCTAAGGGGTGGGAGAACACTAACCCTGCAAGATCAGCGGCTTTGCGTGAAAAGGCAGAAGGACTTAATGGAAAGATCATGGACATCGCCGCGAATATTAATGAGCGTATCAGTGAAGCAGTGAATAACGAACCGGCGATTACAGATCGAGATGAACCAAAGGATGAGAAGGAAGCAAGTGCAGAGGCAGGCAGGGTATGGACTGAGCAAGAGCTCAATGCCTATCTGGACTCGGCGAAAGACGGAAAGAAGACTGCAGGCACGAAGGTAAATATTGCAGTCTGATCCGGCTATCATGTACATGGTTCGCTAAATTAGGAGGGTGCTTTCAGACGAACGCTATCGTTCGCAGAGGCACCCTCCGCTTATTCTAATGGAACGGAACAGAGCCGTGAGATTCATTTCGCGATCCGAAGGGGCAGGGGGAGAAAAAATGAATGCCAAGATCCATGTAGCCATTATTGACGACGGGGTTAATGCTGGCTTTTTAAACACCCAATTATTATATAACGTCGAAATGGCTCATGGAGGCGTAGAAGATGGAGGTACCTTAAATCACGGTACGCTATGTGCTGCTATTGTACAAACATATTTTCCGGATGTCATTATTAGCAGTGTGAAAATAATGAATCATAGAAAAGGAAATGCAGTTCAGCTTTGCGCTGCGCTGGACTGGTGTGTGAAGCATGGTGTGCAGGTAGCCAATATCAGCCTGGGAAGCATAAATTATCGCGATCGAGGCATGCTGCGGGAAGCTGTAAATGATGCAGCTATGGCAGGACTAATTATGGTATGTGCTGCACAAAACGGAGGACTTCTTACTTATCCGGCCTCCTTTGCTAATGTGATTGGAGTACGCTGTGATCGTAACGGCATACTCACAGCTGGCCAATATACATATGATCCTGAGATGGCCTTCTCAAGTGGTATCGATTTTACCGCTTTTGCCAAGCATGAGCTATTAGGTGCAGCTGGAGAGGCTGTACAATGTCCAAATAGCAATAGCTATGCCACTCCATTCGTTACAGCACAGGTATGTAAAGTTTTGCAGCAGTTCAAGCATGTTCCTTCTATAGAAAAGCTAAAACATATTTTACATAAGAATAGTTACCGCCCAATACAGGATACGGGTTTACCCGTAATGCGTTACAAACATCCAGATTGGATACGACGTGCCTTTGTGTTTAAGGAAAATTGCACAGTTGGATCGGAAGCGCCTTATTATTTTCAGACCCAATATGAAGCTCGACTCCCTCGCGCCAAAGTTGCTGCGATCATCGAACAAGCAATCCTGCATGAGCGAGAACAACAGAGTACGACGCTCGAAGGTGGACAACAACGGGTAGACCTTACAGATACGATTGTTTTGCTAGGGGATATGGATCCAGTGAATGTGCAGGAAGTGGAGCCATTGGCTTTACGGTATGGAAAGCATGTCGTTTATATCTCTAAAAATCAACGCCACATCCCGACGCTGAATTTTTCCTCTCACCATTTGCGCTGGTGGCAGCAAGAGGAGCGCTTCTTTTTTAAGCAGGAGGAGACTATTGCAGTAGAGGATTCTCATATTCCGCTTATTTGCATTTATTATAACAAGGGCGTTGACATCATTTATTTTTTGCATGTGTTGAGAGAGTCCTTTGCCCGGGATGGATACCAAAGCTGGATCGCGGTGGACCAGGCTGCGGCTGTGTTGCATGATATGGAGTATCTGTCCCTTTCCGATGAAAGCAATGAATTACAGGAACTGATAACCGTTGCGGGTACAATCGCATATAGCGCCTATGCGGATATTGTCATTTTGTGCCTAGAGGCTTCGGATATTACGGATTGCAACAAAGAACGAGGTTTGTCAGGTGTGGATATTGAGCTTTCTGTGAGGGTGAAAGCGGAAGCTGAACGTATTCACATATTGATACGGACAGAGCAGGAATATTTGAAAGAATGGGTCCTCCCAAATTTAAACGTGGACGATATAGATCGTTTTTATGAGTGTTTGGAACAACTGCTGGTAAACTGATATTTAGAAGTGAGTAACCAATTTCTTATCGTTCATTATTTATGTTAATAAATATATTAAGTATTTAATGATAATATTGACCATAATAATTAGGGTGTGTTATATTGAAATCGTAAATAAAACGGCTTGTTAGTCTTAGAGGTACAACGGGTTTTATTTTCGTATTCAGGGAGGATGGTTTAGGTGGCAGCAGCTATAAAAGCAAAGATGATCGTAGACAAGTCTTTCCGTATTGCTGAAGTCGATAAACGCATTTATGGTTCTTTTGTAGAGCATCTGGGGCGTGCCGTATATGGCGGTATTTATGAACCTACTCATCCAACCAGTGATGAAAGCGGTTTCCGTAATGATGTAAAAGAGCTGGTGAAGCAGCTTGATGTTCCTATTATACGCTATCCGGGAGGTAACTTTGTGTCCGGTTACAATTGGGAAGACGGAGTTGGCCCTGTCGCGTCCAGACCTAGACAGCTAGAGCTGGCGTGGAGAACGGTCGAGCCGAATGAAGTGGGTACGAACGAATTTTTCAAATGGGCAAAAGATATCGGCTCAGAGGTCATGATGGCGGTTAACCTGGGTACACGCGGTATTGATGCGGCACGTAATCTGGTGGAATATTGCAACCATCCGGGCGGCTCCTACTGGAGTGATCTGCGTCGCAGTCACGGTGTAGAGCAACCGCACAAGATTAAAACCTGGTGTCTCGGCAACGAAATGGATGGCCCGTGGCAGATCGGACACAAGACAGCGGAAGAGTATGGTCGTCTCGCGGTAGAGTCCGCAAAAGCGATGAAGCTGATTGACCCTAACATTGAGCTTGTAACCTGCGGCAGTTCCAGTTCGACAATGCCGACGTTCCCTGAATGGGAAGCGACGACGCTGGATCATACCTATGAGGTAGCCGACTATATTTCTCTGCATCAATACTATGGCAACCACGACAATGATACGGCCAATTATTTGGCACGTTCCATGGATATGGATCATTTTATTCATACGGTTATTTCGACCTGTGACTATATCAAAGCAAAGAAACGCAGCAAGAAAAAAATGATGCTCAGCTTCGACGAATGGAATGTATGGTACCACTCCAACGATGCGGACAGCAAAATTGATCCGTGGTCTGTGGCGCCGCCGCAGCTTGAGGATATTTACAACTTCGAGGATGCGCTGCTGGTGGGAAGCATGCTCATTACGTTCCTGCGTCATGCTGACCGTGTGAAAATGGCTTGCCTTGCCCAATTGGTCAACGTTATTGCGCCAATTATGACTGAAAATAACGGAAAAGCGTGGAAACAGACTATTTTCTATCCGTATCTGCATGCATCCCGTTATGGCCGCGGTGTATCGTTGATGCCGGTAGTAGACTCGGAAAAATACGATTCCAAGGATTTCACAGACATTCCTTTTCTGGATAGCGCTGTGGTTTATGATGAAGAGGGAGACGCTCTGACCGTCTTTGCGGTAAACCGCCACTTGTCCGAATCGCTGGAGCTGACGATGGATGTGCGTAGCTTCGAGGGCTATCGCATTGTGGAGCATACGGTGCTGGAGCATGACGATCTCAAAGCGACCAACAGCCCGGCAGGAGAAAAGGTTACGCCTCACAACGGTGGTAATGCCAAGCTCGACGATGGCATCGTCAAAGCTCATTTAGGCAAAGCCTCGTGGAACGTAATCCGTCTCGCCAAGTCTCATTAATCCTTTTTCTGCAAAAGGTACAGCCCCGGCTGTACCTGAAAAAGCCCGCATTCTCTCTTGTATGGGTATACAGGAGTAGCAATGCGGGCTTTTAGTATAAAATGAGCCATTTGTCCCTCCATAGATATAGGGTTCTAAGAGAAGGATGGATTTTAAATAAATATTATGTTTATTACTAAATTTAACTAGACAAAGATGATCCTTATTCACTAAGTGCTCGTACTCCGTACATTTTTATGAAGTTAATTAGACCCAGTTCCAGACTTTCCGGGTGAAAAAAGACCCTATTATATCGTTGTCAACGTACTGATACCTGAAATGCAGAGTGTGCAATCCAACTTAAATCCACGTTATACTTTAAAAGACAGTCTATTTAAAACCAGGTGATGGTTGTAGCATTTTGAGAAAGGAATGATTTGTATGAGTCAGACAGACCAATATCGTTTTCAAGTGAACCTGGGCGGTATGATTGATATTTTGGCCAATCATTTATATAGCAGTCCACGCGTGTTTATACGTGAGGTTCTGCAAAATGCAACAGACGCAATTACGGCTCGCAAGGAGCTGCGGAAGGTTGCTGCTGAAAGTAAAGTATTAAAAAAAGACAAGGCCCATGAAGATACAGCTTCTGAGAGTAACGACTATGAAGGTAAAGTCATCGTGGAGTTATCTGGTTTCGGGGAACAACAGGTATTGATGATTCAGGATAACGGCATTGGACTGACGGAAGAGGATATTCACCGCTTTCTGTCGATCATTGGCCAGTCTTCGAAGAAGGGGACGGATTTACTGACCTCGGAGACATCATTTATCGGGCGATTTGGGATTGGCTTGCTGTCTTGCTTTATGGTGAGCGACGAAATCGTGGTGCTAACCCGCTCGGTAAAGGAAGGCGTCTCCATGGAATGGAGAGGGAAACCGGACGGAACGTATACGATCCGTCGATTGGAGACGGAGCTGCCCGTAGGTACGCAAATTTATTTGCGCTGCAAGCCGGGGAGCGAGTTTTATTATGAGCCAGCGCAGGTGGAGGAGTCTCTATTTTATTATGGGGCGTTGCTGCCGTATCCGGTCATGCTGTCTGTTGATGGGGAGACCAAGCGCGTCAATCTTCCATCGACTAGCTGGATGCAGGACCCGGAACAATTGCGTAGTCGACGTGGTGAGGTGCTGGAATTGGGCTATCGCCTGATGGGTGAGCGCTTTGGCGATTTTATTCCATTGCGAACGGCATCGGGCAGAACAGGCGGGATTGCGTTCATTTTGCCACGCAGCATTAATCTGAACAGCAAGCGGCTGCATCGGGTGTATCTGAAGCATATGCTAGTGTCGGACAAAGCGGAAAATGTATTGCCGGAGTGGGCTTTTTTCATTAAAAGTCTGATCTGGACAGATGAATTGCAGCCGACGGCATCACGTGAATATTTTTATGAAAATGAGCAGCTTGACGGTGTTCGCTCTGAATTGGGAACCTGTATTCGGCAAGAGCTGCTACGCATGGCGGAGTATGAGCCGGACCGCTTGCAGCACTGGATTCGTTTGCATGAGTTGTCTATGAAGGCGCTCGCGGTGGAGGATGATGAATTTCTGCGAATTATGCACCGCTGGTTTTCCTTTGAAAGCACATTTGGGCGGCGGGAGCTGAGTGAACTGATCCGCGAGGCGGGCGGGCGTCCGCTCCATTACACATCGACGGTTGATGAGTATCGCCAGATTACCCATGTGGCGGCGGCACAATCCATGCTGGTGATCAATGGCGGCTATATTTACGATACGGAAATTTTGGAAAAGCTGCATTGGATCGACCCTGCTCTGCAAACCGAGCGGCTTAGTCCCGAGGATGTATCTATGTCGTTTACCGGACTGACGCAGGAAGAACGTGAGCAGTATTACAGCGTGCTACGTGTGATGGATGCTGCTTTGCAACCGATGCGCTGCCGTACGGAGTTGAAGCGTTTTGAGCCTGCGAGCTTGCCTGTGCTGTATACCATTTCGCAGGATGCGCTAACCTTGCGCTCGATGGAAAACACCGTCGAGGAAACAACCGCGCTTTTTTCCAATGTACTCGATAGTCTGAAAGCGGGGGTCCAGCAAAATGCGGGCTACTCGACCTTATATTTTAATCTGAACAATCCGGTGGTGGCGCGTATTTTTGAAGCTACCGATACACAGATGATTACGGCTGCAACGGAAATGATGTATGTGAACGCACTTATGATGGGCCATTATCCGATGAATCGCAATGAGTTGGGGCTGATGAATCGGAGTGTACTGCATTTTATCAATTGGGGATTAGGGAACGGACAAAATACGTAATTGCGTAATTACAGGAGGCTAGCCGAATGGAAGATACGATATATGATTTGATGGAACAGGCGCAGGATCTACCCGGAGGGGCGGCAAAGCTGGCGATTTTGGAGGAGGCTGCCCGTTTGGCGGATGCTTCCGGGTTGAAGGAACTCGCTTACGAAGTCCGTGGAGAGATTGTGGACTGCGCTATTTTTAATGGATATCCGTTGAAGGCGCTGATCGCTTTTTCGTGGCAACTGGGTCAATTTGATCAAAACCCGGAGGAGTATGAGCCGGATGAGCTGCTGTGGAATTATAAATGGATACTCGGCAAAGTGTGCAGCTTTCCTAATATACCGAAAACCCAGGTGGAGGATCTTGTAGAGGATATGCGCAAACGCTATGCTGAATACGGGTATAATGAGCGCCCATATCATTATTACAAGTTCCGTATCGCGATGGATATGGGAAAGCTGGAGGAAGCACGTCAGCATCTCGATACCTTCCGTTCGATTGAGCGGGATAGCATGAGTGATTGTGAAGCCTGCGAGCAGAGCCAGATCGTGCGGTTTTATTATTTGACCGGAGAGGACGAGCAGGCGCTTGCCGTGGCAAAACCGATTTTGTCGGGGCGCATGAAATGTGCAGAAGTGCCGCATGTAACGCTCTCGCAGGTGCTATTGCCACTTTATCGTCAGGGAGAAGTGGACAAGGCGAAGGAAAATCATCGTAAGGGATATCGTCTGATTCGGGATGACCGCGATTTTCTGAAAACGATAGCCGAGCATATCGAGTATTTGGCGATTGTGGACCCGGTGCAGGGAATCGAAGTGGTGGAGCGTCATTTGCACATGGCGTTGGACTATGAGAGCGGACTGGAGCAAATGTATTTTTACGCGGCAATGGTGGGGCTGCTGCAAAAGCTGGATACTTCGGGCGGAAATCGGTTGATCCGGTTGCCGGCTTCCTTGGAATGGGGCAAGGAGGATCGCACATTGACAGAAATCATTGCGTATTTTAGACCACTGGCAGAGTCAGCGGCGGCTGATTTTGATAGACGGAACGGGAATACGTTTTATACCGATTGGGTCGGGAAGATTGTTCAAACGGCGTAGAAGAAGAGGCGCCAGTAACGAACATTTTATACAGCCCAAACAATGAGCAGGTATAATATTCCTGTGAAATGACAGGAGGGGTTATGTAGTGACTGTAACCGAGAAAGTGATTAATTTTGCACATCGCGGTGCTTCGGGTGTATGCCCTGAAAATACGATGGCGGCGTTCCGCCACGCTTTGGAGCTGGGGGCAACCGGCATAGAGACGGATGTGCAGCGTACCCGGGATGGGCATTTGGTACTCATTCACGATGAGTCGCTGGAACGCACGACAGGTTGCGCACTGGATGTACGCGATATTACGCTGGAAGAACTGAACACGCTGGATGCAGGTGACTGGTTTGATGAGAAATTCCGGGGTGAGCGGGTGCCGTTGCTGGATGAGCTGCTGGAACTGGCACAGTCTTCGGATGCAATCATTAATCTGGAATTGAAAAATAGCATTTACCTCTATCCCGGTATGGAGGAAGAGGTGATCGCCGCTGTACGGCGTTTCAGATTAGAACAGCGGGTGATTATCTCCAGCTTCAATCATGAATCCCTGGCGCTCTGTGCGCAAGTGGCCCCTGAGATCAGGACGGGAGCGCTGTATATCGAGATTATGGTTCGCCCGGCGGAGTATGCAAGTCGATTCGGGGTCACAGCACTTCATGCCTACAAACAAGTTGTTACACCAGAAGCTGTATCAGAGGCTTTGGCATTAGGCGTCGTCTACCATCCATGGACGGTGAATGAACCGGAAGAAATGAAGCGGCTGCTGGAGGCAGGGGTGAACGGCATCATCACGGACTATCCTGATCGGTTGGCGCACTTATTGGCTGTTCGCTCTTCCTAAGTGAACACACAGCAGAACTGTGACTAAGCTTCGCAGGGTATGAGTGTGGCTATTTATTGAAGTGAAAAAGACTCTCCTGTACGCACTCATTTTTATGAGGCGAAGGAGAGTCTTTTTGGCCTTAGGCGGAAAAGCATATGAGTTTGAACAGCGTTTGAATACCGCCTTGGCTAAGAACAAGCCCAATATAACGAGATGCGTCACATGTACACGCAGCTCGGGCGGAGCTGGTCTCGGTCTGGCGATTACACATTCTATTGTGGAAGCACACGGCGGAAAAATCACCGCTGCAAGTACGCAGGGAGAAGGTAGTGTATTCAAGGTTGCGCTGCCGTTAGCGGGGGCCGTATAACATTGTAAATTATGGTATAACATAAAAACAGCCCCCCGAACGGCAACGTTATTTATAACGCGGCTCGGGAGGCTGTTTGGATTAGTTAATCAATGCAGCCTTTTGTAAAAGCACATGCAGCACCTTGGCAGATGCTTCACGCGTTGTAGGCGCATTCGGCTGGAAGTAGGAGGAGCCCTTGATGGTTGCTCCGTTGATAATGCCTGCTGCGCTCACTTTTTCTATGCTATCCTTGGCATAGCCTGCAAAGGATGAAGCATCATGATACGGTGTGCGCGCAGGGCCATCGACAGACGCTTTGATCTGGAGCAGGTCTACTGCCTTGCTCAGCACGACAGCAATTTCCTGCCGACTGATGTTAGCGTTCGGATCGAACTTGTCGCCGCTGCGACCTGTGATCAATCCGGCCTCATAAGCGGCTGCCACATCGCCAGAATACCAGCTACCTGCTGGAATATCCCCGAATGGTGCGGCAGTACCCGATGTCAGGCCAAGGGCCCGGGTTACCAAGGCTGCAAATTCTGCACGTGTCACGTTCTTTTTCGGTGAGAAGGCCGTGTCTGTGGTGCCGTTGATCAGTAGCTTGTTCGCAAGCGACTGAATCTCGGATTGAGCATACGACGATGAAATATCTTCAAAGCTAACCTGACGAGTCGCCGCTGCATACGTCGAGAAGCCCGGACGACTTACCTTAACGACTGTTGATCCATCTGCCTGCTTGGTAAAGACGGATGGAACCGGGTAGACATTTCCGTTAGCTGTATAGAGAACACCGGCCGTATTCGACTCAATTTGGCCAGGTACGGTAAAGGAACGACTAATGAACTGTCCTGGCGCAACCTTAAGCGGTTCGCTCTTGCCGCCAGTGACAACATTAGCTTCAAACCCTACAGGGGTGCCAATCACAGTCGACCCTTTCAGCTTGCTCGTAAATGTGTTGCTTTCCTGTGCCTGGCTGCTGATTACCACTTCAATGCCTGCACCCGCAGGGGCATTTTTCAGAGCAGATATCGGCAAAGCCAGGGAAGCTCCTGTGTTGCTCACAATCAGGCTGCTTCCTGCTGGAGCCTTGCCCAGTGTTGCCAGTTGGGCGGAAGTCAGCGCTGCTTTGGTCGTTTGACCTGCTTGACTGCTGGCCGACAGGACAATGGCTGCTGGGCTGGAGCCCGCTGCTGTGATAGCTGTCTGCAAGTCTGTATCGCTTACAGTCAGCGACTGTACATTATTGTTAACCACGACGGTTGTGGCTACCGCTTTTACCGCCTGTCCTTGCTTCACCACGGATTGAAGTGAAGGTGCAGATGTAGCGACAGGGGTGGATGTGGTGGTTGAAGCGGAAGGTGTAGTGTTACTTCTGCCGCCACCTCCACCACTGCCTCCACCGCTACCGGAAGCGGCACTATTGTCGATGCGAATGGCCTTCATAGCGGTGAAAAATTTAGGGCCGTCAGTATTGGTCTCGACTTCGCCTTTCGCATTCAGTTCCGGCGAATTAACCTCCAGCTTATACACACCGTCCTTCAAATGCTGAATAACGGGCTGACCGCTGGCATCCAGAACAGGTTTTCCGTTGGCATCGTATTCGACATAGCTTCCGTCAATGTCCTTGAAGGAGTATGCGCCTTGCTTGAGACGAGCGTTAACTCCTTGTTCCTTGGAAGTCGTAATTCCATTAATAAGACCAATTAGCTTATCATCTATGCCGTATACATAGAGTGCAATTTGGTTGGTTTTATCCGTTGTCAGGCGGAAAGTAAGATCTGTTGAGCGTTGGGCACCTGTACGATTCGGGTAGATAATCGGGTTGGTTATACTCAGATCCTGCAAGCCGAAGCCTGTAGTCGGATTTTCCTTGCCGACATGAACGACGAATGGCAGATGCAATGTAGGCAGTCCGGCGCTTTTCAGGATGACTTCTCCTTCATATACGCCTGTAGCTGCACTTGAGCTTGGCTGTACGGACAGGAAGAACGGTTGGGATTTACCCGCTTCTGCCGAGATCGCCCCATTCGTGCCGACACCTTGCAACTGAACAGCGATATTGCTCACGTCAGGCGTGGCAATGGGCTTGGCAGGATCAGAGGTTACATGATCATGCAAAATGTAGCTGGCTTCATACTGTACGCTGTTTGCGGACAGATTTTTAAGCTGCAATTGAATTTGCTTCGCATCACTGCCTGGTTTTAACACCCCGAAGCTGGCGGAAGGATTGTAGTTCACGACCTCCTGCCGATTAAAGTTCTTATCGAGAATCGTAATCTTTTCAACAGTTTCCAGCAGGGCTGGTGTCTGAATCGCATTGGCGATGTTGACAAGTCCTGCACCTTGGGAATACACATCATATTGGATTTGATCCTCATCGTAAAGCGTATCCGACGTGTTCGCCAGAGCAGCGCGGATATCGAACGGCGTCCAGTTTGGATGCTGCTGCTTCAGCAATACAGCAAGTCCGGCTACATGCGGAGAAGCCATACTGGTTCCGTTGCTACGTTTGTAAGCATGATCATAAGAGGCATCCGGATAGAACTTGGCGAAGGCAGGATAGGTTGACATAATACTAACTCCTGGCGCGCTCACATCAGGCTTGATGCTGAGCAGCTCGTCGCCGTTCGGCCCACGGGAGCTGAATCCAGCCATCGTATTGCCTGCATTATCTGTGCGAATAAACTTCTCTCCGAAGGAGACAGAGAACTTTTCTCCGGCGTTGTCGACGAGTTGTTTAGCCAGCGCGCGACCTTCCTTACCTTTCATATCAAAGGTCGGAATAAAATCAAAGCTGTCGCCCTGGTTAGCGTTTACATAGTCATCTCGATCCGGAATGCTGACGCCCAAATCAGCTTTCGTGATGTCGCCTGCTTTTGTATTCCCGTTAAAAATGATTACGGCTTTTGCGCCGTTTTCTTTTGCATTTGCAATTTTATCCACGAATGCCAGGCTTCCACGTGACACGAGGACAATTTTTCCGGCTACATTTTTTCCTTCAAAATCATCAGGCTGCCCCAAATTTGCATATACCAGCTCATAAGGGGCAGTTCCCAGAATTGAAGCAAAATCCTCTTGGCCTGTCCCCCAGCCCATCAGATTAAACCCGTAATGTGCATAAGCATCAGCGGTTACTGTTTTCTTCAATTCACCATTCGCTTCCCAATAGGAATCACGGGTAACTGAAGCTGTGCCTGAGAAGCTTTTGCTCGGCGAAGTGGCAGCACCGACAGAAATCGCCAGCTGGGATGATGCAGGGGAACCCATCGAATAATAATAATTCCCGTCTTGTGCCGCATTGCCATTCGCAATGACAGCAACTACACCGGAAAGCACCGCATTATTGATCGCAATGGAGTCCGGAGAGTTCGGGTCCTTCTCGGAGTCTGAGCCGAGGGACAGGTTAATCACGTTCATGCCATCCTTGACAGCGCGTTCAATACCGTCAATGACCTGTGCGGAGGAACCGGAGGAACGCCCCGTCTTGGTATTACGTCCAAGTACTTTATACACGTATAAGTCCGATTTATAGGCAATACCCTTTTGTACAATATCTGCCGTTTTATTAGCGGCCTGGCCAGCAATCGTACCGGACACGTGCGTACCGTGAGTTGTTCCGGCAAAACCTGTGCCGTACGGATCATTCTCTTTTTCAAGGAAAGGCTCCTCATATGGATCGTTGTCCTGCTCAAAAGAGTCATATCCACCCTTGTAAGCTGCTTTCAAATCCGGGTGCTCATAATCGATCCCGGTATCAATAACCCCAACCTTAATCCCTTCGCCTGTCCAACCTTTAGCCCAGGCTTCAGGAACGCCAATTTGATCCAGCGGTGCGTTATCATACGTTGCTTCGCTGGCGGTGAGTGTCGGCGGGTCCTGTACGGGGATGGAATAGTACGTTTTGTTTTCGTGGATGGATTTTACGCCTGGCAGCTTTGCCAGTTC
>NZ_ASRY01000210.1 GCF_000520815.1 Paenibacillus maysiensis | reverse complement strand
TTAGCCGATGCCGAAGCCGACGGCGATCCGATTTATGCGGTAATTAGAGGCAGCGGTATTAACTATGACGGCAAAACAAACGGGATTACAGCGCCGAACGGGGCTGCACAGAGCAAATTGCTTCGCACAGTATATAAGCGCTATGGAATTCAACCAGAAGAGATTGAGGTTGTGGCTGCGCATGGAACCGGAACAAAGCTGGGCGATCCCGTTGAGTTCAATGCGCTATGTGATGCTTTTAAAACCTATACCAGCCGTGAACAATATTGCGCCATAATCTCCAATAAAACGAATTTCGGCCACACGCTTGGGACCTCGGGGCTTGTAAGTTTAATTGGGATGGTTCAGTCCTTGCGGTTCGAATGTATTCCGGCCACGCTGAATTGTGAGCAAGATAATGAATACATCCGTTGGGAGCGAAGCCCTTTTTATTTGAATAAAACAGCCAAGCCTTGGCCGAGCAGAAAGGGGAAGCGCCGTTTAGGTGCGGTCAGCGCGTTTGGGATGAGCGGCACCAATGCTCATGTTGTTGTCGAAGGTTACGAAAAGCGGCGGGAACCGGTTGAAGCCGGGACTCCGGCTTATTTGCTACTGCTGTCAGCCAAAAGCGAAGCTGCGCTTGAGGGCAAAATAGCCGATCTTTTGGCTGTATTGCAGCATGGCGGGAAGGAAACGCCGGATTTGGCCGAACTGAGCCGTACACTCCTGGAGGGCCGTTTCCATTTTCTCTACCGCTGTGCCGTCGTCGTCCGCAACTGCGAAGAGGCTGTATCCGCTCTGCTTCAATCCGGCAGCCAATCACAGCCTCCGGGTTTGTACATGGACGTAGTGCAGCGGGAATTCAGCGGCACACAAGACATTGCCCGTTATGGCGAAGAACTGTTGGAGCAGAGCCGCGACCAGCTTAAGCGACCTGAATTGTATTATGAAACCTTGCTCTCCCTTGCCGAGCTTTACTGTCAAGGATATGACCTGGTTTGGAGCAGACTCTTTATGAACTGCGGAGTGCGCCGTGCTCATGCGCCAGGCTATCCCTTTGCGAGAGAGCGTTATTGGCTGTCGCATATTATCCAGCGCCCTCTCGGGATGCTGCAACCGGGGTCGGCGGCACCATCTCTTGTGAGGAGGGCCGCAGAAAATATACCGTCGCAAGCGAATCGGCAACTGGCAGAGACGACAATGCGGAAAGATATTCCCGCCGGACACAAGCTGGATGCATTGGTTGAGCCGGAAACGGTGGGTGTTCCCGCGGAAGCCGCAGCTTCCTTGTCTGCTGCAGCAAGGAAGCGGGGTAAAATAGCGCTTCGCCCACTGAGCGGGCTGATCCCCGAACAGAACGAAGCTTTTGAGCGGACGAAACCGTTCGTCTCGCTAACTCCCGTGTCAAAAAGCCCGGATGGCGTTCGGCCGGCTGGACTTAAAACAGCGCTTGAATTGCCTGCGCTAATGCCGCTGCCGGTGGCTCCCAGTGGCGAAGAGACGGCAGCGTTGGCGGTTGAACTGTGCACCAGCCTAGGCGAGGCTTTGTTTATGGAGCCGGATCTTGTGGAGGCCGACAGACCTTTTATTGAGCTGGGGATGGATTCGATAGTCGGTGTCGAGTGGATTCGGTCTGTGAATAAACGTTACGGCACTGCAATTGCCGCTACCAGAATATACGATTATCCGACGGTCCGCATGTTTGCCGGGTTTCTGGCCAAGGAACGGCGCCGTTTGGAGAACGAAGTTCCTGCGGCCAACAGGCAGGCTTCCACGCAGTTGGACGCCGACGTTCACACCGCGCTGGTTGCGGACCCAGAGGACCATCTGCTTGAAGAACTTACGGTATCCCTGTCCGAAGCCCTGTTTCTTGAACGGGAAGCAGTAAGTCCGACTCGGCCGTTCATTGAACTGGGAATGGACTCAATAGTCGGTGTCGAGTGGATACGGTCGGTGAATAAACGTTACGGCACTGCAATTGCCGCTACCAGAATATACGATTATCCGACGGTCCGCATGTTTGCCGGGTTTCTGGCCAAGGAACGGCGCCGTTTGGAGAACGAAGTTCTTACGGCCGACAGGCAGGCTTCCACGCAGTTGGGCACCGACGTTCACACCGCGCTGGTTGCGGACCCAGAGGACCATCTGCTTGAAGAACTTACGGTATCCCTGTCCGAAGCCCTGTTTCTTGAACGGGAAGCAGTAAGTCTGACTCGGCCGTTCATTGAACTGGGAATGGATTCAATTGTCGGTGTGGAATGGGTCCGCTCGGTGAACAAACGGTTTGGAACCCAAATCGCGGCAACTAAAATCTATGACTATCCGAATCTGGCCGAGTTTGCGGCATATGTGGCCAGGGAGCATGCGAAGGCATGCCCTCCTGCCGAAGGGAAGCTGGTCGGGCTTGGCAAACGGACCGATCCGCCTACTTTGGATGAGGTGCTGGAACTGCTTTATCGAGGCGAGATTGAGCTGGCGGAAGCCAATCAGCTTTATCAATTTATACAAGAAAAGGAGACCGCGAAATGAGCAAAGAAGAATTGTTGACGCTGGTCATAAGCCAGACCTGCGAGGTACTGCCGGAGTTGGCGGGGCATTCGTTTCAGTCGAGTGACCGGCTGGCTGATCTGGGCGCCAACTCGTTGGACCGGGCGGAAATTGTAATGATGGTCATGGAGGCGTTGTCGTTACAAATTCCGCGCGTGGAATTATTCGGCGCCCGCAACATAGGAGAACTGGTGGATGTCCTTCACAGCAAACTTGAATCGGTTTGAGCCGGTCATTACTGGAGTCGGGGTAGTTTCTGCGATAGCTCAAGGGAAGAAGGCGTTCGCGTCCGCCCTTATGGAAGGGCGGCACGGCTTTGACGTAATGAAGCGACCCGGACGGCAGAAACAGACCGCATTCTTGGGAGCGGAGCTGCCGCCGCTTCGGTTACCAGAGCGCTTCACGCCCCGTCAGCTGCGTAATTTATCTTTAACGAGCCAAGCTGCCTTGACGGTGCTACAGGAGGCTTGGGACGATGCCCGTCTCGGCGGCGTAGAACCGGAACGTATCGGGCTGATCATCGGTGGATCGAACTTCCAGCAGCGTGAACAATTGCTGGCCTATGAAGCTTACGCGGAGCGTCTAGCGTTCCTGCGGCCTACATACGGACTTGCCTACATGGACAGCGATTTGTGCGGGATATGCACCGAACATTTCGGCATTCACGGGCCGGCGTTTACGCTTGGCGGCGCTTCGGCCAGCGGCCAGGCAGCTGTGATTCAGGCCGTCGAAGCTGTACGCTCCAAGCAGGTGGATGTCTGTATTGCCCTCGGAGCGCTTGCGGATCTGTCTTACATGGAATGCCAAGGATTTCGCTCGTTGGGGGCGATGGGGAGCGACCGTTTCGCCGACGAACCGGACGCCGCCTGCCGTCCTTTTGACCGTCTGCATGACGGCTTTATTTACGGCGAGGCCAGCGGAGCGGTAGTTGTAGAGGATGCCGCTTTCGCCGCATCCCGCCAAGCGAGAATGTACGCTACGATTACAGGCTGGGCCATCGCCTCGGACGGCAACCGCAATCCCAATCCTTCCTTGGAGGGAGAGGTGCAGGTGATCCGGCGGGCGCTGAAGCAAGCCGGCCTGCCGCCTGCAGCTATCGATTACGTCAACCCGCATGGCACCGGTTCGTTGCTGGGCGATGCGACCGAGCTAAACGCACTGCGCGAGTGCGGACTTGCGCATGCACCCATCAATGCAACCAAGTCGTTGACCGGACATGGCTTAAGCGCAGCCGGAACGGTTGAACTTATTGCCGGTCTGCTGCAAATGGAGGCGGGAATGCTTCATCCGACGCGCAATCTGTGTGAGCCGGTCGATGACTCTTTTAACTGGGTGCAGGAACGGGCAATCCAGTATTCGATGACAAGAATGCTAAAGCTAAGCCTGGGATTCGGTGGGATCAATACATCGTTGTGTCTACAAAAAATCTAATACACGCAACACCAAGGAGGGTCATCATGAAGACGGTCGGAATTGAAGCGATGAATGTATATGGCGGTACTGCCTACCTGGATGTGTTTGAGTTGGCGCGGCACCGCAATCTCGACACGACACGTTTCGATAACTTACTGATGAAAGAAAAGGCAGTTTCGCTGATCTGTGAAGATCCAGTGACCTTTGCTGTCAATGCAGCGAAGCCGATAATTGAGTCGCTGCCGGAAGCGGACAAGAAAAGCATCGAGCTGCTGATTACATGCACGGAATCGGGAATCGATTTCGGCAAATCCATCAGCACTTATGTTCATCATTACCTGGGGCTCAGCCGAAATTGTCGGATGTTCGAAATCAAGCAGGCCTGTTACTCAGGCACGGCAGGGTTTCAAATGGCGGGCAATTTTATTTTGTCGCAAGCTTCGCCCGGGGCAAAGGCGCTTGTCGTCGCCACGGATATTTCGCGTTTTATAGCCGTTGACGGCGGCGAGGCTTTGACGGCCGACTGGTCTTTTGTCGAACCCAGCTCCGGCGCAGGGGCCGTTGCCATCCTTGTTGGTGAGAATCCGGCAGTCTTTCAGGTCGATGTGGGTGCAAACGGTTATTACGGCTATGAAGTGATGGATACTTGCCGTCCTATTCCGGACAGCGAAGCCGGCAACTCGGATCTTTCGTTGCTCTCGTATCTGGATTGCTGCGAAAAAACTTATCTGGAGTATGCGGAACGCGTTGCCGATGCGGATTATCGGGATACATTCCAGTACCTGGCGTTTCATACTCCTTTCGGTGGAATGGTTAAAGGGGCGCACCGCTCAATGATGCGGAAGATGACCAAAGCCAAGCCTGCGGAAATTGAGGCGGATTTTGCACAACGTGTAGTTCCGGGACTGATGTATTGCCAGCAGATGGGCAATATCCTCGGGGCGACGGTGCTGCTGTCTTTGGCTAGCACTGTGGACAACGGCAGGTTTGAGGCCCCGCGCAGAGTAGGCTGCTTCTCTTACGGCTCAGGCTGCTGTTCGGAATTTTATAGCGGAATTGTCACGCCCGAAGGACAGCGGCTACAGCATAAATTTCAAATTACCGAACATTTGAACCGTCGGTATAAATTGTCCATGTCCCATTATGACCATCTGCTAAGGTCCAGCGATGCGGTTAAATTCGGCACCAGAAACGTGAAGCTGGATCTTGGTGATCTGCCGGCCATGCTGGCGTCCAGCGGAGGGGGACAACGGTTGTATCTAGAAAGAATATCGGAATTTCACCGGGTGTACAGGTGGGTCTCGTGACATATGAGACGATTCGGATCCGTCGGCAAGAGGAGGTATATTTTATTCAAATCTACAGGCCTGCCGCTAACAATACCATCAATGATTTGTTGATTGCGGAAATCCGGCATGCCTTGCGAGAGTGCGAGGAAGCCGCTTCGATAGTGGTCGTAGAAGGGCTGCCGGAAGTGTTCTGCTTCGGAGCCGACTTTCAGGACATCCATGAGCAAATGACCACTGCGGATACGGCGTCGGGGGATGCCGAGGCGCTATATGATCTATGGCTACATCTGGCAAGCGGCCCATTCATCTCGGTTGCTTACGTCAGGGGCAAAGCCAATGCCGGCGGCATCGGCTTTGTGACAGCCTGCGACATTGCAATGGCAGACGAGACGGCGCTGTTCAGCCTTTCGGAGATGTTGTTCGGCTTATATCCTGCCTGTGTGCTTCCGTTTCTGACCCGGAGGGTCGGTTTTCAGCGGGCCCACTATCTGACGCTGACCACACAGCCGATCACGGTACGGCAAGCGGTGGAATGGGGATTGATTGACGCTTGCGACAGTGACGGTCAGGCTTTGCGCAAGCTGTTACTGCGTCTGCGGCGTATATCCAAGCCGGCGATTGTCCGCTACAAGCGATATATGAACGAGCTGTACGCTTCGCTGGGCCAATTCAAGCAAACGGCTTTGTCGGGGAACAGGGAAATATTTTCTGACTACGGAAACCTGCAAGCCATCAGCCGTTTTGCGGCAACGGGACAATTTCCTTGGGAGGCCGATTGATATGCGTACGGCAGAACGGTAGAAAGGGATGGATATGACGTCGGATGTAATTGATGTAACGGAGGCTGCCCCAGGTGTTCTGCGGATTACGATGCAGGATCGGATCCATAAAAATACATTTTCGCCGGAATTAATGTCGGCTTTGATTGCGGCCTTTCAATATGCCGGTTCTTCAACCAGCTATAAGGCCGTTATTTTAACGGGTTATGATTCCTATTTTGCTTCAGGGGGAACCAAGGAAGGGCTGCTTGCCATCCATGAGGGTAGGGCCAAGTTTACGGATGCGAATGTATACAGCCTCGCCATTGACTGCCCCATTCCGGTCATCGCCGCAATGCAGGGTCACGGAATTGGCGGAGGCTTTGTTATGGGATTGTTTTCCGACTTTGTTATTTTGAGCAGAGAAAGCGTATATACAGCGAATTTTATGCGTTACGGATTTACACCAGGCATGGGAGCGACGCTGATTGTGCCGAAAAAGCTTGGACTCGCATTGGGGGAAGAGCTGCTGCTGAACGGGGGCAGTTACCGCGGAGCAGATCTCTGCAAGCGGGGGGTTCCGTTTCCCGTGCTGCCTCGCGCTGAAGTTGCGGATTATGCATTGCAGCTTGGGAAGGAGCTTGCGGATAAGCCCCGTGCTTCTTTGGTCGCCCTGAAAAGCCATCTGGTCTGTTCTTTACGGCGGGAGCTACCGAAATTCGTTGCACAGGAGGTCATTATGCACGAGCTGACATTTCATCAGTCGGAGGTTAAGGACCGTATTCAGGAATTATTCGGGAACTAAAGGTACTTGGAGAGGAGGATGACCATTGAATGTGGAGCAAATATTTAGGGCTTTGAAAGATAAAACAATGAACCCCCAGAAAGCCAAGCGACTATTGTCACAGTTTGGTTCTGACGGCAGCAGTGCAGAGATTTCACGGGGCGGTTCCGGTGATCAGGTGCCTGTACCGGAAAAGAGGCTGCTGACGCCGCTTCCGTCGGGAGTTTCTCCCGAACGGTTCGGCAATCCGCTTTTTCAGAAGCGGTACAAGTGCAAATGGAATTATATCGCTGGCTCCATGTACCGCGGCATCTCATCGGAACAGTTGGTGATTGCCATGGGACGGGCAAGGTTGCTCAGTTTTTTTGGCAGTGCAGGCCTGCGCGGAAATGAGCTTGAGACGCGGATTGGGCGCATTCAGAAAGAACTGGGGCCGGAAAAGCCTTACGGCATGTGTCTGATTGCTAATATCGACGATCCTGACGAGGAATGGGAGCAAGCGGAGCTGTGCTTAAAGCTGAATGTTCCGGTAATCGAGGCTGCAGCTTATTCAGCGATCACCTTGCCGTTGGTATATTGCCGTCTCAAGGGGTTGTCCCGGCACAACGGAAGCTTGACACCAAGGCGGAGAATTATCGCTAAATGCTCGAGGCTGGAGATCGCCCGCATGTTTTTGTCGCCTCCACCTATGGAAATGGTGCTGGAACTGCTTGCAACGGGCCGGATCAATAAGGAAGAGGCTGCATTATCGCAGCAGCTTCCACTAGCGGATGATTTAGCAATCGAAGCGGATTCCGGCGGGCATACCGATCAAGGTGCCGCTTTTTCCCTACTGCCTGCTGTGCTTTCCCTGAGACAAGCGATGCACAACCAGTACAGCTATGAGGAAGAGATTATGGTGGGATGCGGCGGGGGCATCGGAACGCCCGAGGCCGTTGCGGCGGCGTTTATGCTCGGCGCCGATTTTATTTTCACGGGTTCGGTCAATCAATGTACGGTTGAAAGCGGTGCGCATGAAGCTGTGAAGGAACTGCTGCAGTCCCTTTCGGTTCACGATACGACGATTACGGTTGCCGGCGATATGTTCGAGATTGGTGCCAAGGTGCAAGTGGTCAAAAAACAGACGCAGTTTGCAGCCCGGGCCAACAAGCTGTATCAGTTGTTTACCCAGCATACGTGTATAGAGGACATCCCCCCCGCTACGCGCCGGGAGCTAGAGCAGCATTATTTTAAACGAACATTCGAACAGGTGTGGGAGCTTGTCTGTGAACACAAGCAGCGCAGCAATCCGGTTCAATTGGTAGAGGTAATGGACAACCCACGGTTGAAAATGGCGCTGATTTTTAAATGGTATTTTGCGCATTGCAATGCCGTCACACTGCGGGGGGAGTTATCCGAAAAAGATAATTTTGTGGTGTACTGCGGTCCTGCGATAGGGGCCTTTAATCAATGGGTAGCGGGCACGGATTACGAAAACTGGCAGAACCGGCATGTGGACGGAATCGCGGAAATCCTGATGACGCACGCTTGTACCTACACCGCTGCCCGAACGGTAAATACCGTCTCCAGCGGGCAAGCGGGCGGGGTAAACTCTGCTCCGCATGAAGACCGGGCCATTGCCGTCATCGGCATGTCAGGGCGATTCCCCATGTCAAAAAACATCGAGGAGTATTGGAACAATGTGTCTGCCGGACGCGACTGCATATCGGAAATTCCACTGGAACGCTGGAACATCGATTCGGATGTCGCTTCGGCAATACAATCGACCCAACTACCCGATTACCAGTGGATGGGGGTTCTGGAAGAGGCCGAGTGCTTTGATCCGCTGTTTTTTCATATCT
>NZ_ASRY01000209.1 GCF_000520815.1 Paenibacillus maysiensis | reverse complement strand
TTGTTCAGTTTTCAAAGATCAAACATTTCTTTTTCGTTGACTCAGCTTGTCGCCTTACCAACTCTTATATCTTATCATGTCCGAACCAACTTTGCAAGCATTTTTTTAAAATCTTTTTTGTAACACTCGCTCGCAATATTGTATTTCTTGGCCGGAATTAGAATATATCATAGACGAAATAAGTTTGCAAGCATTTATTTCATTAATTCTCGAAAATCTCTATTTGTTATTCGTTCTTCTTCTATATATACTCCCCGCCCTCTTTCGCATCATGAATAACCAGAACAAAAAAAGAACCTCGCTCCCCGAAACAACAGGGAAGGAGGTTCTTTACTGCAAAAAGCTTTTTCAGATGATATCTAGTTGTTATTCCGAGCCCATAAAGGCAAAACGGATCACTACAATAACAGCAAGCACCCACATGAGCCAGTGAACTTTAACTTTGTTGCTGGTAAAAAGGTTACTGAATACAGCCAGAACCACGTAAGACAAAATGCCGGCAGAAATACCATTAGCGATTCCGCCTGTAAAAGGCATCAGAACGATGGTCAGGAACGCCGGGAACGCCAGCAGGAAATTATCCCAATCGATGTTACGAACCTGGCTCATCATCAGCACACCAACGATAATCAACGCTGGAGCAGTAGCCGCAGAAGGCACAACCAGTGCCAACGGTGCGATAAAGAGGGCCAACAGGAACAGAACACCTGTCGTTACAGCAGTCAGACCCGTACGTCCGCCTTCTTCTACCCCTGCGGAGCTTTCCACGAATGCTGTAATAGTACTTGTACCCAATACCGCACCGGTACTTACGCCAACGGCATCCACCAGCATAGCTTTACCGATGATTTTCTCGCCTTTTTTCTTATCCTTCATTATACCTGCACGGGTAGCCGTACCTACCAATGTACCAAACGTATCAAACAGCTCTACAAATGTGAAAATGAAAATGATATCAAACAGACCGATATGCAAAGCAGCCTTCAAATCCAACTGGCCCACTGCCAGATTACTAAAATCAGGAATCCAGTGACCTGTTGTCAAACTGCTCAAATTCGTTACGCCCATTGGAATACCAATCAATGTAGTAGCTACGATACCAATCAGCAAAGCACCTTTGACCCGAACAACCATCAGCGCTGCGATAATAAGCAAACCGATCAGCGCCAGCAGCGCATCCTTTTGATGAACCAGACTACCCAGAATCAGATTAAAAGCATGACCCGGAACCGGCTGACTTACATCCGTCCCTGGAACAATACTTACCATAACCAGATTACACAGCTTAAAACCAACAATGGTAATAAACAAGCCGATCCCTACGGTAATAGCTGTCTTTAGATTTTCCGGAACTGCAACAAGTAACATCTGTCTCACTCGTGTCACGGTTAAAATCAGAAAGACAATACCGGATATAAATACAGCGCCAAGTGCCGCTTGCCAAGTAATCATGCCATTGGAACTCAAGACTACTGTCATAAAATAAGCATTCAAGCCCATACCCGGAGCCATGCCGATGGGCACATTAACGAACAATCCCATCAGAATAGTGATCAGTCCTGCACCTACCGCAGTGGCAAAAAAGACGGCTTCGCTGGGCATCCCTGCTCCAGTCGGCCCCAAAAAGGTATTGTTGACCACCAAAATGTAAGCCATGGTCATAAAAGTAGTAATCCCCGCAATAATTTCTGTGCGGACGTTCGTTCCATGTTCCTTTAATTTAAAGAAACGCTCCATGAGTCGTAATTCCTCCTACGCAAAGCATACTCGTATTGTTATCGTTCATTTGATGTAATATTCGCATTCATAAGCGCTATATTACATCCGTTATTTTAGGCCGTCCCCCACAGCTTGTCAACATAAAAAGCGAATATTATAATTTAATCATATATGTATTGTTCGGAAAATAGAAAGCCCGCCAAGCTATTATATAGCTGACGGGTTATCAATTAGGCGAATCAGATATTTTTGTACTTATCAAAGGCATTCCCGGTGTCCGGTATATTTTCCAGATAAACGATCTTCCCTTCTGCATCCAGCCGAGCTTTGTCCACTCCTGTAAGTGTATACACTTCGCCTGTTGCTCTTTTGCCGCATACCGCCCATTTGGTTTCATAGGCACCCGATTCTCCGGGAACCGGCTTCCAGCCCTCATACATATGCTTGATGTCGAGTGTTCCTTCAAAGAACATGCTTAAGAAGCTTTTCCAGCTATCCATACCTTGTTTCCGGTCACCGTTCAGCACGAACTCAATTTCGTTGGAGAAAAGACTGATTAATTGCGCTCTGCACTTTTTTCTGCTCCAACAGGTCGGCAATTTCCTGTAGCTGCTGTCCGTTGGGCTCCAGCCATATATTTTTGGCCGTTGCAGCTTCCAGTCAATCGGGTTAATGGAGGTAACTGCTACTTTCACAACGACCTGATGGGCCTGTGGCTTAGGATTGGGTACATCTCTTTCCTTCAGTTCCTCCTCGCGTATTTTACATATTCTTCACATTGGTAGACATACGCTGTAATGCATTTGTCAAAGAAACAATTTCCTCATTCGCAAACTCACGTAGTAGCTTGTTCTGAAAGGCTTCTCTTTGCTCTGACAAAACTTGCAGCTCTCGAACCCCTGATTCTGTCAGTCGAATATAGGTCACACGCTTATCCTGCTCTTTTTTGCTGCGGATAATCAGACCTTCCTCCTCCAGCCTTTTCAGATGCCGGGTTACCGCCGCTCCGTCCAGAACCAGCAAATGCTGAAGCTCCAACTGACTCAATTCCTGCCGCTGATCAATGTGATACAAAATCTCGACCTTGGTAAAGCTCGTTTTTAACTGCGCTTCAAAAGCTGTATTCATTTCTTTACATAAAAGATGCATGCGGTAAAACAATTGGCTTTTTTCAGAGCAATGTTCGATGGTAGCTCCTCCTCGCAATTACTTGACTTATCAATTGATGTGTCAATTATTATACGCCTCTATTAAAAATATTCAAGCTTTGTGATGGGTGGTTTTCTGTGACAGGTGGGGGTAAGGCTTTTCTCCATCACGCAATTCATATCCAAACGTAATGCTATCGCCCAGAAAATACGGCATGGCTACCTTGGTAGTTGTCTTGATTGATTGTCATTCGATGTCTCTCCTATCTATTAGATCGTATTATTGATTTCGATAAATTTATGTTCAATCGCTGTTATTTCATGATTGGGCCGGGTTATCAAATACGTATCCATGTAGCCGAAGGTTGGGGGAGCGGGCAAATAGGATGTTACTTTAAATTGCCGCGCCAGCTTTTTGGACATAAGGGTGATTCCCATTCCCATCAAGGCGAATTCCACCATCGTATCAAACACACCGACCTCCACCACCTCGCCATGAGTCAATTGCATGTCCTGATACATCTTCTCCAGATACGTGAGATACAGGCAGCCATCCGACAGCACGATAATAGAGGCTCCTTGCAGCACTTGTTTGAGGTCTGAGCCTTCATGAATGCCTTTCCCCACCAGCACCAGCTCTTCACGGCATATTTTTTGATAATGAATGTAAGGGTTAGTAGAATACCCTGTAACAAAAGCAATATCGAGCTCACCGTCGAGGATCAATCGCTCCATTTCCGTGGTGGTTCCGGTTTTTAAGGTAACAGAAGCCTGCGGGTACAGCTCATATACCTTCGTAAGCGCCCTTGTTGTTTCCCCCGCTACGATGGACTGCATCGTGCCGATGCGCAGCTTTTCCTCCTGCGGTCTCATTTTCATCTCTGTGTCTTGCCATAGCAACAAAATTTGTTTGAACTGAGCGTACAAGGTTTCTCCTGCGGGTGTCAGCTCCATGCCACGGGGCTTTCGATAAAATAACGCTGTGCCGTAATGGGCCTCCAGCTTTTTTATTTTGGCCGTCATGTTCGATTGCAGATGATTCAGCTTTTGAGCAGCTTCTGTCAGGCTTCTCAGTTCTGCCACCGAAACGAATGCCTGCATATTTTCAATGTCCATCCCTTCTCCTCCCATCAAATAAAATGATATCTATATCATAAACAAGCATTATTATTTATGAGTTAAGTGTATTATATTGGCCTTAGACGCTATTTTCCACCCTCATTTTAAAAATTCAGGAGGTATCAACATGGTCAAAAAGAAGATTCGTACAGGTGTTGTAGGAGGCTCGTTGAATAACAAATGGGCGAGTCAAACGCATATTCCGGCTTTACTCAAGCATCCGAACCTGGATATCACTGCCGTAGGTACTTCCCGTATGGAGAGTGCGCGGCAAAGCGCAGAAGAAGTAGGGGCGGCACTGGCTTTTGATGATGCCAAAAAGCTCGCAGCTTCCGAGGATGTGGACATGGTTGTGGTGAGCGTAAAAGTTCCCCATCATTACGAGGCGGTTATGGCGGCAATTCAAGAGGGGAAGCATATTTTTTGTGAATGGCCCTTGGGGGCAAACACTGGGGAAGCCGCTGAAATGGCTACGGCGGCAGAACAGGCGGGCATTCATCATACCGTCGGCTTGCAGGCTCGGCAGGATCTTGAAGTGCAAACGATGAAAAAGCTGGTGGAAGACGGGACGATTGGTGAAATTATATCCTGTCATATGCAAGTAGCTACTACCGGCAAAGGAGGACAAGTAAATCAGGATACTGCTTATTTGCTGAACAGAGCCAATGGGGCTAATCTGCTCACGATTAATGGCGGGCATTCTCTGGATGCGCTGCAATACATCGTTGGCGAATTCCGCGAGCTATCGGCCATCACATCATCTCACTATAACGAAGCCACTATTCAGGAAACAGGCGAAGTCATTCCCAAGGATACTGCGGATCAGATTCTGATTCAGGGGTCATTGGAGAAGGGAGCAACGGTATCCGTCCACATTCAGGGTGGAGTGAATCCAAAATTCGAGCTGGAGATTCAGGGGAAAAAGGGAATTTTGCGTTTGACACAAAAACCTTCGCTTGGGCATGTTCAATTTGGCAATCTGACGCTCCAAAAACTTGTGTATGATCCCAGCAGTAAGCAGGGTTATGCGCCTAATGACGCTTTTGAACAAATAAGTATAACTGCCGAGCCTGATGGTGGACCGGATTTCCCAAAAGAAGGGGTAACCCTGAATGTAGCCAAGGCTCACCATGTATTTGCCGAGGATATTTTGACGGACACCCGTCTCGCCCCTGATTTTAATCATGCCTTAAAACTGCATCAGCTACTGGACCGCATTGAGGAATCGGCTGCAACTGGGAAAAAGATCGTATGGTAAAAATAACATAATTAGAACAACATAACCTTAAAAGAAAAAACCTTCAAAACCACGATAAAAACAAGTTCGTTGCAATTAATTCAAGATACAGCCACATCTTACTGCTTGAATATGAGTTATTAAAACAACATAAAAGAAAGCATTGGATAGAAAAACTCAGCGTTTTTCATCCATGCTTTCTTTTTTTTGGGTTGCTGAATATCTCAGAGCAAAATGAGCCATCCTTCTGGAATGGTTAATCCAGTGCATCAAGAGATCCCCTTCCGTCCCGATAGGGGAAACGCAGGGAGCACGCCCCCTGCACCCGTCACTCGCCATGTGGCAACCCCAGCATAGTCTGCTGGGAAATAAACAGTGTTGATCGTGTGCACGTAAGTCAAGGTTAAATTGAACGCTTCGCGACCTTGACTTTCTTAATTTAGACGTAACTCTCCTCCTCCTGAGTATTGGCTCTATTTTACCGAAAACCTGACTCACTAATCACTGAAATGATGGGTCTAATTCCCCCGTAAACAAAAAAATTACCACATAAAATGTCCCTTTTAGCATAATTTTTATCTGGCTGATCAAGATAATATTAAATAAAAATCTGAAGGAGATGTGGGGATGAAAGTATTTGGAGAGAATATAAGAAACGCTCGTTCCTATCGTGCTCTTTCCCAGAATGAATTATCGGAAAATTCCGGTATCAGCAGATCTTCTTTATCAATGCTTGAAAACAATGAGATTGATATCTATTTTGAAACTGCTAAAAGGCTTGCCGAATCATTAAATATTAGTTTTCCTCAATTGTTTTCTCGAAATTTCAGTAACGGAAACATAGCAGCATATACTGAGGATGATTTTCTATTCATCTTTTCTCAAAATGCAAAAAGTCTCTTAAAGAAACAAAATAAGCTTCAGACATATCTATATGCGTCTACTACTCTAAGTCCTTCAACAATTAGTGAGATCTTCAATCAGAAAGTAAATCCTAAATTGTCATCCCTTAACCAGATTGCAGATGCACTAGGAACTACTATTAGCGAACTAATTATTAGAAAAGAGGAATGAAAATGATTTTTACGCCATACGATGATGAAATCAAAGTGATAAATAAAATCCACAAATATAACAATAATGAATATGCCTTATTGAGACTCACACCAACAATGATTGAAAAGAATAACATTGATGCAAATGTACTCTTTCGAGATTTACTCTTCAATAAAAACATAGTTGATTATGAAACTCTACCAAATGGAGCTAAATATGGAGTTATGACTGCAGCTATATTCTTATATGATGATTCGCAACTAAAAACAAAAATGAATTTTTATCGAGTTTCTAATAACCGTGGTGATCGAAGATTTTCAATCTACGGAATTAGTAAACTTCTTTGTGATCGAAAAGTTAATGTAGGTGATTTATTATACCTTACTGTAACAGTTGGTCCGAATCCAGTAGTTGTAATTATCAATGTAACAAATAATATTCCATCAAAATCCAAGTTAAAGCAATTTTTCGGTGTAGATGATATTGCCGATTCTGCAAGTAGATTGATTCCTTTAGTTAAAAAAATTGCACAGGCAGGATATCATAAAAATTCTAAAGGTAGTGGTAAAATTTCACCCAAAGATGCAGGTGATACCCTAGAATCATTGTTGGGGATAAAAACAAATAATAGCCAAGATGCAGATTTTGAAGGAAAAATTGAATTAAAGACAAAATCCTCCAAAACACTAGATACATTATTCACCCTTCGACCACAATTTGATGGAACAACAATAGCTAAATATGAAATAAAAGATAAAAATAGAGTTTCAGCGTTTGCTAGATACTATGGGTATGAATCTGATAAACACTTAGGGTATAAAAGCCTTTATATTACGATTGGTTCAAAAGAAACCCCACAAAATGCCCAAGGTTTTCATTTAAATGTCAATGAGGAAGAAAGGAAAATTGAATTATGGGGAACAGATCCAAAATCCAATAAAGTAGAAATCACAGGGTATTGGAATTTTTCCGATTTGCAGAATGAATTATATAGAAAACATCCTGCAACTCTATGGGTAAACGTTAAGCAACGAATGATAGGAGCGACTGCTGAGTTTAAATATATCGAGGCAGAATTGTCAAGGTCTCCTCAATTCTCAACATTTATCGCTTTGATCAAATCCGGGGGAATTACCTATGATTGGAGAGGTTATATATCACCTGATGGAGCTTACAAAGGGAAAAATCATGGAAATGCTTGGCGTATTAAAGGAAAGTATAGATCCTATCTATTTGGCAAAATCGAAAAAATAAACTTATTGGAATAAAAATAAAACAGGGAGCCTAGGCTCTCTGTTTTATTTTTATGTTTAAATTAGATTGTTCTTCACCCAGTTTAATTGCTTTCATAGCTTCTGTTGCAATTGCCTTTGCTAATAAAGGTGGGACAGCATTACCAACTTGCGTAAATTGAGGAGTTTCTTTTGCTCGCATGCTTCCACCAGTAGTTCTTTTCCCTAAAAACTGGAAGCTATCATCAAAAGACTGCAATCTTGCCATTTCTCTAACCGTTAAAATTCTGTTGAAAAATGGATGGATGTAATCATCGGGTAATGTAACCATGGTAGGGGCTATACCCTTTGAATTTAGCTTTGTTCGAATTCCTTTTTTTGTAAATATCGCGTCAGCCATTAAATCATTAATGTTACCCTTGATAAATAAGTTATTCAGAGTTTCGGCATCATAAGGCTTATTTAATTCGAGTTTAACAATATTCATGAATTCAAGAGCATTCTCAAAAGTGGTGTTAAGTCTACGACTTAGGGAACTTATGGCTGTGTTAAAATCAATATCAAAATTATGATTGTTTTCAATCATACTAATCAGTGATAGTTGTTTATTAGTATGGTTTAACCACAGTTTTGTAATCTTTATTGACTTGTGATAATCAAATTTTTTCAAAGTCTTTTGAATAATTTCAGCATTTTGTTCGCTATTAACTTGATAAAGTGTTTCATAGAACAATTCCGGCGCTACTTCTAACAGATTTATTCCTTCTTCTCTCAACCTAGTCAACGCTCTTTTTCTATTTTCACCTTGTTTGTAAAGTGAAAATCTTTGAATCACAGATTGGTCATGACTAGAAGTTTCCATATTGGTGATTTTTGTTCTTTCAACTTGTTTCCTTGTAATTACATTTGGTGTCCTTCCCAAAACTGATTCATTAGAGTATTGGGTTGAATAATTAATACTTGTATAAAGATCACCAAGAGCATCATGAACTGTAACCATACTTTTCTGAGGTTCAGGATACGAAATCGGATAAGTTCCATTTCTATAAGCAAGAAAAATTGCTCTATTTCTTTGTTGAGGAACACCATAGTTAGCAGCATTCAAAACCTGCATATCTATAACTTGATATTCAAGACCTTCAAGTTCATTTCGAAGAATAAACGGAACTAGATTTTGCCCATGGTAAATACAACCATCCTCTAAAACACTTGGAAAGTCTAACATCTGCATATCTAAAATACCCTTCACATTTTCCATTACGACATATTTAGGCTTCACATCTTTAATTATTCTAAGATATTCGTGAAATAGCATATTTCTTGGATCACTGGAATCACGTTTTCCCAGACGGCTAAATCCTTGGCAAGGAGGGCCTCCAAACATGACATCAATTTTACCTGGAAAAAAAATGTTTCCATATTTCAGAGAATTTATTTTTTCAAAAATAAATTCCGAAGAAAGATCTCTAATATCAGCTAACTCAAAGTAAGTATCTCTTCCCTGTACTAAGCCAAGCTGTTCATGACGATTCATATAAGTTTCTTGTACCATGGGGCTTTTGTCACTGGAAAAGACAATATCAAACCCTGCTTGTAAAATTCCCTCGCTGAATCCGCCTGCGCCACAGAAGAGGTCAATTGCATATGGCATGGATTTCCACCCTTCATAATATTTAGTGTTGTTAGTATATCAAAAAAAGAATATCAAGTCCAGGACTATTTAAAGGAAATTAAAGTGGACCTATTGTTAAGACACAAATATAAAATGTGCAGTTAAAAAAATTATTATGTTTAAACTAATCAAGATTATTTAAAACCCCACCGAATTTTTCTGGTGGGGTTTTTGGTGGGGAACCAAGTGATATTTAATTATTTTATCCATTCTACAACAGCTAAAACGTTGTTAAATCCGTCGTTTTCACTTCACTTAATTTATTTCTTCTATTCCCACTCAATCGTTGCTGGTGGTTTGGAGGTGATATCGTAGACAATTCGGTTGACGTTATCCACTTCGTTAACGATACGTACCGAAATTTTCTCCAGCACATCCCAAGGGATACGCGCCCAGTCGGCAGTCATACCGTCGATGGAGGTTACTGCACGAATGCCCACAGTGTAAGAATACGTACGAGCATCGCCCATAACGCCAACACTCTTCATATTCGGCAAAGCCGTGAAGTATTGCCAGATTTCCCGGTCCAGACCGGCTTTGGCAATCTCCTCGCGCAAAATATAATCCGATTCACGAACAATCGTAAGCTTGTCCTCTGTCACTTCGCCCAGTACACGAATGGCAAGACCCGGACCCGGGAAAGGCTGACGCCATACAATCTCAGCCGGAAGTCCGCATTCTTCGCCGACTTTACGTACTTCATCTTTGAACAATGCATTCAGCGGCTCGATCAGCTTGAACTTCATGTCTTCCGGCAAGCCACCTACGTTATGGTGCGATTTGATCGTCTGTGCCGTGGCTGTTCCACTCTCTACAATATCCGTATACAGTGTGCCTTGTGCCAGGAATGTAAAATCGTCGAATTGCTTGGATTCTTCCTCAAAAACATAGATGAACTCGTTACCGATGATTTTACGTTTTTGTTCCGGATCATCGACTCCTGCCAGCTTGGACAAGAAGCGCTCACGTGCGTCAATTTTGACAACCTTCATATCAAATTTGCCAACGAATGTTTCCATTACGCTTTCGGCTTCACCCTTGCGCAGCAGTCCATGGTCAATGAACATACATGTCAATTGATCGCCAATCGCTTTATGAATGAGCATCGCTACGACGGAAGAATCCACGCCGCCACTTAAAGCACACAATACTTTTTTGTCGCCTACCTGCTGGCGGATTTCACGGATCTGATCTTCAATGAACGACTCCATCGTCCAGTTGCCTTCACAACCGCACACTTCATACAGGAAGTTGCTAATCATCTCATTACCTTGAATGGAATGACGTACTTCTGGATGGAACTGTACCGCATATAGATTCTTTTCCGGATGACTCATGGCAGCAATCGGCGCACTCTCCGTTCCTGCATCCAGTTTAAAGCCGGATGGCAGATCTGTAACGTGATCCCCATGGCTCATCCATACGGTTTGACGGGATTCCAGACCTTTAGCCAGTAGGGTATCCTCATTAAATTGTACATCTGCTTTACCGTACTCACGCTTGCCTGCACGTTCTACCTTACCGTCCAGTTGGTGAGCCATCAGCTGCATACCATAGCAAATACCAAAAATAGGAATTCCAAGATCATAAATAGCCCGGTCCACCTGAGGAGCATTATCTGTATATACGCTGGAAGGTCCACCTGAGAAAACAATCCCTTTCGGTGCCAGCTCTCTCAGCTTCTCCGCAGGCGTATTGTATGGAAGGAGCTCGCTATATACACCGAGATCCCGTATTCTTCTTGCGATTAACTGGTTGTATTGTCCTCCAAAGTCGAGAACTACAACGATTTCATTAGGCTTATTCATTACCGTGCCTCCCTCAATTGTTCGTTCCATTATACGCAACGATAAAACAAGACGTCAAGAAATCACCCGGAGTTGAGCGGACATGAAAAGATTGTTAGAATGAATTAATTCTAAATTTATGAATCTGTTCATAGGAGTGTAAACGATGGATGTGCTGAAATGGATCACGCAATTGTTCGAAGAATACGGATACGGCGTCCTTTTTTTCGGCTTGCTGCTGGAATTTATTGCTCTACCCTTTCCCGGGGAAACCACGATGGCTTATGCGGGATATCTCTCCTATTCGGGTAGGCTGGATTTTGGAAAACTGGTGCTGCTGGCCTTTTTAGGCACAACCATTGGAATGACCATTACCTACTTTATCGGAAAATGGGCCGGACTCCCCTTTATCCAGAAATACGGCAAATGGGTTTTGTTATCGCCGGACAAGCTTGAAAAAACACAAAAATGGTTTCAACGTTACGGGTACTGGCTCATTTTCTTAGGATATTTCATTCCCGGCGTCCGGCATTTTACCGGCTATTTTGCGGGAATTATTGCCCTTCCCCTGCGTAAATTTGCCATGTATGCGTACAGCGGCGCTCTGTTCTGGGTCATCCTGTTTCTAGGCATCGGTAAGGTGTTTGGTCCGCAATGGGATGCCGTGTTCCATTTGGCGGAGCTGTATGCGCTGCGAATCGTCGCCATCATTGGCATTATCCTTCTGCTATATATCGTTTATCGCTGGAGAGCCTTCCTGTTTGGTTTTTTCCGCAAGTCCGACAAATCGGTGAAAACCAGTAGCAAAAAAGATCCGGAATAATTAGACTCCTGCTGCCTTACGGCTGCGAGCCCTTGTATAGTAAATTGATATCATGATAGATATCGAGACAAATCCAGCGCCGCCAATCAAACCTAACATACGCGGCTCCATGATTTCCACCGCCACCCCGGCTCCAAGCATGGATAAGCCGATAATCCCTTGACTCCACGCTGTCAGCATGCCCAATAATGGCCCCTGTACATGCAGCGGAGTCTCTCGCATGAATAGTGTATCCAAACAGATTGCTCCGACCCCGCCAGCCAACGAAATGAAAAAGTAAATGCCGACCGCCGCCCAGGCATGTTCAATTCCACTTAACCCCATGAGCAAAATTCCCTCCAATAGCAGACATACCAGTCCTCCGCTCAATAAAGAACGGCTGAATAGACGCCCCAGTGCATAACTGGCAACCAGACCCGCACCCAAAGCGGCGTAAAACAGTCCAATTCCGGCATCCCCCAGCTTAAACTCCTGCACGGCATATACACTGATCAGCACATTATCAATCCCATTGAGGAATGGAACCAGTAGCTCGAATGCAATTACGACTTGGAGCGGAAGCGACATACGGATGCATTGCAGTATTTGTGACCTACCGAGGATTCGATCATCGAAAGACGTCTGACTTCCACGTGATTCAGTATAAGCATCCTCCCTATTTACTTCCTCCTTAGTGATAGGCCGGAATGCGATATTGCAGACGATCAAACCTGCAACGAAAAAGCTGGCGGAATTGAGCATAAATGCGGCCTGTGGTCCAAAAAGCGCAGATACGATGCCTCCAGCAGCGGCGCCAATCACTAATACCAGTCCGCTCATCACCTGCTCCAGACTGTTCACCCGCAACAAATCCGACGGTCGGACCAGCAGCGGGATGGACGACTTACGGGCTGGAGCGTACAGCGCTTCCCCACAGGCTAACAGGGTACTGACTCCATAAACGATCCACATATCCTCATTGCTGTGAACACTTAAAAAGGCAAGGGCTGCTCCACCTCTCAGCAGATCCGTGGTCATCATAAGTGTGCGTCTGGATATGCTGCTGATAAGCACACCTGACACGGGTGACAGAATTAAAAAAGGAATCACCCGTAGTCCAAGCATAATCCCCACGCTGAGTCCCGAGCCGGTAAGCCGATACATCAAGGCTAACAAAGCGATCTGGCAGAAGCGGTCTCCAATTCCGTTAATAATGCCGGCCGCGAATAACTTTCTGTATTGCTTGTTTACCATGTGCTTCAGCTCCAAGTCGATATGATCCGATAATTATATATTAATCTAATTAGCTATATAACTAATTTATAGGGATGACTATACAAACGTCAAGCATAAATTCATATATTCAGAGCATACTAAACCAACTAACTCCAATATCGGAGGATTTTACGTATGCAAAATGAGAATAAAAGCTGTCCATTGCGGTACGAATTATCCGGTTGGCCCTCATGATGCTGGCCGCCGCCTTGGGATTTCTGGGTATATTAACGGGCTTGATGGCCCTGTTGCTTCATCTGACCAGTCTACGATCTTTCGGAGTGTCTTATATGAGTCCATTCGGCCCTTATGTGCAAAGTGATATGAAGGATAAGATCTTTCGCCTGCCTTGGTCGTGGATGACTACCCGTCCGAATGCGAATCAAGTTCAGAATACGATCCTGCGGGGATACTCATCTACGGCTTGAGCAGCATGGTTGCACCTAATGTCATCTACTATTTTGATACCCTTGTTCCCTTCTGGGTAGATTGGGATTTGACCAACTCGGTTATCATTCCTTTGAGCTTGTGGGGCATGGGTTATACAACATCCTGAAGTAAGAATAAGCCGGAGATTACATATCAAAAACACCCTCTGAGACTGCAGAATAGCAGTGTCCCAAAGGGTGCATGGATGTTTATTATTTTACCAGTTCTCTAATATACTCAAGCGCATTATCAATATGGCCTTTGACTCTCAAACCACGCCATTCATGAATCAGAATACCATTCTCGTCAATGAGAAAGGTAGAGCGTACGATCCCCATGTATTGCTTGCCGTACATCTGCTTTTGCTGCCATACGCCGTAAGCTTCAGCCACTTCATGCTTCTCATCTGCCAAAAGCTGAAAAGGCAGCCCATATTTTGCAATAAACTTGTCGTGCCGCTTGAGTGGATCTGGGCTTACTCCCAGAATAACGGTGTTCAAACCCTCGAACTCCCCGTGCTTATCCCGAAAATCACAAGCCTGTGTCGAGCAACTGGAAGTCAAATCCTTCGGATAGAAATACAGTAAAATCCTGCTGCCTCTAAAATCAGACAGCTTGACGTTTTTCCCTTCACTTCCCGGCAATTCAAAGTCCGGCGCGGGTTGTCCAATAGCGGTAGATGTCGTGGACATCTCATCATCTCCTATCTTGTAGGGTTCTCATGTGATCCGACCTAAGAACCTGCACCTCTGTAACGCCGAATACCAAAATTCCATGCCAGTAAGCCCAAGGTTAGAAATACAGCTCCCATGACCGGAGTCAAAAGCGCCATATGCCGCATATCCTCCCGATGGAGAAACAGGGATGCCGGATATACGCCAACAAAAGCAAAGGGCAGAATCCAGGTCAGCACGACTTGAATCGCACGGTTATAAATCGTCACCGGATAACGTCCATAGCTCTGCATATTGTACATGAGCGGAATAATTCCTGTTGGGGCATCTGAAAAGAACGAAATTGAAGTCAATATGGTGTAGATCCCCGTATAAATCGCCACGGCACTCAGGGTCATGACAATTAGCGCCGGGATGAACCACCACGCCATTTGCAAATCCATCTGCGCTCCGCTGATCCCCATAATAATCAGACCAATCGCCGATCCGACCAACGCGGGCGGATCTACATTTTCAAGGAAAATCTGGAACAGATTATGCGCAGGACGGGTCATGACCCGATCCAGCTCTCCTTTTACAATATAGCGCTCGCTAAAGTTCCACAGATTGACGAAACAGCTAAATAGTCCATAAGGAACCATGAAAAAGCCATAGACAAATACGACTTCATTTTCGCTCCAGCCGCCCAAACTGTCCGTGTGCATAAAAATGACCAAAATAAAAATGAGATTGGTGGCCTGAAATAGCAGGTCCGAAACGACCTCTACCCAAAAATCGGCACGATAGGTGAGCCGCGACTTCATATAATTCTTCAAATATTCGCTAATGAGACCCAAATAGTACATCATCGGCCTACCCTCCCTGCACGAACAGACGTCTGCGCGCCAGTCGCCAAATGATGATCATCGGCACGAGCAGAACGACCAGCCAAATGATTTGGATACCCAGCACATTCCAAATACCAATGCCTTTTACTCGTCCGGTAAATACGGAGCCGGGCAAATACGTAATCGCCTGAAATGGCAGCCACTGGGCGAAGGTCGCCAGCCAGCCTGGAAACAGGCTGATGGGCAAAATCAAGCCAGAGAACAGGTCTACTACCACCCGCTTCATGCGCATCATACCCTCGTTATTTTCAACAAAAAAGGCCGTCAGCCCCGTAATAATATTGATTTGGGTATTGATCAGAAAGCTGAAAAACAGCATCACGAGGAAGCTGATCCATGCTACAGGGTCCGTCGGCAATGTCACTGGAAACAGCAGCATCGCAATCGCCATGCCCGGGATCATAAACAGCAGAAAACGGAACATCCCCTCGCCAAGCCCCTGCATGACTTTGACCAGCACATAGTTATACGGCCGGATCATCTGGATGGCAATGCTGCCATCACGAATCTCTGTCGAAATTTCACGATCCAGATTGTTGAAATAAAAGGCCCTCGCCATCCACGATACCGCTACATAGGTCGTCATTTGGGCTGCGGAAAAGCCACCGATGCTGCCCGCATCTCCATAAATCGCTTTATACGTGAAATAATATACACCGATATTCATGGAATAAATTAATATGCCCGTATAATAGTTCACACGATAAGCGAGCATGGTGAGAAACCGGATACGAATAAAATCGGTATATACGCTAAGCATGGACTTTGGCCTCCACTGCCGGAAGCACGGGATTGCCCTTGCGTTCCGCCGAGCCGGATTGGTAGATGCTACGCACGATATCATCGGTGTTCGTTTCAATGATTTTGATATCCGTAATGTCCGTACGCCCGACTACGCTGGCCAAGACATCTGATACGTTAATATGAAGCGGAATCCACACCTTGGCAGCCAAATCATTATCCGCCGTCCAAGTCAGCGGCATGTCCGCTGTCCACGCTTGTAATTGCTCAAGCTGGGTGGGCACGCCGAACTGAAACTGTACTTCCCGTCCTGTACCCCAACGTGCTTTCAGATCCTCCAGACCACCATCATAGATGATGTTCCCATCATCCAGCATAATGACGCGCGAGCACAGCGCTTCAATATCCTGCAAATCATGGGTTGTCAGCAAAATCGTCGTACCGTAATCCCGGTTCATGTCCTTCAGGAACTCGCGGATTTCAGACTTCACCATAATATCGAGTCCAATGGTCGGCTCGTCCAGAAAAACGATGGACGGATTGTGAAGCAACGCAGCCACTAATTCACAGCGCATCCGCTGCCCAAGACTAAGCTTGCGCACCGGACGGCTTAGCAGGTCCTGTAATTGGAGCCGCTCTACCAGCTCATCCAGCCTGCGTTTGAAGTCTGTAGCCGGAACCTGATATACTTTGCGCAGCAGTTGAAAGGATTCAATCACGCCGATGTCCCACCATAGCTGGCTGCGCTGTCCAAAAACAACGCCGATATTACTTACGAATTTCTCGCGTTCCTCGTAAGGAACATAGCCGCCCACTTTGAGATGTCCCGAGGTCGGCACGAGAATGCCAGTCAGCATCTTGATCGTAGTAGACTTTCCAGCTCCGTTTTCACCAATATAGCCACATATTTCTCCCTGAGGAATACCAAAGGAAATATCCTTGACCGCGGCCACCTCGTTGTATTCGCGGGCGAATAAATCAAGGAAAGCTCCTTTCAGGCCTTCGCGGTTTTTTTGCACTTTAAATGTTTTGCGCAGATCCTGCACATCAATTGCCAGCATGTCATACCTCACATTCAGGATTTTGAAAAATCCATAGTTAAATTGATTGTGCTCCAAAAAGAAATTATAATGTAAAGAATTGAAAAGCGAAAGGGAGAGCATCCATGACAAGCAGAACCAAAAGGACGATATGGTCGGTTCTAACCGTGATTATCGTCGCGATTGTCGGCTTTGCCGTGTATTATTTTACATCCATTTATAATCAACTGGACAATCTGCATAAAGAGGGTGCAAACTCCCCATTCAAAAATGTAACGCAGGTCGATCAGGTGCGCACACCAGACCCGCCCAAGTGGGAAGGTACGGACCCGGTCAACATTTTGCTGATGGGTGTCGATGGTCGTGGTATCCAAAAAGGGGAAGTCCCCCGGTCGGACAGTATGATGGTCGTATCGCTTGACCCCGTCAAGAAAAAGATTCACCTCTTCTCTATTTTGCGTGATACGTACGTGGATATTCCCGGTTACAATAAAAGTCGGATTAACACCGCCATTACTCACGGCCCCAACACGGCCATGAAGGCGGCTGGCGACCTGCTGGGGATTCAGGTGCAATATTATGTGTATACCGATTTTCAAGGATTTATTAAGCTGGTGGACGCCGTGGGCGGCATTGATCTTGAAGTGGAGAAGGATATGCACTATACAAGCAATGCGGATAAGCATGAATACGATATTGACTTGAAAAAGGGCATGCAGCATCTGGGCGGCAAAGAGGCGCTTCAATACGTGCGGTTTCGCCACGACGCCATGTCGGACTTCTCCCGATCAGGACGTCAGCGTGCATTTTTGGAGGCTATAGCACAGAAAATGCAGAGCACGACCTCCATTGCCAATTTGCCGAGCATTTTGCAACAGGTAAACCCGTTTATTGATACGAATCTTAGTGTCAACGATATGTGGAGGCTGGCAAACGTCGGCTACCAAAGCAGCTTTGCAGGCAGCGAGCAGGTTCCGCCGATGAAGCTGCTCGGGGAAGAAAATGTAGGTGGCGCGCAGGTTCTTACCGTCCGCGATCCGGAAGAATTGAAAAAGTACGTGCAGGATATATTCAACAATCCTCCTGTACAGACACAGGAACAAAATAAGGATCAAAACAAAACGAAGCAACCGGACAGTGCATCATCGTCCAAGACGGATAAGGCCTCTTTCACGGGTGGCAGCAATACCAGTAGTGATGCTGCTGCCACACAATCGACAACAAAGACAGGACAAAAAGAGCTATAATGATGTATGCAGGGGGCAGCCGTGAACGCTGCCCTTTGGTGTGTGTATATCCTATTTTAATGAATGGAAAGGAAGTTTTGGATGATGAAACGGGAAACCTCCGAAGCATTATATAAAGAAGCACTGGAGCATATTGTCGGGGGCGTAAACAGTCCTTCACGCTCTTTCAAGGCTGTGGGCGGCGGCGCTCCGGTATTTATGAAACGCGCCAAAGGCGCTCATTTCTGGGACGTGGATGATAATCGGTACATTGATTATTTAGCGGCTTACGGCCCTATTATTACCGGACATGCCCACCCTCATATTACCAAGGCCATTAGTGAGGCGGCGGCGAACGGGGTATTGTACGGAACATCAACGGTATTGGAAATCAAGCTCGCCAAGATGCTAAAGGAAGCCATTCCTTCCATGGACAAGGTCCGGTTTGTGAATTCCGGCACAGAAGCGGTCATGACGACGATCCGTGTTGCACGGGCCTATACGAAGCGAAATAAGATTATCAAATTTGCAGGCTGCTACCACGGTCACTCGGATCTGGTGCTCGTAGCCGCAGGCTCCGGCCCGTCCACGCTGGGCATACCTGACAGTGCAGGAATTACGACCAACATTGCGAGCGAGGTTATTACCGTGCCTTTCAATGATCTGGACGCGCTGCGCCAAGCCTTGGAGCGTTGGAGCGACGATGTGGCAGCGGTCATGGTCGAGCCGATTGTCGGCAATTTCGGCATGGTGATGCCGCAGCCCGGTTTTCTGGAAGGGCTATGCTCGATGGCACGGGCAAACGGTTCGCTCGTCATCTATGACGAGGTCATTACCGCGTTCCGCTTCCACTATGGCTCCACCCAAACATACGCCGGATTGGACAATCATGATGCGATTCAGCCGGATTTGACCGCGCTGGGTAAAATCATGGGCGGCGGCCTGCCGATCGGTGCCTATGGCGGTAGCAAGCATGTTATGGAGCAGGTTGCTCCACTCGGCCCTGCTTATCAGGCGGGCACCATGGCGGGCAACCCGGCTTCCATCTCATCAGGCATTGCATGCCTTGAAGTCCTTCAAGGCGAAGGCGTGTATGAAGAGATGGAGCGTCTTGCTGTGAGACTGACGGATGGTATCGCTTCCTCAGCCGCACGCCATGGTGTGCCGTTGACGATTAACCGCATCCGTGGGGCATTCTCGACGCATTTCTGTGATCATCCGATCACGAACTACGATGAGGCGCAGGATACGGACGGCGAAGCGTTCGCTTCCTTCTTCCGCCATATGCTGGATCGCGGTATTCATCTGGCCCCATCGAAGTACGAAGCGTGGTTCCTTACAACGGCGCACACAGATGAAGACGTGGATGCTACGCTGGAAGCGGCGGACGATTCTTTCCGTGCGATGGCGCAGGGCAAGTAAGCAGATCAATAAATGATGGAATGCTGATAGAATAAGAGCCGGAAGCAGCTTTAAGGACTGGAATATCCCACCTTTGAGACTGCCTTCCGGCTTTTTTATTTTGCAAATTGTACCCGTACAGTTGTACGTTTTATGGATTGTATCAAGTGACGCCAACCGGGTATATTGAGAGGAGCAACATGTTGAAATCATACAGGATAGGCTAATGAAAACAAATGCCTGAGCCATTACGGAGGTTTATCATGCACAGTCGTTCCAAAACGGGAGCCGCCTATCTGGCTGCTCTCAGCTATGCCGCTATACTCGGTTTTTCATTTTTGTTTGTGAAGCTGACGGTTACAGAGGCCAGCCCGCTGGATGTAATCGCCCACCGCTTTGCGTTGTCTTTTATCGTTTTGACGGTTCCGGTACTGTTGGGCTGGATCAAGATTAACATCACGCGGCGTGATATCCTGCGTATTTTACCGCTGGCGCTACTCTCGCCTTTAGTGTATTTTCCACTGCAAGCCTTCGGGCTGATGAGCACTTCTTCATCGGAAGGCGGCATTATTCAGGCGACCGTTCCTATCTTCACGCTGCTGCTGGCGTCCTATTTTATTAAAGAGCGTACAACGGTTGTCCAAAAGCTTTCCTTGCTGCTCTCTGTAGCGGGCGTTATTTTTATATTCGTGATGAAAAGTGGAGCGCCGCTGGCTTCGAACAGCTTCGGAGGTATTCTTCTGCTCGTGCTATCTGCGATATGCCTCTCCGGCTATAATGTATTGGCACGTCCATTAACGCAAAAATACAATCCGCTAGAGCTAACCTACGTTACCTCCATTCTGGGATGTGTCGTTTTTAACTTGGTGGCACTGGGATATCATACGATAGATGGTTCCTTGAGCGCTTATACCGCCCCACTGGTGAAGCCTGATTACTGGCTGGCGCTGGCCTATCTGGGCATTCTGTCAACGCTTATAACCTCGCTACTATCGAGCTATGCATTGAAGCGAATTGAGGCGTCCAAAATGAGTGTCATCGGTAATTTGTCCACTCTCATATCCATGATTGCGGGTGCTTACATTTTGAAGGAGCAGCTCGCATACTATCACATTGTTGGGGCCGTTATTATTATTGTCGGGGTGTTGGGCACCAATTTTGGAGGTCAGAGAAGCCTCGAGCCGCGAAAAGCATCTGCTGCAAAGCCACTAAAAGTCGACTGAAAAGGGATGTACATTTCACTTGTGGAATGGTAAACTGTATAAAATTGTATGGCGATGATGAAAAGAAGTAGGCGGAAGAAGAAGCTTCAGAGAGTCGGCGTTGGGTGGGAGCCGATGTTTCGCTTCTGTTGAAATGGGTTTCGGAGCACCACGTTGAACACGGCTTCCCCTAGTGAAGTTGTTAGTAGGCAAGGCGGAATAGTCCATCCGTTATCAAGGGACAGGATATCGACGGTACTTAAAGGCAGCGTTAGCGCCTGATAAGAAGCACGTCCGTATCTGGTGAGAGGATCGTTGGTCAGAAGCCAGCGGTCAATCCAGGTGGCACCGCGAAGCACAAGCTTCGTCCTCGGAACGCAATCGCTATGTCATAGCGTATTGCGATATTGCAGTAACGGCATAGACCGTATGCTGTGATGTTCCAGGGACGGAGCTTTTTTGTGTTGGTTTTTAAGCTGCATTTTTCTAGGATGAACTTTGGACTTGAAGGGAGGTGATGGCCGTGGAGGACGGCTGGTGGTGGCGACTCGCCAATAGACGAGGTATTCGTATCCGTGTGCCTGAAGCGATAGGTTCGCTCAGCACACACCGTATTATTTTTGCAGCAGTTAATGACTTATTGATTTTAGGGAGGAAACCATATGCAATCCACATCCGATATTATCCTAACTGGCGACCGTACGACTGGCAAGCTCCATCTCGGCCATTACATCGGCAGGCTGCGTAGCAGAACAGAGCTACAGTATGAATACCGCACCTTTCTAATTTTGGCTGATGTGCAGGCATTGACCACACATTTTGACCATCCCGACGTGTTAGCTACGAGCGTCCGTCAAGTTGCTCTTGACTATTTGGCAGCAGGCATCGACCCGAATCAGGCTACCCTTTTCATCCAGTCCATGATTCCTGAAATTGCGGAGCTGGCGCAATATTTCAGCATGTTCGTGACCGTCAATTCGCTGCGGCATAACCCGACGGTGAAAAATGAAGCCCGTCAACGAGGAACCGAGGATATGTACTATGGCTTTCTTGGCTATCCGGTTAGTCAGGCCGCAGATATCGCGATCTGCAAGGCGACTTTGGTTCCGGCGGGTGATGACCAGATTCCCCATATGGAGCAGGCGCGGAAAATCGTTCGCCGCTTCAATGAGCTATACCGTCCGGTTCTGCCGGAGCCACGCATTTTGCAAGGCGGGCGGCTAACCGGGCTGGACGGTAACAGCAAAATGAGCAAAAGTCTGGGCAACGCGCTGTATCTCGACTCTTCCGCCCAGGAAGTCAGCACCAAGCTCGCGCGGGCGAAAACCGACCCGGCACGGCTGCGCAAGCATGATCCGGGGCATCCGGATATTTGTCCGGTGTACGAGTATCACCGTTATTTCCGTCAGGAAGGGATGACGGATATCCACGATCAGTGCTCCAAGGGAGCCATCGGCTGTACCGATTGCAAAAGGCTGGCGGCTCAGGCCGTAAATACGCTGCTGGAGCCGATGCGCGAACGGCGTAATACTTATGCGGCACGGCTGGGAGATATCGATGAAATTTTGATCGAGGGCACGCGGAAGGCTCAGGCTACGGCGCGGGAAACCATGCGTGAGGTACGGGATGCAATGGGGATCGGCTATTTTGATCGTTAACGCTTCTCAAGAATAATGAATACACAAAAAGATATCCAAAACTTTCATTTTTTTTATTCAGCTTATATACTACTGCTCTCTTTCAGACATGCCAAAAAGCCCCCGAAACCGCCGCACGAGCGAATCAGGGGCTTATACTTCATATATATGATACATGCCTTCTTCAAGCCAATATCTCAGCCTTCAACCGGGTACGCCATGACGCTCATTAATGCCAGTTCCGGCTGTGTCGTGTCCAGTCTACTATATTGCACAATCACCGGCACATCGCTGGTGACCGTAATCGCATAAGGAATGCCTGCCGGAATCCGTTCACCATTCCTCTCCAAAGAGGCCGTGCGGATATGGCGGGTTCGCCTTCCTTCCACCACCTCGATCAATCCCTCCAGCGGCTCGCGGTCCTCAAAATAGATGTCTATACTCAGCTTGGCCGCACGGGTTCCGCAGTTCAGCACACATATACTCTCATGACTAAGCAGTTCTCCCCGGCTTTCGGGTGGAATATAACCATCGGGGATGACCCAAAATAAGCTGCCCCGCGGCTGGTTTACTTTTTCCAGAGGAAGCTCAGTATTTCCCATACTATCCGACTCCTTTCACCTAAAATACTTACGCATCCCTATCTGTTCTCAAAAATAAATTGCTGGCAGTGAATCTGTCACAGTGTTTGATCCTGACGAGTCAGCCGCAAGCAACCTATCTTTCTACCCGAATGGATTCTCCTTGGTACGCAGCAATTGAGCCAGAAACGCAAGCGCCAGTCCCTGTCCCCAGCCCTGAATGCGTTTGTAGGGGAC
>NZ_ASRY01000208.1 GCF_000520815.1 Paenibacillus maysiensis | reverse complement strand
CAGCAGGTGTCGCACTTCATATTACAATCCGTCATGGTCAATACAAAAAAATATCACAAACTATTATTTTTTGTAATTTTATACATACTTCTCTAAACTGAAAAACATGAAAAGGAGGGATATATTATGATAAGAGACGACATTTTTCCTCAACAATTGGAGGAAGCTCGACAAAAACTCTATGATTTGCAAGCAAAATACGGATTCGATCACGCCAGTGTACTAAGACAATCTATGATCCTGGACGAACTCATCAATCAATATAACCGCCATTTTTATGTAAGAGAAAAAAATCCGATTCCTTAAATATAACCGATTGGGCGAGAAACTTGTGATGAGGTCTCTCGCCCATTTATTGTAACACTTAGTCTTACTTAGGGGGATCTATTTCAGATGCCTTACTTTTAAGGCGTGAGACATAAGTTGGTGAAATCTTCAATAGCTGCGCATAGGTTTTCATGGAAGCACCAGGATATTGTTTCATGAGGCTTAGCAGAAGCTTAACCATTTGTGCATCAGATACATTTTGAATATCTTCTGATGTAGAGGGTAGCTGATTTTCTGGGATTGGGTTACCTTTGAGGCCATTTGCACAGTAGATACATACATAAGATTTTTTGAAGCGAATGAGTTGTTTGTTTTCCCCGCATAGGAGACATGATTCACTTTCTAATCTACGCATAACAATAGCGCTCTCAGTTATGAAAAACTCCATTTCTGTGTTCTTGTTGAGACCCAATCGATTTCTTATTTCCACTGGAATGACAACTCTCCCTAGGCTATCTAAATCTCTTTTCATTATCGCATCATTCAACGTATACACCCCTCCAAGACATATGATCCTTATTTTCATAAAGATAGAAATATATGCCTTTAGTGAGAGAAATTTTATAAACGAAAGGATAAATGTGGTAATATAATGCTTTAGTATCAATTTACATTTTATTCAAAAAAATTATACAAATGATTCCTTATATATGTTACGGTTGTCTAGTAATACAAATAATAGAAAAGAACGTGCTAGGATGAAGAAAATTTTTTCCGTTTTCGCTGTGTTGGTCTTATTGCTTACAATTGCGCCATTCGGTTTAGTGTCAGCGCAAGAAACAACAACACAATCCAGCAGTAGTAGTATTTTACAGTCAAATAACCCTGCCACTGTTACCAGTGAGACTTATGGTAATGGAGAAATAAGTCTGCAAAAAGCAGACACTTATGTTGATCTGACTGTGCAGAAGTACGGAGGACTACTTGCTGAATGGGACTATAAAAAATCCGGGCAAGGTAATTACTAAGGTGGACTTAATAATGACCTTAGAATACAGGGAAGATTTTTTACATTCTTGGAAAACAGTAGACACCGTACGCTATAATTATAGAGGCGGTCTCGGTGCTGGTGAACATAATGAGCGTACATTCTACCCTGACCAAAAAGGAACGTATAGAGTTTACTTGTCTGGAAACATATACCACGCTCAAGGGGGAACTAATATCCAAAAGTGGTCTACCGCCAGAGCGTATGATCCGAAAATTATTATTTCCAATGATCCAGATAAAATTGAATTGAAATAAGTATAAACTTTATAAATCACAATGGTCAGAACATTAGAGATAATGTAATCATCTATGTTCCTGACTATTGTCATTTTATTGAAAGGGGATTTTAAGGTGATAGATATCGAACAAGTGAGAGAGCGCAAAAAATTAAGATTAGATATACTAGCAGAGTTATACCAGCTTTGGTTTGGCGGTGAGAGTTCGTCTTTAGTTGGTACAAAACGAGATATATATCAAGAACGAAATACCGAACGCCACTTAGCTTATCATTATTTAGTATGTTCGGGGTTAATTGATATTACACCAATGGACGGAAAAGGAATGGATGAAGTATTGTCGATAAGTATTACTGCGAAAGGTATAGAGTTTTTAGAGTCTAACTTAAAAAATGAATAAGAAAACTATTTTAATCATTGTCGTAGCCATTTTAGCGATCTTTATTCTCTGTTTCTTTTTAAACCTATGGGTGGTCAATAACCTTCATGTTGTACCTTCCCAATAGCTATAAACAAAAAAATTGGAAAATCGTAGGGTTCTCTCTTCTAACCATTATTTTAGTTATTATTTTCTTAGGTATTGTGGGCTATTATCAATTTGTTTCCAACGTAATGCTATCACGGATATTGAAAAGTTCATAAAACTGGATGGAGATCATTATGTCCTTGATCCTGCCGCAAAATCTGTGGTGAGTGAGAAGGTTTTCACTAACTACTCTAAAGCTGTTGAATCTGTAAATGAGCAACTTAAAAATGGGATTCTGCAAACAAAAAATGGGGAACTTGTCACAAACCCTAACTACAAAGAGATTGGTACGAATATGTATGGTAATTGGTACTGGTGGGGGTATGCATTAACTCTCTCGGATGCTGAGACAAAGCAACAAATAACAGCCATCGAAAACACAAGGGACACCTCTGTATTTGTATTTGCAATTCTTGCGGCAATCCCCGGCTTGCAAGGAACAATCGTACCATCGGTGATACTTAGTAGTGGAGTTTCGTTGGTGCTAAATCGTTTGAAGGCTAACGATTACGGAAGAGGTGTAACTATTAATTTTCACCCCGGATACTTCGAAGTAACAAGTAACTGAGAGCTGAGGCATACTAAATGAATATATATTTACTTGTCCTTTTTATTGCAATCATTGCTGGCAACATACTATTTAATATCTTTAAGAAAAGACAAGGAGAAGGTAGTAAAGCGCCTGATGTAGTAACAATTATAGGATTAGTGATCGGATTGGCGTTAGGCATCACTCCTGTCTTTCTCAGTGGCATACAAGAGTGGACTTGGCACACTACAGTCCTTATGCTTGGTTCTGCTCTTGTTATTGGACGCATCCTGTATGGCTGGAGAAAAGGCAGAGATAATAAAACAAAAAAATAGCTGATACAGTAAACGTCTGATTCTGCCGCAGGTATAACATGGAATCAAAGCTCTGGAACATATAGTTTAGTTATTTTCCTTGAAGGTATTGGGATAGTATACAGCGAAAGTGTGTAGCTGGCTCTCATTATGTAACAATATCGTAAATTAGTTTTTACTGGTGGCTCCTACACATCTTTAAGGGTCACCAGTATTGTTTGTCGACTTTACTTCATATAATAATACATAGCGAATACTTCAAGGAGGTACTTCATGTTTTTATCAATATTGACGTACAGCATACAAACAATTGCAATTTTACTAATTATCTTTAAGTTGTTGAGAAAAAACGAAAAAAAAATAGGTTGGGGAACACTTTCACTACTTTTAGCTCTTCTTGGCATGGCTGTTTCTTTTGAATTTGGCAATTACATATTTGGAGACCAGTTGCTTTCCTTTTTAGGATTGCCCACATGGTCTAATAATGTTGATAATACTCGGTTTCACTACACCATTTTTCTATCCAGTATTTTCTTTATTCCCAGTTTAATCATTGGATATAAAAATCCTAAAGAATTTGGAGCTAAAATCGGAAAACTGATTTCTAGTATATATCTAACTTTGATAATAATTACGCTTTTATTTTTTATCATAAGCTAATTTCTCGAAGTGAGAATTGCAATAATAACAACAGTCCTACTGATCGGAGTCGTGTCAGTGGTGAATCATTGTAGCCTTTGCAATTTTGTTTGTAATTACTGCTATCTTTTTATTGAAACGTTGGCGAGAAAAAAGCTGAATCAGAAAAAAAAGCCTTCCTTGTTTATAGGAAGGCTTCCCACTTTATCCCTTAATCGCTCCCTCCGCGATGCCCTCCATGATAAATTTTTGGAAGAACGAATAGATCAGGATCACCGGGATGGAGGTCAGTACAAGTGCGGCCAGAATGAGCGACCAGTCCTTGTTATACTCCCCGAACAGCATGTTTGTCGAAAGAATCAGGGTGTAATGATTCACATCCGTCAGCATCAACAACGGAAGCAAAAAGTCGTTCCAAATCCACAGGAAATCCAAAATGGCAATGGTGACAGTGATCGGCAGAAGTAAAGGAAATATAATACGGAAGAACGTTTGGAACTCATTACAGCCGTCCATTTGCGCCGATTCCTCCAGCTCACGCGGGATGGATTTAACGAATCCGTGATATAAAAAGATCGCCATATTCACACCCAAACCGATATAGATCAGCGCCAAACCATACGTACTGCCTTGGACGGACAAATTTTTCGCCATCCGTGTAAGCGGTATCATAATGGAGTGAAACGGTACCAGCATGGATGCGACAAACAGGAAGAAGATCGCACTGCTCATTTTCCCTCGTGTACGAGAGAGCTTGTAGCCCGCCAGCGCCGAACAGATCACGATACCGCCAATGCCGATAAAAGAAATAATCGTGGAATTGAGGGCGCTATTCAGCAAATGGGTCTGGTGAAAAGCCTGACTGTAATTTTCAAAATGAAGCTTCGTCGGCAGCGACGTAAAGGATGCGAACATCTCACCCTGCGTTTTAAAGGAATTAATCACCGCCATGTAGATCGGGAAGAAGGACACTACAGCGCCCACGCAGAGGATCAGCGTAATCAGCAAGGAATTAGCTTTTTTCAGACTCATGCCTCCACCTCCCTCTTCTTCATCACACGTAACTGGATCAGCGTGAAGATCAGCACGATGGCGAACAAAATAACGGATTTGGCGCTTGCATAACCATAACGGAAGTTGTTGGAAAACGCCTCCTCATAAATGTTCATCGTAATTACCTGCGTACTGCGCCCCGGCCCTCCGCCAGTCAGTCCATAGACGACCTCGTAGACCTTGAAGGCACCGTTCAGCGTCAGGAAGAAACAGATGGTAATCGCATGAGTAATCATCGGCAGCGTCACACTTCTTAAAGTCTGGAACGCGTTCGCCCCGTCAATAATAGCGGCCTCCTTCAAGCTTTGCGGTACACCCTGAAGCGCAGCCAGATAAATGATCATCATATAGCCGACACCATTCCAGAGCGACACAATAATGATGGAAAGGAAAGATACCTTCGGATCGCCCAGCCACGATTGGCCCAAAAAGGCGATAGCTGTCTTTTCAGCAATCTGCGGCAGCACGGAGGAAAACACGAACGTCCACATAAATGCGCTAATAATGGTACTGATCATATTGGGCATAAAAAATATCGTCCGAAAAAATCCTTTGGTGCGCGTACGTGATTCAATCAGCACTGCCAGCACCAGTGCCAGCACATTTTGCAGTACAATCATGACCAGTACATATTTGAGTGTGAACCAGAGTGAATTTAGAAAATCCGGGTCCTCCTTCAGCGCCTCCACAAAGTTCCCCAAGCCGATAAAGCTGTAATTCGGATTCAAACCGTTCCAGTCTGTAAAGCTGTAGTACATGCCGCCGACCGTCGGAATGAGCAGGAAGATGGCGTAAAAGATCAGCGCCGGGGCGGTAAACGCCAGCAGCATCACGTATTTTTTATAGATTTTAAAGGGCATGGAGTCTCCCCCTCCTGATGTATTTCTATAGGTTTCCGTTACTTGTTTACTTTGTTATACGATTTCCATGCCTTATCCAGCGCCTTAATCACGTCATCCTGCGAGAGCTGGCCTGCATAATAGGATTGCAGCGATTTGCCTGCCTCATCCTTGACCGCTTGCGGGATGGACGGATCTTGATACGACTTGCCTGCCTTCACATACTCAGTAGCGTCATTGACCCAAGGATAGCTTTTGAACGTATGCACTTTAGAGATTGGATTGAATTTCAATGATTCATAGAACGCGCTGGAATCCTTGTCGTCCAACACATAGTTTACAAAATCGAGTGCAACCTCCTTGTTCTTGCTTGTAGAGGATACAGCCAGCGAAGTCGAAGTAGACAGATTGATCAATGTCGCATTCGGATCATCATTGATTGGCAGTGGGGCTACCCCAAAATCCATCTTCGGATCAGATTTTAAAATCGTTTCCGCAAACCACGGCCCTTGAATCCACATCGCTGCTTTCCCCGCAGCAAAGGCCGCCGATCCATCATCCCCGCCAATTTCCAGCGCCTTGTCTGTACCGTTGCTATTCACCAGATCAATAATATCGAACATACTCTTCATTTCGGAAAAAGAGCCCTTATCCTGATTCATCCGGTCGATAAAATCCTTATTCTGTGTGTTCATCATCGCACCTGCTGTCAGCGGCACGAACAGCTGTGGAATCCACGATTCCTTGTAGGAGAGCAGGAACGGCTTCACATTATTCGCTTTCAGCTTCTCAACCACAGTCTTCATTTCGGTTAACGTTCCCGGCGGCTTCAAGTCCAGGTCCTTAAATATCTTTTTATTGTACAAGTACCCCCATGAAATCGTTTCCAAAGGAACTGCCACGACTTTCCCGTCTTTCGTCGTCACCGAAGGCTTCACACTATCCAGCAATTTGCCGACAAACGGCTGACCAGACAAGTCCTCCAAATATCCCGCTTTATAAAACGGAGGAATTTCATTCACTGCATGCAGGGCGAACACATCCGGCGCATCGTTGGATGCAAGTCTTGTCTTCAAAATTTGTGCGGCATTGTCGGAAGGCGGCATCTCCAATTGGACCGTAACGTCGATATTTTTATCTTTCTTTTCCTTCGCTACGAACGCATTAATATATTTATCGTAATGCTCCTTCAAACGGGGCTGTGCGATAAACATTTTGAGATTAACCGTTTTACCGTCTCCACCGGAACCGCTGCTGTCACTACCTGAAGAATTCGCTCCACACCCGGCCAACAACGTGCCAACCAGCATCGTGCTCAATACACCTTTCCATAATTTCATGCAAAATGACCTCCCCTATTTTGAAAATAACTGTGACCCACTGGAAATCCGTTGTTACTCAAAGCAGCTACTGCCGTCTTTACCTCTGATGACGCTTAAAGCTCCATAGAGGCTAAATTCCTTTGTACTACTTGTTTTGTATACGCTTTCATTATAGGATGGGAGGCCACTTCTGCCATTGGACACCATTAGCCTGTTGGGTTGGATTTTTTTAAACTACGGCTGTTAACATCTCTACATCATTGCTCTTTTCTCATTTCACCGGGCGCCATGCCAAAATGCTTTTTAAACACCCGGTAGAAATACGATACATCCTCATATCCCGCCATCTCCGCCACCGCTTTAATCGAAATCTGTTTATCTGCCAGCCACTCCCGCGCCTTTTCCATTCTCCGCTGTACGATGTAGTCCGTTACATTTTGACCATACTCCTGCTTGAATACCTTGCTCATATACTCCTTGCTGACAAAAAAGTTTTTCGCCAGTTGCTCCAGTGTAGTCGGCTCGGCAAAGTGGCTGTCCATATAGCGACGAACTTCCTCCAGATTCAGCTTGTTCTTATACTTCCGCTGTCGAATGAGCTGCTCCAGCTCCTGCACATAACATGTCGACACGAACTCCAGCGCACGATCCGCAGAGGATAGCGTGTCCTGCGAAAGCGGAAATCCAGCCTTGGTGGTGGGCGCATCCAGCCCGTTGGTCACCGCCAGCTCTTTAAGCTGGGAAAGAAGCTCCTGCACCAGCCTGCCCAGCATATGCGGACCGGGTTCCCCGTAGCTCTCCAGCTCCTGCAAGATTTGCTTGCAGGTCATTTGTACGCCTTCCCGGTTCAGCTCATTAAAATAAAGTCGCAGCAGTTGCTTATACCGGGACAGCTTGTGGAAGAACTCATAGTCCAGCTCCGCCGCCTCTTGCTGCTGTTCCGCTGCCTTGGCCTCCAGATCGTCTTTGCATTTAAGCAGTACTGCATTTAGCTCGACGGGATTGACGGGCTTCAGCAAGTAATCGACGGCCTTGTACCGAATGGCATGTTTGGCATACGCGAAGTCGTCATAGCCGCTCACGACAATGATTTTCATATCGGGAAAATGGTTATTCAGCGCTTGCAGCAGCTCCACTCCATCCGCGCCCGGCATGCGCATGTCGGTAATCACAATCTGCGGGGATAATTCCCCGGCCAGCCTGAACGCCTCATCTCCGTCCTCAGCTTCGCCAACCACCGACATTCCAAGTCTTTCCCATGCGCCGAACGTCTTTAGAATATCCCGGTTCCACGGCTCATCGTCGACAATTAATACCCGGATCATCCTTTTTCCTCCCCTGCTGATGTAAATGGAATGCGGATAGTGACACGTGTACCGATTCCCGGCTCACTGTCTATCGTCACCCCGTAATTCACTCCAAAATTCATCCGTATCCGTGAAGCCACATTGCTTAAGCCGATATGGCTACCCTGCGCCCAGATCGGCTCCTCCGATGCATGTTCCAGCCGTGCTTGTACTTCTTCCAGTCTGTAGGGTGCCATGCCGCTACCATTATCGCAGACTGTAATGCATATGTCTTCTTCCATAATCTCCACCCGGATTCCCACCCGCCATGCTCCAGCCTTACGATCCAGACCGTGCTGAAACGCATTTTCCAGCAACGGCTGAAGCGACAGCTTGGGCAGACGAACATCCAGCGCCTGTTCATCCGTCTCCACCTGAAATACCAGTCGTTGCGGAAACCGCCGCTGCTGAATGCGCATATAGTGGCCTACATGGTCAATTTCCGCGCGTAAAGAGGCCATATCCTGCGGCTCCCGAACCACGTAGCGGAACATCTCACTCAGCGACCGAATCACCTCATACGTGTCCTCCGGCTTTTGGGAAAATACCATGCTCCCGATCATTTGCAGCGTATTTTGCAGAAAATGGGGGTGAATCTGCGCTTGGAGCGCTTTTAGCTCAGCCGTCTTTTTTTGCAAATTCATACTGTATTCCGTCTGGATATGCTCACGGATTCGTCCTGCCATGCCATGCAGACTTCTTTCCAGCAACCCAATCTCATCTGGGCGTGTACTGGGTTCTCCAGCAGGTCCCTTGATCATATCCAGCTCCTGCACCGAACGCGCCAAATGGACAATCGGACGTGCAGTACGCCAGGCAATAAAAACAGCAATGCAGATCGAAACCAATATGGAGATCCCGCCGATAATAATACCGTACAGCATGGTCGAAAAAGCGCTGTGGTTAATGGAGGAAGTCGGTACGATTTTGACCAGCCGCAGCCCCACCACATCCAAATCATTATAAAATACATAATTACCGGCAGTCTTGATCATTCCCGGTCCTGGCTGAGCATCCCGAAGTGCTGTCAGTACCTCCGCAGGAGGCGACTGGTGGACCTGCGACGGATACATCACCTTTCCATCTGAATCTGTAATAAAAACCTGATGCTGGTCTCCCCGCCCCAGCAAACCCAGCGTCTGATCGAATTGGGACCACAGCACATCCAGCGAAATAGCTCCCGTCTGCTTCTGATCTTCAAAACGCCGAATACTGCGCGTCAGTGTAAATCGTTCCGGGTCAGCATGGCTTGTGCGAATCGAATAATCCTTATTCGCTTTCCACATCTCGGCATACTGAGGGGGTATACCGTTCACCGTCGTAATGTCATTTTGCATACCATTGAAGGTAAACAGCGTTTGCGGCTGCTTCAAATAGAGCTGAATGCCGATCACATGGCTCCCGGCCGAATAATATACATTCGCCAACGTATTGAGCATTTTTCGCTGCGCATTAAATTGGCTGGAAAGGTTGTCAGGCTCACGCTCATTCAAATAATCGCTCAGATCAGGGCTGATCTGAATACTGTAAATCAGGTGGTTCAGACGATCTAACTGGTCGCTGACATAGATCCCCGTCCATTTCATGTTGGACATATTCGTCTCCACCACTTCGGTTTCCATCGACGCTCTGCTTTTTTCCGCAGCCAGCGCCGTGACGGCAATAACCGGCAGCACAGAAAGGACGATCATCGTCAAAATCAGCTTGAGCTGAATGCTGCGTCGATACGGGGCCGTCAGTGTCCGAAGCCAGCGGACTACTCGGGTTGGCATAGTGGTGCTCTCCTCTGTTCAGCCATATACGAAAACGCCCCGCTATACGCAGGGGCGCTCATTTTCCGGGTATTCCCGGCTGGACACATATATGATTTCATTCATAGTCAATTTCGCTCATTACTCATCATTTACGCTTCTTCGATAATTATAACACTCCAAGGCTCTAATAGAAGCGTTTGTCCTTGAGTAACTGTCTGCTCCCCAATCAGCTCCTTGCCGTCTCCATGCGGATACATAACTGAGCCTGCTTGTTCGGAATAGTTAAAATAATATCGAACCGTCCGTCCCAGCTCATTTGTACCGGATTTAACAATGATCGGATACGACGCTTCTTGGTCCACTCCCCACACTCCCGCCTGCTTCGCGACAGAACGGAATAGTTCACGAATGACCGCCGGGCTTACGACACAGCCGATATAGGTCGCCGTTCCCTGACCATAGCGGTTTTGCGTAATTGCGGCATATTTGCCCCAATGCGGATGGTCGTAATAAGCCAACACCTCGGCAGTTGTCGGTGTAATCAGCTCCATCCACGTATCTACCTGATTGTCCTCCGGTGTCACCTCAAAAGGATTATCTTTAAGCGTTACTTTCTTCGGCTCCACGAACAGGCTGTAATGAATGCCACAGGCTTCACTAATCACACCCGGCTGCCGGGAGGTTCTCACCTGCACATGCTCATCGGTAAACCCACTTCGGAACGTGTATACCACATGACCGCCGTTTTCCACATAACGGTTCAGCTTTTCCAGTAACGCATTCGGTGCAGAGTAGAGAACTGGTACGATCAAGAGATCATAGTCGTCAAACGATTCCGTACCCGGATGAACAATATCCGTACCGATATTCAGCTTATACAGCTCGTCATACAAGCGGCGTACAATGTCATTGTAATTCAGCGGACTGTTCATATTAAATTTGAACCAGTTAATTGATGTCAACGCTTCATTGCTGACCAGAATCGCTGTCTTATTTTTCTTTTTCAGGTTCACCAGATGGGGGGATAATCTTGCAAAATCCTTCCCAATCGTCTGTGCTTCCTCATAAACAGGATTGGGTTCAAAATCATGACTCAGCAGACCCTTCCAGTAGGTCTCTAAGGAATTATGGATGGAATGCCAATGCCAGTAGGCCACCATATTGGCCCCGGAAGCCAGATGACTGAACGCTTGCAGCCGCAATTGCCCCGGATAAGGAACCCAATGAGTAAAAGCCTGTGCTTCCGTTTCCAGCACCAGATAATTATTATTCTTCGTGGAGCGCGCCACATCACCGCCGAAGGAAATTTCAATCCCGGTCAAATCATCCTGTGTCGGATGGTAAATATCCACCCCCGTCACATCAAATGCTTGGGATGCCGCAAAATGATCCACATCCGGCTGAATACCGAAGGAATAGCCTCTCCACTCAAAATCAAAGTTTTGTGTAACAAACTGGTCTTCCCGCTTGTATTCATTCACGAGCGCAACCTGCCAGGCGAGGAAATCCGTGACCAGCTTGCGCTGGAATTGGGAAAATGCTGCGCCCAGGCTTCCATTAATCGTCCCGACCACCGAAGGAAAGTCCTCCCAGCTATTGATCCGATTGCTCCAGTAATCAAGGCCAAATTTGCGGTTCAGCTCTTCCAGCGATTCAAATTGCTCACGCAAATGCTTAACGAATTGCAATTGCACATTCGGCCCGCTTGTGTTGTAATGCTTCGTTTCATTGTCCGTCTGAAAACCGATCACTGCCGGATGCTGACTCACCCGCCCAATCAGCTTGCGTATAATCCGCTCGGCATGGAACAGGTACACCGGGTTCGTAATGTCCATAATCTGACGGGCCCCGTATTTCCCAGGTCCCTGTGGTGTTGTCGCCAATACATCAGGATGCTCCTTGACCAGCCATGTGGGTACGGCATAGGTGGGCGTGCCTACAATGACCTCAATGCCCGCCTTATGCATGGCGTCCAGCACCCGATCCACGGAGGTGAAATCAAATACTCCGTTTTGCGGTTCATGCGTACTCCAGGTGGATTCGGCAATTCGAACCACGTTGATGCCCGCATCCTTCATCATTTGAATATCTTGGTCCAGACGGTCATAAGGCATATATTCATCATAATAAGCAACGCCGTACATCAGCTTTTTCATCAGGTCGTCCTCCAATATGTTCGTAGTAGGGTGTCATGCTATATAAGCTGAAATGGAAATGTACATGATGCGCCACTACGCAGGCGGATGGTGCTTCCCATCGCTGTTGCCCCCAGATTTTCTGATGAATGCATAACAGCACCATACTCCGTTTTCCATGTGACTTTTTCGTGTTCAGCTTATATATCGTTATTTTTAAATGCCGTGGCTGTTGTGCTTCCACTAGCTGACGACAATCCCTTGCAGATTGGTCATGGACAGCATCATAAATGACATCAGTTAGAACAGAAGCTGTTTATTTTGTAATGTTATATTTATATAAGCGCTTTCTTTTATGTAAAAGCTTATATTAGAGCATTTGTAAACGCTCTTTTATTATAGTTGAATGTTAGGTAAAATGGGATTGTCTAAGCGGTGTAAAATTTGCCCTAATCGAAGGTGATCTCATGATATTAAATCCTGAAGTTGATCCAGCTCTATTCGAAAATTGCCATTGGCTTCCTATCATTGACTGGAATGTGAAATTTTTTGGCGCTCATATTCACCGGGTCAAAGCAGACTGGTGTATGCCCGAAGAGTCACATATCGGTTTTGAAATTGTACTGATTTTGGAGGGTCGTCAGGAGACGATCATGGAAAATAACGTGTATTCGGTTGGTGTCGGGGATATTCTGATCATTCCGCCGGGATTCAAGCATGTGAGCCAATGCGCTTCCCCAGACGGGATGTATTATTTCAGCACCCATTTTAATGTGGATGATCCGTTGTTCCGTCAGGAGATGATTAAGAGCAATCAGCTCTTTTTCCCGGCGGGTACTGAAACGAACATGAAGTTGCAAAAGGTCGTGCACAGCTGGATTGGCATGATGCAGGAGAACGGAGAATATACGACAGCGGATCGTTTTCGCATGCAAATTGCCTTGTTTGAGCTGTTCGGAATATTCTCGCAAATGATATCTACCCGGATGGAGCCTACGTTTTCGCCCTCATCCGTTCAGTATGCCAAGGCCATTATGGAGGCCATTCAATCCAGGTTCAAGCCTTATCGGGATGATGAATCTGCCGAGCCGACGTTCCGTATTGAGGATGTGGCAGCCTCCCTCGGGATCAGTCCCGGATACGCACAGGAGGTATTCCGCAAGGTATACGGCTATTCGCCGCGACACTACCTGTCGGAGACGAAGCTGCACGAGGCGAAGGTGCTGATTCAGCAGCCCAATCTGCCGCTGAACAAGATAGCTTCCCTGCTCGGCTACTCCAGCTTGGCCCATTTCAGCAGACAGTTCAAGCGCTGGACTGGCACCAGTCCGCTTAAGTACCGCCAAACGCTGAGTCCAGTTACTGAGCAGGATTAAGGTGGGAATCATTCAAAATCACAAAAATAACAGGTGGTTCCTAATTAAAGGAAAGGTACCCGTAGAAGCCTCTGATTTTAAATAATAAAAATATATATCCCTTCTCCAAAAAACAAAAAAAGGCGCGGTCTGAAAAAATCAGATACCGCGCCTTTTTACACCTCAAGATCTCACAGTCTTACATCCCCTATATGCTGGTGTACCACATACATCATTCCCATCAAAAACAAGGCCAGCCCCAAATAACCGATCCCAAATTTCCAGCGTGATGACGTGGGTACTTCGTAATATTTATCATTTTCAAACGGAATGTAATCCATCTCACACAACAATTTAAGCTGATACGCATCCGGTGTCGGGATATGCTCCACACCATTCAGCCATACATGCTGGACAAGACACTGCTGTGGCAGCAAAAGCGTCTGCTCCACATCAAGACTTTCCATATACACCGTCACATATTGCTGCCCTTCCAGATCCGAGTAGGTATTAAAGGATAGTCTACGAGTATGCTCCGGTCCGGGCAGTGGGTATCCTTGCTCATAAAGATGCTGTACGTTAACCAGCGGCTTTAGCAATAGAGATTGGACCTTGACCTCTCCTTTATTGCGTTTCACATATTTTTTGTACAAATCGTAGGCAAAAAGCGCCCATATCAGGAAAAATAAAAAGGATTTTAAATACACAATAACGACGATTCCACCCAACAAGCCGACCAGCCATAACCACCGCGTTACTGCCGTGGAAATCCGTCCTCCGTCAAGCGGGTGAATCGGCAGCAGATTGATCAAATTCAGGAAAAAACCAACATACGCCAGCGCATACAGTAATGGACTATCTGTTGCATAGGCTCCTGCGTATACCGCCATAGCACCAACCGTGCCCAGTAACGGGCCGCCCATCGCCACATACGCCTCTGTTTGCGCATCCAACGGATGCCGTTTCATCGTAATCAGCGCACCCAGAAAAGGGATGAACAACGGTGCCGACACCGGAAGTCCTTTGCGCTTGGCAGCCCATACATGCCCCAGTTCATGCACAAACAATAGCAACACGAATCCGACCGCAAATCCCCACGGGTAAATGATCGCATATGTGCCAATCGTTATCGCCATAGATACCAGCACACCGCCGAATTTACCGAATTTCAATAGAGCCAACAACGACTTCCCTTTCAAAAGAAGCAGAGCCGCCGCGCTGCCTAGATACCATTTGGATGAGCCGGATTTGGAATTAGCCTTTTTATCTTCTTTTTGCAAAAGCGTCCGCCTCCTTTCTCTACACCTCCATTGTATCCTGCTCTGTACAGCTTGTAAAAACTTCCTTGCTTCAATTAGTGTACAGCATCCGTTCGCTTCATCAATTCAACGTACTGAATTAACTCTGCCTTTTGCTGCTCCAAGATACGAATTCTGTTCGCTAACCCGGCAAAAAAAGCTTCGATCTGGTCCCTGATCACATTAGCCGAATGCCCTCTCCATTCATGCAGACGACCATACAACACCCGCGCCGCTTGTTCATCTGTGCGAAGCTGAGCGAGCAGCCATGTCAGCTCTTTTTCCGCAAGCAATAACTCTTCCAGTTCGACCCGTATTTGTCCGTTCAAATCACTGTCCGCCTCCTATGTATCCTACTGACCATAAAATATATAAACATTATCAGTACCTTGTTACGAGCCGCTGTCAGCTTGAATAAATTGCTCTATCTTGTGCTGAAGGTAATACAGAAATTCATTCGTATGTTGCAAATACCATTGGCTAAATTCTGTCATTGAGGAATCAAGCTGCGTTACAATCGGATGTAATCGGCGGCTCTGACTTGTATGCATGTAGCGGGAAAGTCTTACCCTGACACGCTGAAAATTTGCATCGCATTGTTGCGCGTTCGCCTTCCATTTTTCGGCTACAGCGAGTAAATGCTCCGGCATGACCTGAATCGTACCCACAGAAGCAGATGTAGCTGCCGTTACCAGCGCTGCCTTTTGAAATTGAGTTAAGGTCTGTCCTAATTGATGTATCCAGCCGTCCACCGTATCCATCAGGTTGAAGTCAGATGGAATGCGCGGAGATTCCGTGATACGTTCGCCTGTTACAGGATCGTACAGCGGATTAGAGATATAACCGTTCTCAAAATCATAATGTTCTAGTTTGTGATAGGCAGGTCCGCTTAAAGTGTTGTCAATTTTCTCTTTAACACCCACTCCGTTATTCGCTGTTTCATAATTAGAATCCACATAGTACGTTGATCCAACGTGAAGATCGTATCCTCCAAAGGCACCACTGGCAATGATATCACCCGGATGCAAAAAGTTTGTAATTTGATGGTCAAATTCGCCATTTTCGGCTTTATGCCGATATTCCGTTGTTAGACTGGAAATGACAGAAGGAGCGCTAAACGTAACGGCGGTCAAGCCCGTATAAGCCGATACATACTGGGCATTTCCTCCCCCCAGCGAATGTCCTGTTAACGAGAAATTGTAGTCTTTGTACTTCTTCTGTAAATCCTTAGCATAGTCTTCGGCTTGATAGAATTGATTTGAGCTACCAAACAAAGCCTTATCTACGCTCTTTTCTTTTTCACTAATCCAGTTATTCAGTGCCGTAAATCCTAAGGTATCATCCATTTCTTTCATCTTCTCGTTGTAGGCATCCGAATGAATATCTAAACCATTGTTAATTTTCCGATTGATTTCAGGAAGAGCTAGGGTGGCATCGTTATACAAATCCTGTGGATCATCCGTTTCTGTCCCACGATAAGCAATGACAGCCTGTTTCGTTTCTTCGTTGTAAAATGTAGTGGCCGCTAATCCTGAATCCTTACGGCCGAGCGTGTCTAACACTTTCCAGCCGGGAAGTTTTTCTACTGGCTTTTCACCAGGTTTCCATTTTCCATACGCTTCTTCTGACATTATTTTATAAGTTTCATCATTAACTTGAGATGAGTCACCCATAGTAATTACCTCCAGCTATCTATTACTTATCTAATTTTGAGTATTGGGATAAGTCCCATTTTGGATAAGAACTTTTTCTAACTCAGGATTTATACCAAGACCAGAGGCTTTTTGAGTAGTATAATCTACAGAAATGGAAAACTCTTGTTTTTCATGGCCAATAACATGACCCCTTAGATCAATTTTACTGTTTACATAGGTTGGCATTTTTTTGGCATATGTGATTTCTACGTCAAGCTTGTATTTCTCCTTCAAATATTGGACAGCCGTAGCCTTCGCTTTACTAATGAGTTCAGCATCTTCATCTTTATTCACCTTTTGGCATCCTCCCAATATTAAAATTAGAGCTATTAACACCATTATTCCTTTTAGATATCGGTGGCCGATTCTAATCATCCCTTTCATATGCACAACGTCCTATCTTATATCCACAAAATCCCTTTTATGAATTGTACCTTTTCTCTACGGAAACAAACAATACGCCTTTAGGCTTAAGACATGATTAAGTCCACAGCATCAAAAGGATGTAGAAAATCCACGTTCTTAGCTGAATAGTTTCAGTTCAATAATAAAATTATCCATATTTTTCAATAAAATTCCGGTTATGCCCTTATAATATTCGCCTCCAACTATTAACTACTTGTCTAATGAATTTGTATTCGGATAGGTTCCATTTTCGATAAGGACTTTTTCTAATTCGGGACTTATAGCAAAATCCGAAGTTTCTTGAGTTTCGTAATTCACAGAAATGGTGAAATCCTCTTCCGCACGGCCTATTACATTACCATTTATATCGACCTTACTCTTTACATAAGTTGGAAATCTTTTTTTTGCATATGTGATTTCTACATTTAATTTATACTTATCCTTCAAATACTGGACAGCCGTATCCTTAGCTTTATGAATTAATTCAGCATCTTCATCTGTATTCACTTTTTGACATCCTACTAGTATTAAAATGAGGACTAGACATAACCTCATTCCCCTCAAAAATCCCACTTGTCTAATCTCGATCACCCTCTCTCAGCACGTAGATGTCTTCGTTTATATCCAAAACTCTATTTAGATATAAGAATAAAAATCAGCTACTCCCTTGGTTTATATCCTTTTTCCATAAGAACATTCTTCAATTCAGGGCTGTATAGAAAGCTGGAAGTTTCTTGAGTTTTATAATCAACGGCAATATCAAAGGTCTGTTCTGGATTTCCTTTCACATTACCTTCCAAATCAACTTTACTGGAGACATACGTTGGTAATTTATGTTCATAGGTAATTTCTACATCAAGACCATATTTATCTTTCATATGCTTAATTACCGTAGCCTTGGCTTTACTGATCAGTTCAGCATCTTCATTTTTATTCACCTTTTGGCATCCTACCAGTACTAAAATGAGGGCTATCAATACCAGTATTCCTTTTATAGATTGGTGACTAATCTTCATCATCCTTTCGTGTACATAACAACGATTTAAGCCGAACTCAAAAAATGAGTATAAAAGCGAAGTAGGCAGAATGATGCTGTACAAGTGAAGCTGTGGTGATAGGAAGCACCATCCGGCTACGCAGTGTCACGATAAGAAACTTTTAAGTTCAACTTATATAGCTCAGTTTATGTCCTTTCTTTAACAAGCCCTTTTCCAATTCAGGTTCTATAACAACATTAGAAATTTCCTGATTATTATAATCAATCATTATTCCAAATGTCTGTTCTTTATGGCCAATGACATTCCCCTTGAAAGTGACTACATCGTCCACATACGTTGGTAACTTATGTTCATAGGTAATCTCTACATCAAGACCATATTTATCTTTCATATGCTTAATTGCCGTAGCTTTCGCTTTACTGATCAGTTCAGCATCTTCATCTGTATTCACCTTTTGACATCCTCCGAGTATTAAAATGAGGACTATCCCCAACATCATTCCCTTTACAAATCCGCCACAGCTAATTTTAATCCCTCTTTCCACAACGAAGTCATCTTGATCTATATCCACCAAACTCTTTCTCTTTCCATAAATTGTATCGTTAGTTCCCCTGTTCATTCAATAAGCTTTTAGACATAGAACTCATTTCATCCCTATAGTAATAAAATGGAAAAGTATTTCCACCCGTATAGTCGATTAGTTTCATTTCTCGCATAATATTATCCATATATTTCAATAATCATCCGCATGTGTCCACGATCACGCCTGTTCTGTTATCATGAAAGAAAACGGAATGACTCAGGAAAGGATTGCGAACCATGAGCTTTGAACTTACCCGACGGGTCATTAGACAGCTATGCAGTCAAGCCGCTTATGACGACGGGGACGCCTATTATCGGGCCAAAAGAGTGGCCTTTACGCAAATAGATCATGATGATGGTGTGTATGAGGCCACGGTCAAAGGCAGTCGCTTTTATGCCGTTGCTGCTATGATCCGCCCCAACGGCCGTATCCGCGCGGAATGCACCTGTAACACATTTCAGACCACCGGACAGTATTGTAAGCATATTGCCGCTGTTCTCATTAACGCCCATGAAATGCTGCACGGAAAAAGCCTGTCTGTGCGTTCTTATGCTTCCAGACTCCATTCCGGCACGACCCCGGATTCAGTAGAAGGAACTGAAGCAGACGGAATCTATACCGCTACCGATGCTCAGTATGATTACGCCCAGACCACACGATTCTCTGGCATCACGCAAAGTGACCTCCAACTGACCGACAGTATGCTAAAGCTATTCAGCAGCAAGAAGCCGCTACGCAGCACCCCTACCCTGCTGGATACCCGCGCTGTTCTGGATTTTCAGTTTGTGATCCGTCCCTTTGCCTACGGCTACCAGAAGTACATGTTTGGCATAGAGATGAAAGCCGGACCCAAACGATTGTATATCGTCCAGAAAATCCGTCCGTTTCTCGACAGCATTGATCATGGCGACAGCTACATGTTTACGAGAAACTTTTCATATGAGCCTCAGTTATACCGATTTCGGCTCGAACATGACGCCATTCTCCAGCAGTTGGTTCAGGTTCGCCGCAATGAGCGGATGATTCGGGAAACCTCGGGTACGTATTCGTCCTCTGGCAGCCATATGAGTGGAGAACGGATGCTACTCATTCCACCTGCGGCCTGGGAAAAGCTGCTTCCCTTGCTGGCAGCAGCGCAGGGCGTCCAGTTTGAAATTCACGGAAACACAACCGAAGGTATTCCTCAGTCGGACAACATGCTGCCGCTGCAATTTGAATTCGATAGGGCCGAGGCTGAAACCGAAGGCTACCAGCTAAGCATTCAGGGACTGGCTGATCTCACCATTATGGAGGACTACGGCATCGTCATTGCTGATGGCAAGCTCGTAAAGCAGAAAGACGATCCGCTGCGACGTCTGTCCGAGCTAAAACGGATGGTGGAGGTCCACCACAAGCGAAAAATTCAGATTGCACCGGAACAGATGGAGTCTTTTATGGACAAGGTCGTCCCCGGGTTGACGAAGCTTGGACGTGTCCATATGACACGATCTGTCTCTGAGCGGGTGACACAGCAACCATTGAAGGCGAAGCTATATCTGGATCGGGTAAGAGATAAGCTGCTGGCAGGACTTGAGTTCCAATACGGGGAAATCATCGTGAATCCGCTGGAAAACGACGAGCGGAAGCCTGACAACGAGCGTATTCTGATACGGGACGGGGAGCAGGAACAACAGATTTTGGATCTGATGGAGCATAGCTCCTTCGCCAGGACAGACAGTGGATATGTTATGGAAGATGAGGATGCGGAATATGATTTTCTGTATCATACCCTGCCACAGCTGGAAAAGCTGGTACAGGTATATGCGACAGGTGCCGTTAAATCGAAAATAAACAACACCCTGCCCACCCCAAAGGTACGAGTAGAGCTGGACGAACGGACCGATTGGCTTGAGTTTACATTTGATATCGAGGACATTCCGGAGTTGGAAATCCGCAAGCTGCTGAAATCACTGGAGGAAAAGCAAAAATATCACCGCTTGCCGAATGGCGCTTTGCTCCCGCTGGAAACAGAGGAATACAAGGAACTGATCCGGTTCATGAACGAAACGGGAATTCGCAAAAGCGACCTGGATGCCGCACAAATTCGCATACCCGTTACGCAAGGACTGTATTTAATAGATCCCCACGATCAAGGGAAGAACCTGACGCTGGGCAAAACGTTTCGCCAACTGCTGGAGAATATACGCAATCCCGATCATCTCGACTTTCCAGTACCCGATACACTCGCTCCGATCCTGAGGGATTACCAGGTCTATGGCTTTCAATGGCTCAAGACGTTGGCGCATTACCGTTTCGGGGGCATTTTGGCTGATGATATGGGACTGGGCAAAACGCTGCAAAGTATCGCCTTCCTTGTCTCTGTGCTGCCGGAAATCCGCAATCAGCAGCTTCCAGCCATGATCGTGTCCCCTGCGTCACTGGTGTACAACTGGCGGAATGAGCTGGAGAAGTTTGCACCGCATATCCGCGTCGCTATTGCAGACGGTAACACGGATGAACGCAGTCGGATCATCAGGGACGCAGCCCGGTATGATGTCATCATCACCTCCTATCCTCTGCTGCGTCGGGATACGGACTTGTACGGCAAGCTATCGTTCCACACGCTGATTCTGGACGAGGCGCAGGCATTCAAGAACCATGCCACCCAAACGGCACAGAGTGTGAAGGATGTAAAAGCCCGTTATCGTTTTGCCCTTACTGGAACGCCGGTGGAAAATACACTGGAAGAGCTATGGTCCATCTTCGATGTTGTATTTCCCGAGCTATTTCCCGGTGGCAAAAGAGCATTTCACAATCTCACCCGGGATGTGATCGCCAAGCGGGTACGTCCTTTTCTGCTGCGCCGCCTCAAGAGCGACGTTCTGAAGGAGCTGCCGGAAAAAATCGAATCCGTTCAGGTGTCGCGGCTCCTGCCGGATCAGAAGAAGCTGTATACGGCCTATCTGGCCAAGCTCCAGCATGAGACATTAAAGCATCTGAATGAGGAAGGCTTCCAGAAAAACAGGATCAAGATCCTTGCGGGTCTGACCCGGCTTCGCCAGCTCTGCTGTCATCCGGGCTTATTCATTGAGGGCTACACCGGAAGCTCAGCCAAGTTTGAGCAGTTGCTTGAGATCGTTACGGAATGCCTTAGCTCGGGTAAGCGAATGCTCATTTTTTCACAATTCACGACGATGCTTCAATTGATCGGACGTGAGCTTGCTCAGGAAGGAGTGCCCTACTTTTATCTGGACGGGCAGACTCCCGCTTCAGAACGTGTAGAGCTGTGCAGCCGTTTTAATGAAGGAGAACGCGATCTGTTCCTGATTTCTCTGAAGGCAGGAGGAACCGGCCTGAATCTCACCGGAGCAGATACCGTCATTTTGTATGATCTGTGGTGGAATCCCGCTGTAGAGGAACAGGCTGCCAATCGCGCCCACCGGATGGGCCAGAAAAAAGTCGTGCAGGTGATTCGTCTTGTCGCGCAAGGTACGGTAGAGGACAAGATGTATGAATTACAGCAAAAAAAGAAAAATCTCATCGACCAGGTCATCCAGCCGGGACAAGAAACCCTTTCGGCACTGACTGAGCTGGAGATTCGTGAACTGTTAATGATCTAGGCAGCGTTATTTTTCATAGAAGAGACTTCTGGATCATACGGCCTGGCGCTGAAAGAATTCTATGTTCTCACGTTTCTTTCAAGATTCAAAAATAAACCTGCACATCGCCATGTGGTTCATACGGCCGTGCAGGTTATTTTTTGTGATCAGACAAACCACCCGGCCAGTAATGACCGTCCCTCTTTCTTCACAATCCCTCCAACCTGAAATAACTGGGGATATTTTTCAATGTTCAAACCATAACCAGAGTCCGTGAAATGGTACATTCCACGGACCTTGCATAGTTGAGTATAGTGGATTAATTTGAATGATGCTGTACATTAACAACGTGGGTTCGTAAATGTTCTTGTTGTTGAAGCTCTCCAAAAACCCTTATTTATATAAGAATTTAGATAATCCATAATTACTTGTTCGATGCAACCATATTTATTTGTATTGTACAACTATAAAATTCCATATCAATCATTTATTTAAAATTATAACTATTCCAACATTCTGATGAACCACTACATTAAGGAGGAACTTATAATGAACCATCCTCTTCATGATTCTCACAGGAATAAAGCAGTGGAGCTTATTGAGTATGAGTTAACAACATTTATACGCCGCGCAGTATACATTGATCAGTCTGAGCACAAAATCGGCACTTTGGAGCGCGCCACATATCTGCTATTGAGGCAGCTCATGGAGTATGGCCCCACTCGTGTAAAAACGCTCGCAGATATGTTTCTGCTCGATATTTCTACCGTCAGCAGACAAACGGCCGCATTGGAAACCAAGGGACTGATTCGCCGTCTATCCGACCCTTCGGACGGGCGCGTCAGCCTGTTTGAAATCTCGGAGCTGGGTAAGAAACTGTTGCTGAAAGACAAGAAAATGAGAGTAGCCCGGTATTGCGAAATGCTGGGGAGCTGGACAGATGAGGAACAGGGAAAATTCGGGGAGCTGTTAGTACGGCTGAACAAAACCTACATTGAGGGATAACCCCATACAGATGTCATAAAGCAAGATGTCACTGAAAAAAGTCCAAAACAAAAGGTCCAATTGCGGTAGAAGCACCCCGCAATTGGACCTTTTGTTAATCCTGCTTCAATACTCTAACTTCAATGGGAACCAGATTAGACTCAATCACGGAACGCTGAGGCTCAAACCACTCTGGCAGCATCAGCTTGTGCCCCAATTCGTTCAGCTCCTCATCCACGGTAAAGCCGGGTGGATCGGTCGCAATCTCGAACAAAATACCACCTTGCTCCCGGAAGTATACAGCATTGAAGTATTGCCGATCCACAATGCCGCTTGTCCCAAAGCCATGCTGGCGAACCGTTTCGTCCCACACCTGATGTTCTGCATCATCCTGCGCACGCCAGGCGATATGGTGAACTGTACCCGCGCCGCCGTTACCCCACGGCACATCTTTTACTGGAATGTCGATCAGGTTGCCCAAATCTCCAGTCGCCTGATAACGGATGTAACCCACATCTTCACCAATGGGAGTCATACCCAGAACGTTCTCCAGCACACCTTGCGTATGCTTGGAATTAGCACTGAACAGCACTGCGCCGCCAAAGCCCTTGATCGCTTTATCCGCTGGTACGCCGCCTGCCGTCCACGTGTTGGTCGGGCCTTCTTCCCGCTCCACCAGTTCCAGACGCAAGCCTTCATTATCCTGAAACTGAATAAATGATTCGCCGAAACGAGCTGATTTTGTGAAGGATACCTTCAAGTTGTGCAGGCGATTTTCCCAATAATCCAGGGTACCCGGCGGCACTACATACGTTGTAATTCCTACCTGCCCGCCTCCGAGCTTGCCCTTGCGTGTACCCGGAGCCGGAAAAAAGGTAATGATCGTTCCCGGGCTGCCTCCTTCATTGCCAAAATACAAATGATATACTTCAGGAGCATCAAAATTAATCGTCTTTTTAATCAATCTCAACCCAAGCACGCCTGTGTAAAAATCAACATTGCCCTGCGGGTCTGCTGCAAAGGACGTAATATGGTGAATTCCTGCGGTTTTCAATGACATGTTAATCACTCCTTTGGATAGTCTCACATATTATAAATTTCAAAATGCGTTGTAGCTGACAAATTGGCCCACTGGCTTGCGGTATCCACGCCCACGCTGCCCTGATACATCTTCTTTACCCAAGGTAATCAGCATCACAGGCACGAAATTTTCCGGAATATTCAATACTTCCTGTACCTTCTCCGGGTCAAAACCGATCATCGGGCAAGTGTCCCAGCCTTTGTCCTTGGCAATCAACATGAGCTGCATGGCAGACAGGCTAGCATTGCGGATCGCTTCTTCTCTTTGGAAGACAGGTCCACGCTCGCGATAGAACTGGGTTACCGATTCCACCGTACTGTCATATTCCTGTTTGCTCAGGATACCCAGATTCAGAAAGCCTTCATTATATTCAGCTACTTTTGTATAAGCCTCTGTATCCCCGAGCACCACAATTGCGGCCGAAGATGTTAATATTTTATACTGCTTACTTGCCTCGTCATGCAGTCTTTGTTTCATATCTGTATCCTGTACCACGATATAATGCGCATGCTGTAAATTAAAAGCCGATGGAGCAAACTTCACTAGCTGGAATATTTCTTCCAGTTCTTTTGCATCTATTGTAACATCAGGAATAAATTTAGAAGCTGATCTTCTCTCTTGAATAATATTCACAAGTTCGCTCATGTTCAGTTCCACTCCTTGATATTATTTTCAAATTAACTATCTTTAAATTAAGAATATATCCATTTGTGGTTTCTGTCAAGTAAAACTATAAATATGTTAAGTAAGTATGTCCTTAACTTTGTATTGCGTATGAGAAGGGTTTTAACAATGTTCTAGTACCATTAGCATCATACAAATTCTAATGGAATCATCGTCAAACACACCTTTCACAGATCAGCTGCCCGTATTCTCATCGTAATCGCTTCACGTTGCGCTTTGGTTAAGCTCTTGAAGACCAGCTCATACGAATGGTCCATCATGCTATACAAATCCTCTAATGGGAAGGTAGAATCGACCGTTACCGTGTTCCAATGCTTTTTACTTAAATGATATCCCGGCTTAATCGCCTTGTTTTGCTCACGCAGGTTTTCCGCAATGACCGGATCACATTTCAGAGATACGTGGCTAACGCCGTCCTTTTCGGTCAGGAGAGCAAACATCTTGCCCCCTACTTTCAGCACCAGCGGATCAGCACCAAATGGATAATCCTTAACAGCCTCTTTTTTGCTCAGACCATACGTTACAATTTGCTCGTACATTAGCCTTCTCTCCTCTACTCTAGTCATCGCCCTATGAATCTATTTGTGCCCTATTATATCACCTTCATGCTCTTCAAATACATCACGTCCATGCTACATTAGGGTATCTGTGCCAAAAGGACTCTGTAGTCACCTTGAGCAAAGGCTCCCTGTGGACAGGTCCGTGAGCTCGTGCGGGTCCTAAAGATTTAATGTTATGCAAGAACCCTATATTTTGGTATAATTCCGTGAGAGGCTGTATCGAAAAAATCGAACGGTACTCTGGTTTAGTGTAATTCAATATGTAGATGTGTGAGCCTATGGAGGTGAATTCGTTGGATTTTGCTCTGACCCGCAAGGACCGAGACAAAAGAACGGTCGCAAATTGACTCTTTTTTTGCCTTTCGGACCTTTTCAGCGATGTGCTGAAAGGTTTTTTTTGTGATCTAAAATAAAGGTAGGAAAGGATTTGAATGCAACCATGGCAACCTCGAAAGCACTTAATATTTTGCAATTGAAGAAAATGAAACAAGCAGGTTTACCTATAAGTATGATCACGGCGTATGACTATCCATCTGCTCGTTTGGCTGAGGAAGCCGGGATCGATATCATCCTTGTTGGTGATTCCGTAGGTAATGTGCTATCTAATTATAATTCGACACTGCCTGTCACTATGGACGATATGGTCTATCATACACGGTCGGTCGTGCGCGGAGCAGAACATACCTTTATTGTCGCGGATATGCCATTTATGACGTACCACGGGAGTAGTGAGGAAGCCCTTACTAATGTACGCAGACTCATGCAAGAGGGACATGCCCATGCCGTGAAACTAGAAGGGGGAATGGAGATTTGCGACACCGTGAAGCGAATTGTTCAATCCGGCGTTCCGCTCCTGGGGCATATTGGACTTACACCACAGTCTGTGCATCAAATCGGCGGCTACTTCATTCAAGGTAAAAACTCACATGGCGCTGAGCGCCTTCTAAATGATGCCCGGGCACTGGAGCGAGCGGGGGCTTTTGCCATCGTGCTGGAACTAGTGACAGAGGAAGTAGCGGAGACCATTACCAAGGAGATATCTATTCCGGTTATTGGTATCGGTGCCGGAAGATACTGTGATGGCCAGGTTTTAGTCTACCATGACATGCTGCAATACTCCTCTCCTTATCGTGAGAAAAAGTTCGTAAAAACGTATTCGGATATAGGTACTCTGATCCGCAACAGCATCGGGCAATATGTCGAGGAAGTGAAGGATCGTTCTTTTCCGGGCGAAGAGCATGTTTTCAAGGCAGATGAGAACGTCGTAGAGCAGTTGTACGGGAATACAAAGGTAAAGGCAGGGATCATATGATGCGATTTTTGATTGTAGGTGCAGGGGCCATTGGAGGCTACTTCGGGGGACGTCTTGTTCAAAAAGGAGAAGACGTGACCTTCTTCGTACGTCCTTCCAAAAAATCTCAGTTGAAAGAGAACGGTCTGATTGTTAAAAGTGTTCATGGGGATTTCCAGACGCCAATCCACGCTATTACATATGGTGAAGCTGCCGGTCCGTTCGACTGTATTATCATTTCAGTCAAAGCGTATCATCTGCCCCAATTGCAATTCGATCTTGAGCCCTATATCGGTGATCATACCATGATTCTTCCGTTACTTAACGGTTATGAACATTTTGACTCTTTACGCAAGCAATTCGGTCCGGAAAAAGTGCTGGGCGGATTATGTTATATCGAAACTACGCTAGATCATGATGGCTCTGTCGTTCAGACAAGTCCATTCCACCGTATCGTCTTCGGTGAGTGGAACGGAGTGCAATCAGAGCGTACACAAATACTGCTTAATCATCTCGATCATGCAGGCTTCACAGTGACACGAAGTCAGGATATCCAGCGTGAAGTTTGGCAGAAATATATACTTATTGCCAGCTTGAGTGGAATTACAACACTGATGGATGCCTCGGTTGGGACTATACTTGCCACGGCAGAGTCACGTGCTATATACGAAAAGTTGCTGCATGAGATTGTCACACTTGCTCGCAACGCAGGAATGCCGATTGATTCAGAGATGGAAGCTCATACACTGAAAACGATGGAGTCCTTTCAACCAGAGATGATGTCATCCATGCAACGTGATATGTATAAAAAGCTTCCGATTGAAGCCAGTCACCTGCATGGTTCACTTCTTGCATTGGCTTCTGCCAGTAATGCCGTCTATCCCGTACTTGAAACGGTATATGCCCGATTAAAGGTATATGAGAGCTTATTGGACACCTTCTAAAATTCGAACTTTAAAGTCAGTTAAAAGGGCAGCAGCAGCTACGGAGATGAAAATAAAATCTCCGACTGCCGCTGCTTTTCTTTTAACAGCTTTTACACCTGTCTCGAACAGGCTTGCTCAAGCCCTTGAAGCGATGCTAACAGTTCCTGCCTCGTTTCAAGGTTTGTAATTTCACCTTCCTGATTTAGCTTCAATGTGATATGCGGAATAATGACCTTTCCTTTTTCCACAATCTCTGCATTGATCATTTGCAATGTGAGCAACAAAGAGGCATGTGCCAGATTCCCACCCATAGGAGAGGGCGACGCGCTAATAACTGCTGTAGGTTTATTTACAAATTCGCCCGAAGAAACGATCCAATCCAATGCATTTTTCAAAGTACCTGGAACACCATTCCCATATTCTGGCGTACAGATCAATACCCCATCCGCTTCTTTCAGTTGTTCCCGTAGCTCCTTTACGGAAGCTGGCCCGTCATCTACATCCAGGTCAGGATTAAAATGAGGAAGCTCACCCAATCCGTTATAGATCGTGAACATCATATTCTCCGGCGCTAACCCGATGGTAGCCTTCAATAATGCTGTATTGGAGGACTTTTGACGAAGGCTCCCCGATATAGCCAATACCTTGATTTTCTGGTCCACCAATATCATCCCATTTCTTTTCAACTTGATCATATCTTTTATACTCAGTGTACTACAGATAACCAAGAAATTAAAAAATGTGTGAGGGCCAGCATTGAGGCAGGGGCACGTAACCAGTTTGTGTACGGAAGATCGCCCTGGGGAACCATCATCGAGTTGATTAGCTACCCTGACGGTATTCGCTATCCGCAGGATAGCAAAGCGTCCCGTTGGACACCTCCTGATTGATGATGAGCGCAACCCTTCCTGTAAATAAAGGGAAATAAAAAAATGCCTGCGGCTTCGCAGGCATTCGTTATTTATGGATCGTAACTATACAAGGTTAGAATCTGTGGCGCTGAGTTAGGTATCCTTCTCTGCCTTGCGTTTTACCCCAATCAGATCGAGGAAGAAAACAAACAGCGGAATACCTACAATCAAGCCCCAAATTCCAATCAGATGTTCAGAGAAAATCAATACGACAAAGGTAAAGAATATCGGTAAATTGGTTTTGGAAGACATCAGCTTCGGATTCAGGAAATAGGCTTCAATCGCATGTATAACTACAATCAGAATAACCAAGTAAATGACATATTGAATGCCGCCGACACTGAAAGCAATCAGACCGAGCGGCGCCAGCGAGATAAACACACCTGCCACTGGGACCAATCCCAGCACGAATATGATGAGCGCAAGACCCAGCAGATTAGGAAAGCCCATAATCCAGAGCGCAATCGTAGTCAATATACAGTTAATCAGTGAAATCAGCAGTTGAGCCTCCAGCACCTTCCCGAACGTGTCCAGGAACATACGACCAAAATGGCCCACTTCCTTGAAAAACCAGCCCAGCTTGCTATCTACAAACGTTGCTGTAAAGCGTGTAATATAGGATTTTTCCATCAGGAAGAATAAGCTCAAAATAATCGAAACCAGCAGTTGTGTTCCCAATTGACTGACCTTCATCACTGCATTCAAGCCCGGCTCAAACAGCCGCTGAACATTCAGCGTGTCCATAAATTCGATAATCGTTTCGTTCCATTGATTACGATCAGGATACATATACGCTTGCTGAATCATGAGATACACCTGCTTGACCTGTACAATGATTAGCGGCACCATTCGGTAAACGCCCCACACCATAATCAGGATTAGCAGCCCATACACCAGAAGCAGCACGATCATTGACGGCACATTGGCGAACCGCTTGACCAGCTTATTCACTCCGTTATATATACTCCCAATCAGGATCGTAAGCAGCAGTGTTAACAACATAATATTCATCATGCTTCTTAACATAAACAACAGCAAAACGATTATCGCAAGGACGGCTATCCGCCTGACGCCCGCATGATTCATCCAGTTTCTTACCATTCGTCTTTATTCCCTCTCTCCCACTTGTCTGTCAACCTTGCAATCTTCCCCAGCATCAACTTTCTCTTTTTAACAATTTACTGTTAGCGATCAATAGAGAACCTACCATGACTAGGATAGCAATAGACCACCAGAATGTATTTTTAGCATCATCATGATCTACAATAATGAGCCTGATGACGGCCGTGATCCCAATATAGATGAAATAACGTAATGGAAAATGAAAATTGGTTTTAAAGTACTTAACTATTAATGCAATGAATTCAAAATACAAGAAGAACACAAGCAACTCTTCCGTGAATTCATAGTAATTTTTGTCGGCCTCTGTATACAAAAAAACATAGGAAAAGATGGACCATGTTTCTTTCAGCAGCAAGAAGCTTAAAATCAGTCCGACCAGAAACAACGAGATATTCAAGATCATTTGCAGAAAACCAGGTAATTTTTCAATATGCTTCATAAAAGCGTTCACTACAGATCCCCTCACTGGTTGTACAGTTTCTTTATTATATTATCGGCGGAATTCATGAAAAATGCTACATTACTTTTGGTGTAACCTTATTGAAAGTGTATATTTGCTCCGGTAACATAACCAATCGAAGTAAAAATAAGGGTCCATACGAGAGAGCCTGCGCTTGCCACCAGCATATATTTTCGAACAGGCATTGCGCTAATCCCGGACAAATAGCTTGTCGCATGCCTGACGCCCGGAATGAAATAACCGACCAGAATGGTCCACAGCCCGAAGCGTGCAAACCACCCCTTCACCCTTGCAAACCGCTTCGGTGTCAGCCCGACCCACTTGCCGTGCTTATCCACTAACGGCTGTCCCAGCTTTTTGCCGAGCGTGTAGCTGATCATCATACCTGTCATCGCCCCGATAAAGCTGACCAGCACAGACATTGAATAATTCAGTACCATGATGGAGGACAGATAGCCGACAAAGATCATAATAATTTCATCTGGAACCGGAAGGCCGATAATCCCGAGAGCAAGAAGTGCAAAAATAGCAATGTACCCGTAATGTGTAATCATGCTCATGGCCCATTCCATAGGGTGCCACCTCCTGATCGGTTATTTTTTGAAGGACGGGAACGGAATACGACTAACCATCAGGAAAGACAGCACTACCATGAGCCCAAGCAATAATTCGGGTCGCAAATGCTCACTCCATAAAAACATAAAGGACAAAATCACACCCGCAGCCGTAATGGGCATGCCTACGAAGCCTTTACTAAAAGCCAACAGATTGAATCTTGCCAACCTTACCGCACCGCATATCACAAACAAAACAGCCACAAGCGGCCCCATCCAATGTGTACCTCCCAGTTGGTAGAACAAGGTCAAGAAAGCAGGGGCAACGCCAAATGAGACTACATCCGCCAGCGAATCGAGCTGCTTGCCAAATTCACTGGAGCAATGCAGCAGCCTTGCCAGCAAACCGTCCAGCACATCCCACAAGGCAGCCACTATAATCAGAATAAAAGCGGTCGTATATTGTTCATGAATCGTGTAAAACAGGGATAGTACCCCTGCCCCCAGATTTGCAATCGTGCATAGTGAGGGCAACCAATTCCATTTCATACTGCTTGACTCCTTTGCCATAGCTTAACCTTCGAATATGACGACAAAACGAACGCCATCCTTGGTATTCTCCGCCATATAGCGGAAATCGTGCAAATCTAAAATCCGTTTGACGATCGACAGTCCCAGTCCAGTTCCCCCTGTCTGACGGCTGCGTGAAAGCTCGGCCCGGTAAAAGCGTTCCCAAATTTGCTCCAGCTGATCGTCGGGAATCGTTTCCCCTTTATTTTCAATGGAAAAGGTATTGATTTCCCCGGAGCCTTCGATACAGATCGTAATCGAACTTCCTTCCTCGGCATGCCGGATGGCATTCATGACGAAGTTGAAAATCACTTGCTCCAGCCATCCGGCATCGGCGTGAATCGGCAGCTCATTAGCAGGGATAATGACCACTTCCAGATGCTTTTCCTTTAACAGATGGAACAGCTTGTCCACGACTTCCTCCACCAGCTCGCTCAGTATAAAGGTCGTTTTGCGAAGCTTGAGGGTACCGGATTCCAGCTTGGCGAGGTCCAGCATATCCTTGACCAGTCGCTCCATTTTGTCCGCTTCCTCCACAATCACCTTGATATAGTGGTCCTGCTTCCCGGCACTAACGCCATCCTGCAGCCCTTCTGCGAAGCCTTTAACAATACTAAGCGGGGTCTTCAGCTCATGAGAGGCGTTGGCAAAAAAGTCCTGCTGCACAGCCTCCATCCTCTGTTTCTGCTCCATGTCCTCAACCAGTTGCTGGTTAGCCTCCTGAAGCTCGCGCAAAGCGGTGTCCAGGTTCTGGGACAGGGTATACATGCTGTAGGACAGGCTGCCCAGTTCATCATTTTGCCGAATCGGTGTATGGGCTGTAAAATCAAGCTTAGCCATCCGTTTGGCAGTATTGTTCAAGGCAATGAGCGGACGGGTCACCATTCGGGAATAGAACAAGGACAAAATAAGAATCAGGGCAAAACCCCCGATGCCCAGGTACAGATAGAACCAGCGCAGAGCTTCATTCGTCTCGCTGATTTCCTGCAACGATGTCACTGTGAACAGCAGGTCGATCTCTCCGGTGCTTTGTCGCACAGGATAGACAATGACCGCATTACGCACACCCGTCCAAGGCTCCGTCCACTCTTCCTCCAGCACTTCAAAATTCTTGAGCTTCTCCAAATGGGTCTGCGACAAAGGAAACCATTCCTCCAGCGCACTAAACAGCAGTCCTTGCCGCTGGCTCCAGGTTTTCAGATCCGGCAGCACAATTTCTGTCACCGTACCAGACAACCTTACACTGCCCTCTGTGCTCATCTCTTCCGATGTCGTTCCTATATGTTTGGAGCCTGGCTTTTGAATGCCCGACGGATAAATGAAATTGACGGAAGAGATACCGTCGGATTCCAACACTTCACCTTCAACGGTTAACGTGTCACCCGGCTGAATCCGGGCCGCTCTCAGCTCATCTCCGAACTGGTTCATAAACAGAGATAACGATATTTTAACGATCTGTCCGTCTGCTTTTCTGAGATTGATATGGAACGGGTCATCCAGCTTGACTTTGCCGTCCGGCGTTACAATCGCCAGCTGGTTCTTATTCTGAAGCATAAAGCGAGCTGCCTCTCGCGAAACCCTGCCCGATCCCCAAGCCTCATTGACATAGCTTTGACCGAAGCTTTGCAAACGGCTTTCTACACGACCAATCTTCTGTTGCTGATAAAATTTTTCAAAAAACAGAAATTGACTTAAAATCACCATCCCGTAAAAACAAAGAAAAAATACAACGGTCATAATGAACAACTTAAAGGTAACTCCCCGTTTGTTCATTCTTCCTCCTCAAACCTGTAGCCTGTACCAAAAACGGTCCGGATATGGCGTGATTCACGGCCCAGCTTGCTTCTCAGCTTTTTGATATGCGTATCCACGACCCGCGTGTCTCCTTCAAAGTCGATCCCCCACACCCGGCTAAGTATCGCATCCCGTGAAATGACCATACCTTTGTTATGTATAAGCAACCGTAGCAGCTCATACTCCTTGGGCGTCAGCTCGACTTCCGCCTGATCCACCTCAAGCCGATGAGCCATCGTATTGAGAATGGCCGTGCCGAACCGCAGGACATGCGACTCAGGCAGCACATGGCCCTCCACCCGTTTCATCAGCGCGTTCGCGCGGGCGATCAGCACCTTGGGGCTAAAAGGCTTGGTAACGTAGTCATCTGCTCCCAGCTCAAAGCCCAATATTTTATCATCTTCACCGGATTTGGCGGTCAGCAAAATGATCGGCACCCCGGAACGGCTGCGAACCTGACGGCATACCTCCCAACCATCCAGCTCTGGCATCATAATATCGAGTATGATCAGGTCGGGCTGCACCGAATCAAACCAGATTAGCGCATCTTTTCCATTGCCTGCTTCATAGACTTCCCAATTATTCTGCTTAAAATAATCCGCAATGACTTCACGGATACGTATTTCATCCTCCACGAGAAGAACCCTTTTATTCAATCGACTTCCCTCTTTCGGTCATTCTAGGACAACAGCATACCAAAGACATGTGTTCTTTATGTGTTCTTGGCACCTCTTATCAGCAGAATCTACCTTGGATTAGGGCAAATTTGTCTTGGCTCAGACCATCTCATCTCCTATGATCCTACCCTATAATAAGAAGAGATACAAAAAGCGTTAACAGGAGGGTAATATATGAGCAATCAGACCATTCAGTGGTTTTCCACTTCCAAAGCTAAAGCTTGGCAATCCCGATCTCATCATCCTAGCAAAACCCAAGAGCCTGCCAACCTGACCATTACGGGGGAAGCGTATCAGCTCGTCGAAGGCTTTGGCGGCTGTTTTAATGAACTGGGCTATGTAGCCTTAAACCATTTGGAGAGCGACGAACGGGAGCAGGTGCTTCATTCTCTCTTCCATCCGGAGGGCGAGCACAAATTCACGATTTGCCGACTCCCTATTGGAGCCAGTGACTACGCGCTGGAATGGTACAGTCATAATGAAATGGATGGCGACGTGGAGATGAGGCATTTTTCCATCGAGCGTGATCAGCAGTATCTCATTCCTTTCATTCGGGAAGCGTTACAACTTAACCCGGACTTGAAGCTGTTCGCTTCACCCTGGAGCCCGCCGACATGGATGAAATCGCCCAAGGCTTACAATTACGGCACATTGCGCTGGGAAAAGGATATTTTGAAAGCGTATGCATTATACTTCGTCAAATTTGTGCAGGCTTACCGTGAGGCAGGCATTACGATTCATCAGGTCCATGTTCAAAATGAAGTCATTGCCGATCAAAAATTTCCTTCCTGTGTATGGACTGGTGAACAGCTTCGCGAATTTATTCGCGACTATTTAGGCCCTGCCTTCGAGGAACACGGACTAGATACGGAAATTTGGCTGGGTACCATTAACGCCCCCGATCCGTGGGAAGAATTAATGAAGAAGACTTCGACCGGTTTCGATGAATATGCCCATACCGTGCTGAGTGACCCGGAGGCCTACAAATATATTAAAGGCGTGGGCTATCAGTGGGCAGGCAAAAACGCCATCCAGCGCACCATAGCCAGCTATCCCGAGCTTCGTTACATGCAGACAGAAAATGAGTGCGGGAACGGAGAAAATTCCTGGGACTACGCCAAATATGTATATAACCTGTACCAGCACTACTTCACCAATGGCGTGAATGCTTATATTTACTGGAACATGGTTTTGGAGCCGAAAGGCAAGAGCACATGGGGATGGGAGCAAAATTCGATGATCACCGTTGACCCGGCAGATCGTAAGCGTATCCTGAACCCGGAATATTACGTGATGAAGCACTTTTCTCATTTTGTATTGCCGGGTGCGAGACGCATTGGACTCCGTGGATCATGGACGGGAAATGCCGTCGCTTTCCGCAATGCTGACGGACAAACGATAGTGGTCATTGCCAATCCATTCCACGAATCGCGTGTGCTGAATCTGTCCGCTGGAGAGGCTACGCATCATTTCGAGCTGGAGCCGGAATCATTTAACACCATCGTCATTCCTTCTTAACCGTCGTAGCTTTCCAAACACATAACTTTACGCGCCGCTGACCAGCCCATCCGTATCCAAAAGTATGGTTAGTTTCCAAAATGGATGTATCCCCTTTTGCGTATAGTAGTCATAAACAGTATACTTGGAGTAACTACGGACAGGAGGTTGATGAACATCACTACTGTAAAAGACCGGATTGATTTGAAGCTGATTAATTGTGATAAGGAATTGACCCTCGCCGTCATCGGCGGAAAATGGAAGCTGATTATTTTATGGCATCTCGGCTTGGAAGGCACCAAACGGTTCGGTGAACTGAAAAAGCTGATCCCCCACATTACACAAAAAATGCTGACTAACCAGCTGCGCGAGCTGGAGGAGGATAAGCTCATTCTTCGTAAGGTCTACCCTGTCGTCCCTCCGCATGTGGAATACTCACTGACTGAGCATGGCGAAAGCCTGATTCCGGTACTGAGAGCGATGTACAATTGGGGATCAAACTATCGCGAGAACGTGATTTGGAAAGATGAAGCGATTCAGGACGTAACGCCCGTTTAATCAGCTTAACTATATATTTTTAAGATAAAGACACACCCGGGGATACTCGGTGGTGTCTTTTTTTTCATTCTTAATCTTTTTCTGAATGAGCAGCTCCACTTGCTTCTTCCAGAGAATGAATGAGAAGTCTATGATCAATCGGTGACGACATGACAATCAGGCTCGTGTAGGTTCCATACTTATCACACTGATTGCTAAACTCTTCGAGGGTGCGCGTCGAGCCGGTCACTACTTTTAATAAATAACTGTGTTCTCCGCTTATACGGTGGCACTCGGCAACATGTGGAGATGTATGGACAAAATCAAGAAATGCATGGCAATCTCTAGTTCGAAACAATATATAGGCTGCCGTATCCTTTCCTATTTTTTCAGGAGAGATGATAGTGCGATACTCCTTGATAACCCCTTTTTCTTCCATTCGTTTAACTCGTTCTGTTACAGCAGGTTGGGACAAACCCACGCATTTCCCTAGCTCCGTCATTGAAATTCTTGCCTGACTTTGAAGATAAAAGAGGATTTGTTTGTCTATATGATCCACTTTGAATGCTCTCCTTTAAATTTAACGTTTTTATGATAAATTCATTTAATTACTTTGTATAATCATCATAATGGATTGATTGCGTTATGTAAAATGAGTGATTTAGATTATATAATTAAAATCACATCGATAAGGTGAACCAAACATGAAAAGATAGAGAGGATGGCTGCTCTTGAGCAAATACGTTTTGAATAAGGTAGGAACAGTAGCAGATTTAGAAGTACATATTGAAGAGGCTATTAATCGTACAATTGACGAAAAAAGGCTGGTTGGTGCTGGTGTACGAGTTGCGCTTAATGAGGCGCAATATTATAGTTGCGCTGCCGGATGTCCAGACCGTGAACAAAAGTCTGGAGGGACCTCTCAGTGAGCCTCTCCTTCTCCCGCAAAAATATAATTGCATTGGCTGCTATATGTTTGTCCGCATTGATGTTCGGCCTCGAAATTTCCAGTGTGCCAGTGATACTGCCAACTCTGGAAAAAGTATTGCATGGCGATCTTAAGGATATGCAATGGATTATGAACGCTTACACCATTGCATGTGCCACAGTTCTGATGGCTGTTGGAACGCTGGCTGACCGGTATGGAAGGAGGCGTATTTTTATTATCAGCCTCGTCTTGTTCGGTATTACATCCTTGATTTGTGGCTTGGCGCAAAACACATCGGTTCTGATCATCAGTCGGTTTCTTCAAGGGGTGGGTGCTGGTGCGATGCAGATTTGCCAGGTAGCAATTCTTTCACATCGGTTTCAGGAAGGACAAGAACGTAGCAAGGCCTTTGGCATATGGGGGATCGTGTTCGGTATCGGCCTCGGTTTTGGACCTATCATCGGCGGCATGATCGTGGCCGTGTTGAACTGGCATTGGGTTTTCCTGGTCCACGTTCCGTTGACCATCCTCACTTTGATTCTTGTTTTCGGTGGCATAGAGGAGTCCAGAGATCCGCAGGTGAAAAAGCTGGACATTATCGGCATCATCACGCTTTCGTTGACAGTTTTTGGCCTTGCATACTTTATCACGCAAGGGCCGGAACTCGGCCTTACCAGCAGAGCATCCATCAGCATCCTTGTTGCAGTAGCAATAAGTTTCATTGTTTTTCTATTTGCGGAAAAGCTCAGCGCCCATCCGATGTTTGACTTTTCCGTATTCAAGATACGTAATTTCTCCGGCGCTCTCCTTGGCTCCATCGGCATGAACTTCAGTTTCTGGCCGTTCATGATCTATCTGCCGATCTATTTCCAGAGTGGCCTAGGTTACGGCATCGTAGCCGCCGGGCTGTCTCTCTTGGCTTATGCGCTGCCCACCTTGTTAATTCCGCCTCTGGCAGAGCGTTTTTCGCTCCGCTATCAGCCGCGTATAGTCATTCCATCAGGTCTGTTCATCCTCGGTATGGGCTTCATTTTGATGAAATATGGCAGCGGCAGCGATCACGCCAGTTGGTTAACCATGCTCCCTGGCTCCTTGTTGGCTGGTATTGGGCTTGGCTTAACCAACACGCCTGTGACCAACACGACCACCGGCTCTGTTCCGAGTGCCCGTGCAGGCATGGCTTCCGGTATAGAAACGAGTGCCAGATTTATCAGTCTAGCCATCAACATCGCTGTGATGGGATTCATCTTGCAGGAAGGTATTCTATCTTATTTGAAGGGTGCCCTTTCCGGGACTCTCAATGCAGTGCAATTGCGGTCTGTGGCCGAAAAAATAGCCGCCGGAAATACTGAGAGTTTGCCAGAACTCTCCTCTCTGGATGCGTCTGGAGCCGTCGTCCATGCAGCGCTTGTGCACGGCTTTGGCTTGATAATGCTCTACGGCGGTATTGGTGTCTGGGTTCTAGCCGCGATCAGTTTTATGATTTTTGGACCTAAGAGAGCATAATGACAATCCCGGGGAAATCCGGGGTTGTCTTTTTTTCAATATAAAGGACTATCGGCAAGATAATAAAAGAAACGGATGCAAGTATCCGTTTTCATGAGTATTAAAAGTCGGTTTTCGTTACTTATCCTTATTTTGAGCCCCTGTGCGTGATTTACATTACATCCGCTGTGACGTATGATTCTCCCATCCCTATTTACGGTGAATCGAAGGAGGCCATTCTAGCATGAGCATGACGCTTGCCCAGCCCAAAACGTCCAAAGCAACCCAATTACGCATTGGTTCCATGGCAATCATTCAGTACGACTATCGTCAATTTCCAGACTCTAAACATGATCAACACCCCTGCTGTGGCTTGCTCACCATGTCGTGTAACGATGCTCAAGGCCGGGCAGAATATGAGCTGCCTGAAATCAAAGGAAGCTTCGACCTCGTCCGATGGGCTTCCGTGTTCACCTTGCTCAAGGGTCTATCCTTTACCGAGGCTCACCAATATATTCAGCACCACGCTGACAACTGGGGAACTGTCAAAGCAGAGCTGGCTCTGTCCGCCTTATCCGATCTGACCACCCACGTGAACCTGCAAAGTCTCTCCCCTGCAACGCCCATCGTCAAACCTCGGATTAGCCGTTCTTATCTGATCGAGCATGGTCTGGTCTACTATTCATTCTAAATCCCGCTCACAGATTAATCCCTACCCTCTCTCCAATCAGCACAAAAAAGCCTGAGACTGCTTATCACAGACCCAGGCTTTACACCCATCAGCAAATGTTTGATTATGCTTGCAGCTTACCTGCACGAATATCGTCTGTCATACCTGCGTATGGCGCTTGAGAAATCAATTTTTCGTTGTTTACACCCGCATTTTCAATGAATGTAATATCTGCAAATTCAGGGACAACATATTTAGGATAGGTTTCGTATTTTTCACGCGATTCTTCCATCAGCGGAATAAAATCGTTTTGATAGCGTACAGTGATTTCGGGATGCTCATGAACCCATTTAGGGAAGAAAATAATGCCGTGCATCCGTTTTTCCTCTGGCATAAAGTTCAGGGAAACGTCCGTACCTGTCGGTTCAGTCCACGATACCTTGTACACATTCTCCACCAGCTTCACTAGGTTGACCTTCTGGTCACGAACCCAACGTCCGCCTACCATGCCGCTATGAATGCGATAGTCGATGGTATCTTCATTTTTAATATATATTTCGTATTCCCAACCATTCTCGTAGGTGTAGATCATATGACTGCCGATAAACTTGTCCATCTTGCATCCTTCTTTCTGTATTATGAGTTTTCATGAATTTGAACATCATGCCAAAAATAATAAACATTGAATCTTAAACATGTAAATTTAAACATGTTTTTAATTACATATAAATTGTAGCACTATGGTATACTAGTGTCAAATACCGTTTTACGAGGAGAGCTACGTTGAAACGTACATTAAAATATGCCATTCTGGGCCTAATTCACAAAGAGGAAATGAGCGGCTACGATATTACGAGCCAATTCAAGAAGGAAATCGGGCAATTTTGGAGCGCCAAGCACAGTCAGATTTATCCTGAGCTCAAAAGGCTGACCGAAGAGGGGTTAATCGAATATCGCACCTCCATTACAGGAGCCAAGCTCGAAAAGAAGCTATACTGCATCACGCCCAAGGGAACCCAGGAGCTGACCGAATGGCTACTGAGTCCCAAAGATTTACCAGAAACAGAAAAGGATGAGTTTATGCTTATGCTGTATTTTTCAGCAGCCATCTCCAAGGAAGAGAACAAGCGATTGTTCGAGGATCAGATTGCCAAACGTAAAGAAAAGCTGGAGTATTTATACGAAAGTAAGACCGCACTCCGACTGCTGGACGAAAACCTTCAATCCCCCGGCTCTGAACAATTCGGACATTATCTGGTGCTGAGTCGTGCTATCAATCGGGAGGAAAGCTATATTATCTGGTTGGAAGAAACGCTGCCGTTGTTTGATTAGGCTCCAATATGAAAAAGTGATATGAAATATAAAAAACCTTTAACACCACAAAATTGATGATGTTAAAGGTTTTTTGGTAACACATCAAAATGATATCCAGTGCAATACCCGTCTCCAGATTCAGATCTTCCACCGGTCTACTGCTCCAGCAGCCCGTCAGCAGACAACCTATCAGTAGAACAGCTGTTACGATAGCTTTCCACAGGTCCTTTCCCCCTTCACCTGCACATTCGAGACATAACAAGGAATATTCCCTTCAAGGAATACTTACTTGGTGGGATAAAATTCTCATCTAATAAAAGGAATAAAATGGTTGATTTGATAGATGCCTAGCGATGTAAAAAGCCTAAATCCATGATAATATCTATTCATTCTATGACTAATGTCGCAATTTCACTGAATTTATTGTCCATTATTCGAATTTAAAAGGAGCTGTAGGTATGAAGAATCATTTTTGGAAGAAAGCCGCTGTGTTGAGTTTGTTAGCGGTCATTTTGGTTGGAGGGACCGCGGTAAGTCCCAAGCAGGCACAAGCCGCGGATATGCCTTATCTTGGAGAAATTACGATGTATCCTTACACTTTCGCTCCTAGTGGATGGCTAAAATGCGAAGGCCAAGTCTTATCTATTTCACAGAATCAGCCGTTATTCTCTCTGCTAGGCAGTAATTTCGGTGGCAATGGAACAACCACCTTTGCTTTACCTGACCTGCGTGGAGCCTCCCCGATGCCGAATGTGGATTACTACATTTCAACTCAAGGTACATTCCCACCTCGTGACTAATGAGTGTTCAAAGCGCTATGCTATTTTTCTAAAGAAGAGGTGATCGCGTGCTCGAAGGCAATAACTTCACACGCAACAAAATAAAACCCTATCATTTGCTGATTCCACTGCTGCCTATCCTCGGCGGTGCGGTTCTACTCATAGGGACGAATGAAGCTCATGCTGCTGGCTCGGAAAATGTAGTACTCAACAAACCCGTAACATCAAGCGGCTATAGCCAACCCTATGACCCCGCCAAAGCAGTGGACGGCTCTTATGAGCCCACCAGTCGCTGGTATCAAGCCAGCAATGGTGAAAAATGGCTTCAGGTAAATCTGGGAGACTGGTATATCGTGGATCGTTACGGTGTAGCAGGTATGGGGATCATTAATGGATGGCAGGATCAGCGTGATCCTTACAGTTTCCGACTGCAAACGAGCAGTGATGGAACGAATTGGGTTACCTCCGATACTGTTCAAAATAACGCTGACGCTCATTTTAGCCGAAGCATTTCCCCGGTGACTGCACGATACTTGCGTCTGTATATTGATCAAGGAAATGCGAGAAACAACCAATGGGCTTCTGTTATGGAATTTGAAGCTTATGGGGAAAGATTGCCCGTTCCACAGGCTCCAGGTCATTTTACAGGAACCCAAAAAGGAAATACGGCGGAATTGAGCTGGGATGCCGTTCCTTATGCGACTTCATACAAGGTCATCCGAAATGGTGTCACCTTGTATACAGGACCCTTAACCCAATTCACAGATTCTTCGCCATTACCTCCCGGTGCAGCTCTTTACAGCCTTCAGGCTGTGAATGTAAAGGGCGAAAGTGCTCCCGTAGAGGTCACGGTGAATATTCTGACCGATGCTGAATATGTTGCACAGGCCAAAGCTGCACTGGCTCCAGGCTTTGCATCAGGAGATTCAGCTGCTGCGGTATCACAACGGCTGACACTGCCGCTGACCGGATTGAACGATACAACGGTAAGCTGGAGTTCGGATACCCCGGATGTCATCAGCAATGAGGGCGCTGTCACACGCCCGCGCTACGATTCGGGTGATCGGAAAGTAAAGCTGACCGCGACGATTACAAAGGGAACCGCTTCGGATACCCAAACTTTTGAGGTTACCGTATTGAAGGTAGCTGCACAAGATACACTGGATCAGGCAGCAGATAGCCTGTCACTGGGCGATTTGTCTGCGGTGAAAGAAAATTTGTCTCTTCCTCTGTCCGGCTATGGTGGTACCCAGATCGAATGGTCCTCTGCCAATCCACTTGTTATTGCACCAGATGGAACACTCAGCAGACCCTCCTACATTAATGGAAATACAGATGTTACCCTGATGGCTGTCCTGCATCTCGAAGGCTTAACGAAAACTAAGAACTTCACTGCACATGTGCTCAGTCTGCCGATGAACGATATTGAAGCTGTAAACGCAGCTTACGTGGCACTTGATGTGCCCTTAACCCCCGTAACCGGAGACGTATATTTGCCGAAAGAAGGCCTAAACGGCGTTGAGGTATCGTGGACTTCGAATCACCCCGAGTTTCTGGATCACAACGGTCATGTCACGTTCCCGAGCTATGTGCAGGGCGATCAAACTATTACGCTGGAAGCTGTTCTGACAAGAGGCGGAGTTGAACTTCGAAAAACATTCAGCCTGCTCGTGCCCGCACTGCCCGTAAGTGCAGATGAAGCAGTGAATTTGGCAGCAAATACCCTGAAACTGGATTACCCACAGGGGATTAAGGATTCCATCACTTTGCCCAATACAGGAGCATTCGACACACGTATTGATTGGTCTTCGGATCAACCGGATGTTCTCAGCAGTACGGGTCAAGTAAATCGGCCGAAGTTTATAGACGGTGATGTAAATGTACAATTAATAGCAACTATATCCAAAGGCCCAACCTCTGTACAAAGAACATTCATAATCACAGTATTGAAGGCGTTACCGAATACACCCTATGTACGTTTGAACGGCAACAACCCGATCATACTGGAAGCTGGCAGCAGCTTCACCGATCCGGGAGCCAGCGTGCTGGACAGCGTGTACGGTAATATTCTGGTACCTGAACTAACAGGTATCGGCAACGTGGATACGAATACGCCCGGTGTATACGTATTGAACTATGCTTATAACGATAATTCAGGTTGGTCGGCTGAGCCAGCCGAACGCCACATAAACGTGCTGCCCCGTGCTATTGAAGCCGCAGCAGGCAATGACGCTACCGCCTCGGTGACCGTTACAGGCGCTTGGCCGGGCGCACGGCTTGAGCTGTACAGTGCCCAGCAGGAGCTGATTGCGCAAGGAACCGCTTCTGGAGAAGGGAAATATGTATTTACACCTGTTCCTGAAGGAGTCAGCTACTATGTGCTACAGATCGTGAATGGTTTGGAAAGTGCTCCCTCCAAATTAGTGTATGCACAGGGATTAACCGCCCAACGTGTAGCCGATTCCATCACAAGCCTGGCAGCACCTACTGCGAGTGATACCCTGCTCAAGCTGCCTGCTGTACCCGAAGGCTTCCGCCTGGTCATCAGCAGCACTAGCCAGCCGGATATAATTCGCACAGATGGGGCTATCTTCCCGGCAGGAACCCAAACGGCGGTTACTGTGATACTGGAGGTCACCAAGGTAAGCGATGGTTCTCATGCCCTGACACAGCCAATTGAAGTAACCGTTCCCGCAAAGGTCATTGTGGACACTGGCAATTCTAATAAAAAAGACGAGGACCATAACAACGCTGTTATCCAACAGCAGCCTGGATTTTCTGAACAAGGAAAAGCAGTCGTCCTCCATATTCCTTCTACTGCATTTCTGGATGGACAAATCAATCAGGCCCGTTTGGAAGGCAAGGCTTACGCGGATATTCATCTGGAGCAGGAAAAGAATATTAGTCAGGTTATTCTTCCCCTTTCTTCGCTGAATAAATGGGATACCATCGGAGCCTCGGTCATATCCCAATATGGAACACTGATGCTATCCAGTCATACCTTAACCGACATGGCCTCAGGTCAGCAGGACGTTACGTTGTCATTCCAGCAGGCAGATGCACAACATGCACAGCAAATACGCGATTGGGCCGGACAACAATCCAATCTGAAGCTGATCGGTGCGTCTGCGGAAATCAAGGCTAACGTTACAGGTACATCGCATATCGTTCTGCCACTGGATGCCGAATCCATCCGTGAATTGCAGGGCAAGGAACCCCAGTTTTCTATTCTCGTTATTCATGACAATGGAGAGCATGAGATTCTGAAAGGTACGGCAGTGAGGGATTCCAAAGGAAATCTGTCGGCTGTGGGTTTCGATACGACCCGGTTTAGTACCTTTGCGATTGCTGTTTCTACTGATACCAAATCTCCGTCCGATAATACAAACGTGCAGGACGGCACAGCAAATTCAGCAAGTTCGCAAGGCACAGCTCCGGTATGGCCGGATGTCCAAGGCCATTGGGCGGCGAAATCCCTGCAATCGCTGGCAGTCAAAGGCTGGATGCAAGGCTACAAAGATGGCAACATGCGTCCAGAGCGTGCGGTAAGCCGCGCAGAATTTGTATCCATACTGACCAGAGCGTTGGGAACCACTGGAGATGAGAGTGTGCCTACCTCATTTACAGATATGAAAGGGCACTGGGCTGCACCAGCCGTGGATGCCGCTCATCGTCAGGGATGGATTGAAGGGTTAAATGCTCAGACATTCGGCCCCGATGAACGTCTTACCCGTGAACAGGCAATGGTGATCCTGTCACATGCGATAGAGGATAAGGCATCTGCTTCAGGCACGGCCAAATTGCAATCCTATAAGGATGAACAGCAGATTGCTACATGGGCTTCCTCAGCCTTCGAAAAGGCTGTTTCCTCCGGTTGGGTCAGTGGATATCCTGATGGAACGCTCAAACCAAAGGCAGCCATTAGCAGAGGTGAGCTGGCTGAACTGCTGGTACGTATTTTCAAGTAAGACTGACTAAGTAGCCCTAGATTTAGATATATTATTGGATTATTCCCAAAAACAGCGCGGTTTCCGAGTTATTCGGAGACCGCGCTTTGTTTATGAATGATATGGACTAAGCTTGCGTGTCATGCTGCTGGAATCAGAAAATCGGAAGCACGCCTTAAGTGGTTTACTGCGTTTGGGCACTATGCCTGCGGAAATGGCAACACTGGTCAACGCCCGGTTTGGAAATACAGAAAATCGATATTAAAGCTTATGTACAAGCCTCCAATAATAATTCTTGTGTGGTGATTCACCCTTTTAGCTTCAGTAAATATATTGTTAATATCTGCAAAACGGGGCGATGATCCACTTGTCACCTCTACAGTAGGGAGAAATGTGAGGAGGAGATATTTGAACATGAAACACAGAAAACCGTTCAGGTTCAGTGGTGCTTCAAAAAAAGAAGAGGATTGCAAACCACCTAAAGTTAGCAGAGAAATGGAAGAACTTCTCAAGCTGATTCAGGAATTAATCGCGATCATCCCGCTCGTTTTCGCTAATCCCTCTGCGGCTAATGTATCTTCATTGCAACAGATTTTACGCCGGTTATTAGCTCTGGCGAATATCTTAAAACTTAGAGGTCCCGTTAAAGCAGATTTACTGGCGGCGTTGGAACTGGCTATCGTAGCGTCGGAAGCCACCCCTTTCTCTCCGATCGGCGTTGGAACCACATTGCAACAACTACTCGATATCTTGTTGTCTATCATTTTGCAGGAACCCATTGACCCTGCCCTTAAAGACAGTTTGATCAGTGCTATAAGAAGTGCCGGGACGGCTATCAGTATTGCATTGGGAGGCACGTCAGGCACACCCGGGCCACATGGGCCTGCCGGACCTGTTGGGCCGGGCGGTGCGCCAGGTCCTGTCGGTGGACCAGGACCAGTGGGTGCGGCAGGACCACAAGGTCCAGTTGGACCTGCTGGGCCTGTCGGAGCTGCTGGGCCTGCCGGGGCCGCCGGGCCTATCGGAGCCGCTGGCCCTATCGGAGCCGCTGGGCCAGTAGGCGCCGCCGGGGCTGCTGGAGCCACTGGGGCTACAGGTGTAACGGGTATTACAGGCGTTACTGGAGCCACCGGTTCGGGAGCGATCATTCCGTTTGCTTCTGGCGGACCTGCGATTTTGACAACCATTGCTGGCGGGTTAGTAGGAACAACGAGTTTGATCGGCTTCGGAAGCTCAGCCACAGGGGTCAGTGTTTTAGGAGGCGTCATTGATCTGACGGGTACAGTTGTCGGACCGCTGATCAACTTTGCTTTCTCCGTTCCACGGGATGGCGTAATTACATCCATTGCCGGATATTTTAGTACAACAGCTGCGCTTGCTCTAGTAGGTTCATCCTCAACGATTACTGCCCAGTTGTTTAGTTCCACAACACCTAATAACACCTTTACAGCGGTTCCCGGAGCTATAGTTACACTAGCTCCACCACTGACAGGCATCGTTCCCCTGGGTACAATTTCCAGTGGTATCACCACCGGATTGACTATACCGGTAACCGCGCAGACCCGTCTGCTTCTGGTCTTCTCCGCGACAGCTACAGGAATTTCCCTTGTGAACACTGTTGTGGGTTATGCGAGCGCAGGTATTACCATTACCTGATCCAAGAAGAAAAAAGCTCAGCAGGACTTGTTCCTGCCGAGCCTTTTTTATTGCATTAAAGTGATATTTTCACTTTTTCTCCGTCTTCCCGAATGTCGAATGTTTTGACTTGTCCAGTATCAGGCTCTTGAACCATCCCCGTCTCCAAATCAATCTTCCAATCACATAGCGGGTCATAAATGTAATGACCGGATACCATCGCTTCGGTAAGCGGCCCTCCTTTAGGATGCGGGCTGGAATTTTCAACAGCATAAAGCTTGTTCTCCGAAGTGCGGAAAACTGCGATTTCCTTATCATCCAACTGAATCGTCCGCCCAATTCTAGTTGGGAAATCCTTACTGTGACCGACGATAAGCCACTCGGCATGCTTGATCATTCGCTTGATTGCTCCCTTCTCTAGGCATGATTTAAATACATTCACACAACAGACGGTGTAACTACTTCAAATAAATTTTTGCGCGAATCAGCATCGTTGATGATCTTTTTCCATGGGTCTTCAACCTGTTGCAGCGCAAATTCAATCCGTTCTATTAAAGCCTTGCGATTATCTATATCGTGAACGACAGCCTTCCGAATCTCTTCAAGTCCGATCCGTTCAACCCATTCCGAAGTACGTTCCAGATATTGGCCTGTTTCCCGGTACAGCTGCATCACGCTTCCCACAATATCAATCAATTCAGCGTCCGTCTTCACTTTGCAAAACGAATCAGCCAACCGCGCTTTTATACCGCCATTTCCACCGATAAAGATCTCCCAGCCTCCATCATTGCCTACGATTCCGATATCTTTCGTACACGATTCTGCACAGTTGCGTGGACACCCATTAACCCCTAATTTGAATTTTGCTGGAAAATCCAGTCTTTCGAATTTCCGTTCCAGAACTTCTCCCATTCCCATCGAGTCCTGTGTGCCAAAACGGCAGAATTGCGATCCAACACAGGTTTTAACTGTACGCAGTGATTTCGCGTAGGCATATCCCGACGGCATATCGAGTTCTTCCCATACTTTAGGCAAATCCTCTTTACGGACACCAATCAGGTCTAGGCGCTGCCCTCCTGTTACTTTAACGACTTTAACGTTGTATTTAAGAGAAACATCAGCTATTTTCTTCAAATCTTCTGGGGTCGTTACACCGCCGTACATTCTTGGAACAACTGTAAACGTTCCATCCTTTTGAATGTTCGCGTGCAATCGCTCATTCACAAAACGGGAATCTTCCTCGTTTTCATAGCTATCCGGGTTAATCATCCCCAAATAATAATTCAGCGCCGGACGGCACTTGGAGCATCCTTCATCATTATGCCAACCAAGTACATTCATAACTTCACGCGTTGTTGTAAGCCCTTTGGTTCGGATAGCTTCAACAATCTCGTCCCGGTTTAATGTTGTGCAGCCACATATTCCTTGTTTGGCTGTCGTCTTGAAGCTGTCTCCAAGAACATACTGAAGAATTTGTTCAACAACCGGCTTACACCCTCCACAGGAACGTGTGGCTCCGGTGCATGCTTTAATTTCATCGACTGTGGTCAGTCCGTTTTCATTAATCGCATCGACAATTGCCTTTTTGGTCACACCGTTGCAGCCGCAGACAATTTCATCATCAGCCATAGTTTCAGCGGATGACGTTTTAGCACCGCCTTTACCACACCCAGTACCCATGATCTGTCCATAAATTTCATCCGTCATCAACGTTTGCTGCCGCACATATTTCTGGAGGCTAGCAGATTCGGTCACATCTCCGAACAGTACAGCTCCAACAATCTGGTTATCACGAAGCAGCACTTTTTTGTATGTGCGCTTCCACTCATCCTTTGCTACAATCACCGAATGTTCAGGCTGGGTCATGAAATCGCCAGCCGAGAAAACGTCCACCCCTGAAATTTTGAGCTTGGTGGAAACCACTGATCCCATATAGCCTTCAGTGTCTGCACCTGCCAAATGCTTGGCAATGATACTTCCCTGTTCAAACAACGGAGCAACCAGGCCGTAACAAATCCCGCGGTGTTCAGCACACTCCCCTACAGCATATACATCCGGCATAGAGGTCCTCATCAAGTCATCGACTACAATTCCACGTTTCGTTTCTATACCACTTTGCACAGCCACCTGAATATTTGGTTTGATCCCAACGGCCATAACGACTAAATCCGCTTCCAGTTTGCTTCCGTCCGAAAACCGCAGTCCCTGTACCCGATCCTGACCGTACACCTCTGCAGTTTGCATTTGCATGGCAAACTTGATTCCCTGACGTTCCAATTCTGCTTTCAGCATCGCAGAGGCTTCACGGTCAAGCTGACGCTCCATCAAATCCTCCATCAAATGAACGACCGTTACGTCCATACCGAGGTTGACCAAGCCTTTAGCCGCTTCCAGTCCCAACAGCCCTCCACCAATGACCGCTGCCTTTTTATAGGTTTTCGCCGCCTCAAGCATTGCCGAGCAATCGGCGATATCTCGAAAACCGATGACTCCCGGCAATTCCTTTCCCGGAATAGGCAAAATAAACGACTGGGAGCCAGTAGCCACCAAAGCTACATCGTAATTAATTTCAAGTCCGTCTTCGGTGTAAATCCTCTTTCTTTCACCATCGATGCTCCGCACCATTTTCCCAGTATATAAAGTAATACCTTGGTCCTCGTACCATTGCAAATCGTTCAATATGATATCCTCAATGGTTTTGCTGCCCTCCAGAACATAAGAGAGCATGATCCTGTTATAGTTCGGATGTGGCTCATTTCCAAGGACCGTAATTTCATATTTATCCGTTAATTTTAAAATTTGCTCGACCGTATTGATACCAGCCATTCCGTTCCCTATAACCACAAGCTTCTGTTTACTGTTTATCATATACCGGTTCCTCCATTCATTCGACGACATTTCCTACCGACGACCTCTCCTACGTTCCTATAAATATTGCTTATGCTTCTATTTTAATATAGCGGTTTGGGTTATATGTGATTTCGATCACGATATAGTTAAAATCATTAATATCGAGGGATTTCCCTATTCAAATTCAAGGGATTACCAGTGATCCCTTTTTCAATTTATGAACTCCCTATAAATCAGCAACACAGCCGCATTTCACATTTGATGTGTAAATTAATTCATTACAAGGAATACTTTATACACACCCTGTTATTCTACGGGAAATGAATGGAATCGTTTGGGGGGAGGGCATCATCATGTGGTCTAAAATAATACCTTTTATTCCTAGCTGGGTTACATTATTTCAGGCAAGCCTCGCGTTGATTGTTCCATTAGGGATTTATTATATAAACACCTCGATTTACTCACTTGTGGGTAGCAAAGGGGCGCACTCCAAGCATTCTCCTGACGGTCGGTCTGGGAATCAAGATCACAAAGCTCACACTGAGCAGCAGGAAACAGGCCCCAAAATGACAGGGGATTATGATGCCGACTTGAAATCGATCCAAGAGGCTATAGGCGAGAATAGTGATGTGCATTTTCGTGAGTTTATGGTGAAGAAATTTCATGCACGGTCCGTGTTAATCTTCATAGAAGGTATGCAGGATGAAGAGCTTATGAACAAGCAGGTATTGCAGGTCTTGATGTTTGAGGGCCAACAGGAACAGCAGGAAGGTATAAGTAACTCTTTTATAAAAGATAGCTTGATGCCACTTACGCAAGTTAGTGAAGTTGCTGATATGGAGGACCTGCAGGAGTCTATACTTTTAGGCCATACCGCGCTATTGATTGAAGGAATGAAGGAAGCACTGCTGGTCGGGTCTCCTAACGGCGCCGTACGATCAGTGAATGAACCCACCTCAGAAGCATTACTTCGGGGCCCCCGAATCGGTTTTACGGAGGTATTAAGTGAAAATACTTCAATGCTTCGACGCCAAGGCTTAAACAAAAGTCTGGAAATGAAGAAATTCCAAGTGGGAAGTCGAATCAAAAAAGATCTGGTTGTCGCGTATATAAAGGATATTGTGAATCTGGATCTCCTTGAAGAAGTAACCCGCAGAATTTCAAAAATAGACATGGATTTTTTGGCTGAATCCGGTTATGTGGAACAACTTATTGAAGACAATTATTTAAGTCCATTCCAGCAGGCTCACAACACAGAGCGCCCCGACCGTGTTATTAACGCTTTGTTGGAAGGAAGAATAGCCATTTTGCTGGATGGAACTCCCTTTGCACTTATTGTTCCGGTGACCTTCAGTATGCTGCTTCAATCACCCGAGGACTATTATGAGCGCTGGATTCCAGGAACACTTTTACGTCTGCTGCGATTTAGCGGAGCGTTTATAGCGCTTATGGGGCCTGCTTTATATATCTCTTTTATATCGTTTCATCCCGGTTTGATTCCAACCAAGCTGGTCATTAGCATCATCGAAACACGCCAAGGCGTCCCTTTCCCCTCTGTCATAGAGGTCATGATTCTGGAAATCTCTATCGAAATCCTACGGGAAGCCGGCATTCGCTTGCCCAAACCCATTGGTCCTGCGATGGGTATTGTGGGAGGCTTGGTCATCGGAGACGCTGCTGTAAATGCGGGTATCGTTAGCCCTTTCCTGGTAATTGTGGTTTCGGTTACTGCGATTTCTTCGTTTTCGATACCGACATATAGTGCGGGCATTACCTTGCGAATTTTGCGTTTTGCCGGCATGCTATTTGCAGCCATCCTGGGCATGTTCGGAACCATATTGTTCTTTCTGTTAATTTGTATCCATCTGACGAAATTGAAGAGCTTTGGTGTGCCGTACGTAACCCCCTTTTCCCCCATGCGTCTAAGCGACTGGAAGGATGTGTACATTCGGGCTCCTATATCTATGATGAAACGAAGACCTGTTATGATGAAAACTCAGCAAAAAAAACGCAGACCATGATGCCAAGATGAAGGAGGAGCTAATGTGTTTACACGCTCTGATGATAAGATCACAACTAAGCAGGCCGCTGTATTCCTGACCAATACCGTATTGGGGGCGGGGATTTTGATACTGCCGAGAAATGTAACTGAAAAGGTACAGACTCCTGATGCATGGCTTTCTGTCCTCGTCGGTGGATGTATTGTCATGTTAGTCGTCTGGCTCATGGTGAAATTAAGTCAACAGTTTCCCGGAAAGACCGTATATCAATATTCCAGAAGAATTGTGGGCACGATTCCGGGAGGATTTTTAAGTGTATTATTGATTATATATTTTGTAATCATCGCTGGCCTTGAGATTCGGGTTTTAGCTGAAGTGACGATGTTTTTTCTGCTTGAAGGCACACCTATTTGGGCGATTGTGATTCCATTTATCTGGGTAGGGAGTTACCTGGTTTTTGGAGGTATTAATCCCATCGCTCGGCTATACCAGATTGTACTTCCGATCAGTCTCTTCTTTCTGCTGCTCTGTTTTGTATTTAGCCTAAGAATTTTTGAAATTGATCATCTTCGTCCCGTATTGAGTGAGGGGATTTTACCTGTCATCAAGGGACTAAAATCGACTGTTCTTGTTTTCACTGGATGCGAAGTCGTCATGACACTGGTCGCTTTTTTGCAGCACCCTGAAAAAGCATTTAAGGCTATGGTAGTGGGGATCAGTATCCCTTGGGTTTTGTACTTTCTGACCGTAGTTATGGTGATCGGTGGGTTATCGATGGACTCCACTGTGACAAGTACTTGGCCCACCATTAATTTAATGCGCAGTTTTGAAATCCCCGGATTTCTTTTTGAACGGCTTGAGTTTCCGCTGCTGGTGATCTGGATGATGCAAATGTTTTGTAATTTTTGTAGTTTTTTCTTCAATGCATCCTTAGGGGTCTCACAGGTATTCGGTCTTAAATATCGTTATGCGATTTTTGGCTTAATTCCGATTATCTTTATCTCCACAATGACTCCTATTAGTATGATGGACGTGTTTAGCCTGAGCGGTGCGGTCGAATACATGGCAATCATTTTGTTTTTTCTGATTCCGGTACTTCTCTCCATCATTTTCATGATCAGGAAGAAGGGAATGAAGCAAAATGTGTAGACGACCTGTCCTATCATTGCTGCTTGCCTTCATTCTTCTGGTGACTCAAGTCGGCTGTTGGAGCAGCAAAGAAGTAGAGGAACTAAGCATATATACAGGACTGGCTCTGGATAAGGGGGAGCCCACTCCATTGGAGCAGGATCTGGAGAAGAAAGGCGACCGTTACTTCAAGAAAAATAAAATTACCGCCAACGTACAAATCGTCCCCAAAAAATCATCCGGAAGCACAGAGCAACAAGGCGGCGGTGGACAAGGGCGAAACTATATCAATATAGCTGGCACCGGGGATTCTTTGTTTGAAATCTTCCGGCAACTCTCTCTCCGTTTGGATCGCCCGGTTATTGGTCACCATCTAAAGGTCATGGTGGTTTCCACCGATTTGGCGAAAGAACAGACGATGCAGCAATTAATGGATTTTGTGCTACGTGATAATGATATTCGCCCGAGTTGTTTGGTCTTCTTAAGCAAGGAACGAGCAGCTAACACTTTAGTTACCAAATATGAGGACGAGATCCCATCCATTCATATTCTGTATATGCTTCGTAACCATTTCAGAACCAGTAAGGTAATGAAGGGAGTCAATTTGTCTGAATTAAATGGGTTGATGCATTCCAAAAAAAGCTATATATTACAAAGCATTACTGAATCAGATGGAGAATTAGAATTTTCAGGGGCCGGCATTATTAAAGGAGAAACGGGGCACTGGATCGGTAGTTTGGGACAACAAGATGTGGAGAGTATTGGATGGATTAAAGGGGATGTTGAGGGGGGAGCTGTCAAAACGTATGACAAGCGGAATAAAGCCATAACTTACGAAATCAAATCGGTGAAAAGCAAAATAACAACTAAGGTGACCGAGGGCAACGATATCTCGTTTCACGTAAAAATTGAATCCAAAGGACGCTTCATCGAAAACTGGGATGAGAAAGTGGACCCAACTGAGACACGAAACATGAAAGAGGCTGAGAAAGAGTTTGAAAAAGAAGTGACTCGCAGGATTAAGTCTGTTATGCACAAATTACAGTCAGAATATAAAGTCGATGTTGCCGGTTTTGGCGAACACTTATATATTGAACAACCTCGAGTATGGAAAAAAGTAAAGGACGATTGGGATTATAAATTCAGTAAAGTACCAGTAACCTTCGATATTAAGTTATCCATTACGGATTTAGGCTCATCTGCTGAATAAAGTTCTCCCTCGGTTAAAGCTTAGCAAATTACTAAGGGAGAACATCTGGCAAATTTTCAGAAGCGGCTACACGCTTAATTCAAATTGATTTTAAATACATTCCCTGCATCGCCACCCAAAACGATCAAGCCACCCTTGGGCAGTACAACCGAATTGTGATTGCTGGCAGTTGAAAAATGTACAACTACTCCGTTTTTATCATAGACAGCGAACCCTCCGCTTTTTGGAAAATCAACGGTCATCGTCTTATTGGCTGAGCTTTTGTCTATTTTGAACCATGTTGGCTTGGCCATTCGATGGTATGGTGTTCACTGATTTCCCTCCAAGGATAGGTTGAACAGCATCTTCACTGATGTAGGACTGTCCATCTATGGTTAAATACTCCGAGCCATCCTTGGAATAAAAATTTAAATCAAATGCATCTCTTCCACTCATAACAGGAATCTCAACGGCATTCATCAAGGTGACGCAGCATATTTTTAACAAGCTCTCTTTGCTTGTGCTCATCATCGCAGATAGCCACTCTATACATAAATAACATACACCTCATTCCCATGGTATGTAGCATGAAATTATAGTTCAAACAGTATACATTATTCTAATATTCCATACATAGCTTTTGGATAAAACGCAAATTCAAATCCCTCAAATGCTAGAATACAAGCTGCTCAACCGTTGCATCCAAGTGAAAAAAAGAAACCCTTGTCTCCAGAAGACAGGGTTTCTTGACTATGGATGGAGCTATTCCTGAAAAAAATCTGCCCTCTTGTCTTCACCGTGGGAACGTCGGGCAAAGTCGACAAATTGGAATTTGTCCAGGCGGTGCCGCGACTCGGTATACTGGAACAACGTGGTGTCTTCCAGATAAACATAATTACGTACTACGACCACGTGGGTATAGCTTTGGAGGTCCATCAGCCTACGATCTTCTTCGGCTGCCTCTTCTACGGAAACGACTTTTTTGGCATAGCTGATTTGAAGCTTAAGCTCTCCCTCCAGATATTCGTAGATGGAACCACTGCTAATTTCCCGGGTTAGCACCGGTACAATGTCTGATCGAAAGTAATCTTTGTCCAGTATAACGCATTCACCCTCAATCTCACGTGCGCGAATGACCTTCCAGACAAGACACCGGTGTATGTCAATCTCAAGATGGCTGGCAATGTCCTTCGGAACTGGGATCAGTTGATTTTCATGCACAATCGTACGTGATTTACGCCCAATTCGCTCAGACATCTCTTTAAAACTGACCAGTCCCCCTATTGGAAAATCCATTCGCCCAATATCCAGTACAAAAGATCCCTTGGCTTTTATTTTATGGATGTACCCATTTTGTGCAAGCAAGTGAAGTGCCTTGCGAACGGTCTCGCGCGAAGTATTATACTCGCGAGCCAGTTCGTTTTCAGAAGGCATTTTCGTGCCCGGGGCCAACTCGCCTGTCTGAATCCGTTCAGAATACTCCTGATAAATTTGCAAAAATATATTCTTTGTCAATTTTCATCACCAAGTATATTGTAGCATTCTTTCACGAGCCTGGTTACTAAAATAGACTGGGGGGATCACTTGGAATTAATCCGTATGGTCTGACAACGAATTCAAATGAATTTTCATTAAGGTATACTGCAAATCGTCCGCCTCACCCGGCAGCTCCTCAACCGATTTGACCATACTCTGACCATCCGGCACAATTATCGGTGTGATGATTGGATATCCAGATTCCCGAATGAGATCACGGTCAAATTCCATCAACAGCTGCCCTTGCTCTACGGTTTGCCCCGTCTCCACATGTATGGTGAATCCTTCGCCCTTCATTGATACCGTGTTGACCCCTACATGCACCAGAATCTGTACACCTGTCGAATGCTCCAAAATCAAGGCATGCTTGCTTTTCATCATGATGTGAATGACTTTTCCGCTGAAAGGAGCAACAATTTGACCCGCTTCCGGCTTCACTGCAATCCCTTGCCCCATCTGCCGTCCGGCAAAAGCCGGATCAGGAACCTGCTCCAATGACACTACATGCCCCAATACTGGAGTCTTGACTTCAAGCACATCGAGCGCAGCATTCTGGTGGCTCGCGTTATTGTGTATGGGACCGTTAGCGGGTGTAGCTGAATCCTGACGGCGTTTATTTAGTATTCTTCCGTACATCACAGTTAAGGTGAACGGTACAATCAGTACAATCGCCATTCCGATGAAGAATACGCCCCAATCGCTTGGGAAAATAGACAAGAAGCCTGGAATTCCTCCCACACCAATGGAAGAAGCCATCACATGATTTACAGTGAGCAGTATACCTGCCATACCAGAACCTATCATTCCGAAAACAAACGGATATTTATATCGGATATTCACCCCGAATATGGCAGGCTCGGTTATCCCCAGAAAAGCAGACACGGAAGAGGTAAAGGCCAACCCTTTCCCCTTTTGCTCTTTTAAAACCAGCATCATTGCCAGTGCTCCGGCACCTTGAGCGATATTGGACAGCGCCAGCATGGGCCACAGGAACGTCCCGCCTTGTGTACCGATTAATTGCACGTCCACCGCCAGAAAAGTATGGTGCATTCCTGTTATAACAAGCAAAGCGTAAAATCCTCCATAAATCAGTCCTCCCAAAGCAGGGGCCAAATTGAAAACGTATACAATACCCGATGTAATCGCATTGCCAATCATAAAAGTAAGCGGTCCGATCACCGTGAATGCAAGAAATCCGGTAACTAATAATGTGATCGGTGCAACGAGTAGCAGCTTAAATGAATCGGCTATTTTTTTATTGAGGAATTTTTCAATTTGTGCGAGAACGTAAGCGGATACTAAAACCGGTAACACCTGGCCTTGGTAACCGATCTTGTTCACATCCCAGCCAAACAGATTCCAGACCGGAACGGTTCCCTTTGTCACCGCATCCGCATAACTGTATGCACTTAGTAGATCCGGATGAACGAGAATCAGACCCAGCACAATCCCGAGT
>NZ_ASRY01000207.1 GCF_000520815.1 Paenibacillus maysiensis | reverse complement strand
ACGCCTGTTCAGTATCGCCAAGAAGCCCTTAAAAAAGTTGTCTGATTTACTGTTGACAATTCAGTCGCACTCTGTGTGAGTGTGTGGATTGAAATCGTGGAGGGTGAAAGCGAGGGGCAGGAACTTATATCGCACTCTTTTGTATAGAGTGTGCGTGGGTTGAAAATGGGGAGCATGAGGCAGCCACACGCACAACTTAGAGAATATAAAATGGGATAGGCGGTTGTATTTAATTTGGGGATTCTTAATTGATGCTTAATTCAGCTTAACTATTGAATTTATTTTTTTGGAGGAAAAGGTAAATAAATGTCGAAAGAGTAAAAGTAAATATATCTTTGTTCCTTTTTTATCAACATATTGGTAAATAGGTCTTAGTTCATAAGAATCGTTCAGCAGAACGTAAAGCCGATATTGAACAAAAGTATGGGCATATTCAGACGAACATCCCAACCATTGAATAAGGAGATTAAAACATGCAATATATTGCCCACATACGGGAAAGTGACCAAGAGATTCAGACGGTAGCAGACCACCTGTTGGAAACTCAACAGCTAGCAGAATCTTATGGAGACAAAATAGGTATCCGACATATTACCGGACTCGCTGGTATGCTGCATGATTTGGGCAAATACACAGAAAAGTTTCAAGATTACATACGTTTGGCGGTGCAAAATCCTGACAATCCACCGAAACGAGGAAGCGTAGATCATTCTACCGCTGGTGGAAAGTTATTATACAATCTTTTTCACATTCAACCTCAAGGGACATTTGATAAGCAGGATTTCATGAACAAAGCTTTATTATCTGAAGTTGTAGGGAATGCGATTATTTCACATCATGCCTATTTGCAGGATTTTTTAGACCCTGATCTGGAATCGAAATTTTTGGATCGGGTGCGTGACCGAGAGTTAGAGGGATTTGATCATGCAACTGCCCTTTTTTATGAGCAGGTGATGGAGGAATCTGCGTTTTATCATTATGTGAATCAAGCAGGGGCCGAGTTGGCTCATTATATGAAACGGGATCATAATCCAGACGTTGAACTCAAAATGCTGTTCTTATCCAAGTTTGTTTTTAGCGCTTTGATTGATGCGGATCGCACGAATACCCGTTGTTTTGAAGAAATTAATATTAAAGGCGAAAAAAATGACAATGAACCGATGAATCGCCAACAGCTATTTCAAACGTATTACGAAAGATTAATGGAGCGAATTAACGCTCTGCAATCAGGAGAGGCTGCCAACACAACCATTAATTTGCTTAGAAAACAAATGTCCGAGCAATGTGAGCAATTTGCAGACAAGCCTTCCGGGATACATACACTCTCCATACCCACTGGGGGTGGAAAAACGCTGGCAAGTTTGCGTTATGCCCTAAAACATGCAGTTACATTTGAAAAAAAGCATATCATCTACGTCGTTCCATTCACGACGATTATTGAACAAAACGCGCAGGAGGTTCGCAAAATTATACGGGATGACGCTAACATTCTGGAGCATCACTCGAATGTGGTCATGAACGAGGTAGAAGATATAGATCGTGAGGAGCATGAGCTTGAAGATGTTGTTGTGAATACACATCAAAAATTAAAGCTGGCTAAGGATAATTGGGATTCGCCCATCATTTTCACGACCATGGTGCAATTTTTAAATGTACTTTACGCAGATGGCAGCAGAAATGTCCGCAGACTTCACAATTTGAGTGAGTCTGTCATCATTTTTGATGAGGTCCAAAAAGTCCCCACTCACTGTATTTCATTGTTTAATCAAGCGCTGAATTTTTTGAAAACGTATGCCAGTTCAAGTATTGTTCTTTGCACTGCTACCCAACCGGAATTGGATTTTGTACATAACAAGCTGGACATCGAGCCGGATGCGGAAATGGTCCATAATCTCGATCATGTCATAGAGAAGTTTAAACGGGTTGAAATTGTTGACAAGGCGACGAACGGTACTGTGAATACGGAAAAACTTGCCGATTTTGTTGAGCAAAAGCTCGCTGATGAACCAAGCGTCCTCGTTATTCTCAATACAAAAGCGGTGGTCAAAAATTTATATCTTCGACTAACAGAAGGAAACAGTGCAATCCCGGTTTACCACCTAAGTACATCCATGTGTCCGGCTCATCGCAATCGCATATTGGAGAAAGTAAAACAACATTTAAATGATAAGGAACCTGTCATTTGTATCAGCACACAACTCATCGAGGCAGGAGTGGATATTAGCTTTACCTGTGTCATTCGATCCTTGGCTGGTCTGGATTCGATTGCACAAGCGGCAGGCCGATGTAATCGCCACGGAAGAGATGAAACAAAGCAGGTGTATGTCATTGATCATGAAGAAGAGAATCTCAAGCGGCTCAAAGAAATTAAAATCGGCAAAGAAATTACCAGAAAAATGCTCATTGACTTAAAACGTGACAAAACCAGCTTCGGCGGTAACGTATTATCCGCACAGGCTATGGAAGTATATTTCCAAAAATATTATACCGAGCTGGCAACCGACTTGAACTATTTTATACCTAAGCTAAGAAAAAACATGACTGAGCTATTATCTGTCAAACGAAGTGAAAATACCTACTATCGCTCTTATTACGATGAAAAGGGCACGATTCTCCCTCTATTTCTAGCGAATAGCTATAAGACCGCAGCAGAATACTTTCAGGTCATTAAAGATCATACAACAGCAGTTATCGTTCCATATGGAGATGGAGAGAAGGAAGGAAAAGAGATTATCGCTGATCTCAACGGACAGCAAAGCATAGACGATCTTACCAGTCTGCTACGCAGGGCGCAACAATTCACCATTAATATATTGCACCATGAGAAAGAAGAACTGGATCACAATAAGGCGCTGATTCCTTATTTGGATGGAAAGATATGGGCTTTGACTGAGGGGGCCTATGATGATTTATTTGGGCTGAATCTTCATAATGATAGTTTGCATGATGGTTTTATTCTCTAAGAATGCCTTTATAGGAGCTAAAGAGCCTATTTTTTGCGTTGACTGACTATGGCAAAAGTAATATTCTGGTACTATGTTTAGATAAAAAGACCTAGAAAGGAGGAAGTTACCAGTTGAGAAACGCAATCGAATTTAGAGTGTACGGAGATTATGCACTGTTCACTGACCCGCTAACCAAGCTGGGTGGTGAGAAACTAACCTACAGTGTCCCCACCTATCAGGCATTAAAAGGGATCGTAGAAAGTATTTATTGGAAGCCTACGATTACGATAGTTATAGACAAGGTTCGTGTTCTAAACGCTATCCGAATGGAATCGAAGGGGATTCGGCCCATTGAATATAGCGGCGGTAATACGCTTGCTAATTATACTTATCTCAAAGATCCTTGCTATGAGGTTCAGGCTCATTTTGTTTTTAATCTACATCGTCCTGAGCTGGAATATGATCGTAATGAGAATAAGCATCACAATATACTCAAACGCTCGTTGCTTGCGGGTGGGCGCAGAGATATTTTCCTCGGTACACGGGAATGCCAAGCTTATGTGGAGCCTTGTGTTTTTGGTGAGTCCCCTGGTTTCTATGATAACTACGGCGAAATTCATCTGGGAAACATGGTGCATGGAATGAACTACCCGGATGAGACAGGCAGGAATCAGTTGGAAGTACGCTTGTGGAATCCGGTGATGAAGGATGGAGTCATTGAATTTATTCCACCGGAGAAATGCCCACAAGTTCGTATCATAGGCGAAATGCATTCCAAACAATTTGGTGAAAATAACGTTCAATCCGCAGATGAGCTGCTTGTAGAGTGGGAGGGGTGGGGCATGAAATGAGCTGGCTGCTAAATCTATTTGAAACATATGAATCCAATCTTGGCCGTGTGGGTGTGATTGAGAAGAAATACAATGATCGCGAGTACACGCTCCTGCCCATCTCTCATACAACTCAAAATGCACAAATTGAAGTGGAGATTACAGAGCAAGGCGATTTTCATTCAGCCCGAGTGCTGGATAAAGACGATTTTAGTACATTGATTCCTTGCACGGAGAAGTCAGCCAGTCGGGCTGGTTCTGTCGTAGCGCCTTATCCGCTGCATGATAAATTAAGCTATGTTGCCGGAGATTTTGTCGTCTATGGTGGAAAGATCAAAAAAGAAGAGCCTTTTGCGGCTTATATTCAGCAGTTAGAGGGTTGGGCTAATTCAGAATTTGCTACGCCCAAGCTGAAAAGCATCTATCGCTACTTGAGCAAGCGCCGACTGATTCAAGACTTGGTAGGCGAGCCTGTTTTATATCTTGATGCGGATCAGAAATTAATAAGTACATGGGACAAGAAGTACGAACCTTTACATGGGGAAAAACCACGTATATTTACGGCAGTTCCCGGTGAAGTGGAGAGCGTATTTATTCGTTTTAACGTGTATTCACCAGATAAAGCGTTAACTAAAGTCTGGCAGGATATAGAACTATATGATTCATTTGTTGGTTACTACAGCCAACTATTGGGCGAAGAAGATATTTGTTATGTAACCGGGAAGAAGCTTCCCGGTACAGATAAACACGCGAATAAAATCAGAAATTCCGGAGATAAAGCCAAGCTGATTTCGGCAAATGACACGAGCGGTTTCACGTTCAGAGGACGTTTTGCTCACAGTCATGAAGCAGCAAGCATCAGCTACGAGGTATCACAAAAAGCTCATAATGCCTTAAAGTGGCTGATTCATCGTCAAGGGAAAATCATGGAGGGTCGTGTCTTTCTCGTCTGGGGAAATGATGATACGAATGTTCCGAGTTGTACCGACAATGACAACATCTTTGCAATGGATTTTGGCTCTGAATCATCGCAGCCGATAGCAATCCAAGGTCATACTAACGAGGAGTTTGCTTTTGATCTGGCCAAAGCACTATCGGGTTATCGTAATAAACTGGCTATCAAATCGGCGTCCAAAGCAAATGTCAATATTCTTGTGCTTGACTCAGCGACAACGGGACGCATGGCTGTTCTGTATTATCGGAATTTGGATAAAAAATTGTATTTTGACAAGCTGATAGACTGGCATTCTACATGCGCCTGGCTGCACCGTTATCAGAAGGACGAGCAAGGTGAGCTGCTACAATTTTGGGGAGCGCCGGCGACGAAGGACATTGCTTTTGCGGCTTACGGTCCGAAGGCGAATGACAAGCTCGTTAAAGGTCTGATGGAACGAATGCTTCCGTGTATCGTAGATGGTCGAAAAATTCCGCAGGATATTGTAAGGAGTGCTACTCACCGTGCCTCTAACCCGGTAGCTATGGATAAATGGGAATGGGAGAAGACACTGAGTATAACATGTGCATTGATTAACCAACGGGAGGGATACAATGTGGCATTAGATAAAGAAAATATGGATCGCAGTTATTTATTTGGCAGACTGTTGGCGATAGCTGATGTGATGGAACGAAGCGCATTAGACAAGGATGAGAAGCGATCTACGAATGCAATCCGATATATGAGTGCTTTCTCACAACATCCAGAAAGAACCTGGAGGACCATTCAAAATGCCTTGCAGCCACATCAGGCCAGACTTGGCAAACGCTTAAACTATTATACCAATATGATTGATGAAGTGCTTGACAAAATCCCCTTCAACGAGTTTGACAATAAACCATTGACCGGGAAATACTTGTTAGGACTCAGTAGTCAACGCTATGAAATCTACCATAATAATCATAAAAACATGAATGAACAGCAGGAATCCTAAGTGACTTTAAAACTATGTAGGTACATTAAAGGAGAGTAATCATATGTCTATTTTGGATCATAAAATTGATTTTGCTGTTGTATTGTCTGTCGCGAAAGCCAATCCCAATGGTGATCCCCTGAATGGCAATCGCCCACGGCAAAATTACGATGGTTATGGCGAAATTTCAGATGTGGCTCTGAAACGGAAAATAAGAAATCGTCTGCAGGATATGGGCGAGTCTATTTTTGTTCAATCGAATGATCGGAAACTGGATGCTTTTCATAGCTTAAGAGAACGTGCTGAAGCCAATCCTGAGCTGGGAAAAATGTTCAAGAATAAGGAAGGCTCAGGTGAGGATTTTGCGAGAGTTGCCTGTCAGGAATGGATGGATGTTCGTAGTTTTGGTCAAGTTTTTGCATTTAAAGCGGCGGGTAAAGGGGCAGGAGTATCTGTGGGGGTAAGAGGGCCTGTATCTATACATACGGCAACGAGTGTTCTCCCTATTGATATTACCAGTATGCAAATTACCAAAAGTGTAAATTCCGAACCAGGGAGCGAAAAAGGCTCCGACACTATGGGGATGAAGCATCGGGTGGATTTTGGTGTGTACGTATTTAAGGGAAGCATTAATACACAGCTAGCCGAAAAAACAGGATTTACAAACGAAGATGCCGCAAAGATCAAGGAAGCGCTAATTTCCTTGTTTGAAAATGATGTATCCTCCGCCCGTCCTGACGGCAGCATGGAGGTTCATAAAGTCTATTGGTGGGAGCATAATTCCAAGCTTGGAAAATACTCATCTGCTAAAGTACACCGTTCTGTAGAAGTGAAACCGAAAGAAGATGCAAGTGCAATCGACAAATCTTTTGACACCCATTATGAATGCACAGTAACACCGCTCGAAGGCTTAGAGGTCCAAGAGTATGCAGGGCTTTAACGAAGAAGATTATTTGCTACTATCCGGTATACAGCATTTTAATTTCTGTAGAAGACAATGGGCGCTTATTCATATCGAGCAGCAATGGGAAGAAAACGTGCGGACGATTGAAGGCAATCATTTGCATCGAAAAGCGGATCAGCCGATGATTCGTGAGAAAAGAGGGGATAAGCTCGTCGTGCGCGCATTACCTGTACATTCCAGAGAGCTTGGAATCACCGGAATCTGCGACGTGGTAGAGTTTATACGCGATCCCCTTGGTGTTCCGCTTGCAGGGGAGGAAGGTACGTACCTTCCTTTTCCTGTGGAATACAAGCGCGGCAAACCGAAACGAAATGATTCGGATCATGCCCAGTTGGTCGCACAAGTGATGTGTCTTGAAGAAATGCTCGTGTGTGAGATTTCCAAGGGCTACTTTTATTACGATAAGATCAAACATCGCGTAGAGGTTATCATCACGGCGTCTGACCGGGAGCGTGTACGTACAGGCTTGCAGGAAATGCGGCACTATTTTGAGCGAAACCATACGCCTAAAGCCAAAGCGGGGCCGCATTGCCAAAGCTGCTCGCTTCAACACATATGTGTGCCGGAGATTTTGAATAAAAAATCAGTTTCAAGCTTTATTGAGAGCAGGCTGGCTGAATGAAAAAACTACTGAACACATTATTTGTCACGATGCCGGATACGTACTTGTCACTGGATGGGGAAAATATCGTAATCAAGCAAGAAGAGTCCATTCTTGCACGATATCCTTTGCATAATTTGGAGGCGGTTTGCACTTTTGGCTATGCAGGAGCCAGTCCCGGCCTAATGGGAGCTTGCGCCACACGCAACATAGACTTAACCTTCATGACGCGAAGCGGACGTTTTCTGGCACGAGTTACGGGCGAAAGCCGGGGAAATGTGGTACTGAGAAAAGAACAGTATCGGATTTCAGATGATGATAGAAGAAGCACTCTTGTTGCCAGAAACATGATTATAGGGAAATTATATAACCATAAATGGATTTTGGAACGGGCGACGCGGGACTATCCTCTTCGTATTGATACAGGACGAATGAAGAAGGTAAGCGCTTCTTTGTCCGAGATCATGAAGCAGGTTCGTGAAGTGGAGGAACTGGACATATTACGCGGCTTGGAAGGGACGGCGGCGGTTCAGTACAATTCGGTTTTCGATGAGCTGATCTTACAGCAAAAAGAAGATTTTTATTTCCATGGACGCCATAAGCGCCCGCCTCTGGATAATGTGAATGCGTTGCTATCCTTTGCCTATACACTGCTGTCCAACGACATGAAATCCGCTCTGGAAGCCGTCGGGCTGGATGCTTACGTAGGTTTTCTGCATAGAGATCGTCCGGGGCGAGCCTCATTGGCACTGGATGTGATGGAGGAGCTTCGAGGAGTATATGCCGACCGTTTTGTGCTGTCCTTGATTAATAAAAAGTTGATTCATGGCAAAGGATTTTACAAAAAAGAAAACGGAGCTGTCATGATGGACGATGATACGAGGAAAATCGTATTGAAGGCATGGCAGGAACGGAAGCAGGACAAGATTATTCATCCTTATTTGAATGAGAAAATGTCTTGGGGGCTTGTGCCTTATTCTCAGGCTTTGCTCTTGGCTAGGCATATTCGTGGGGATTTGGACGAGTACCCTCCATTTTTGTGGAAGTAGGTGTAGTCTTGTTAATTCTAATTACTTATGATGTGAGTACAGTAGACAGAGAAGGCAGAAAAAGATTGGCCAAGGTTGCGAAAAAGTGTGTAGATCACGGACAAAGGGTGCAAAATTCTGTGTTTGAATGCATTTTGGATTCGACCCAGTTCCGCCGTTTAAAGTATGAATTAGAAGAGTTGATAGACAAAAAAGAAGACAGCCTGCGATTCTACAATTTAGGGGATAACTATAAAAAGAAAGTAGAGCATATGGGGGCAAAAGAATCTTACGATATGGAAAGCCCGCTGATTCTGTAAGGTGCGAATGTGAAGCTCACATAAAAACCCCGGGTCCTTCGCACCTCGAAATTTGTCGAAAAGGATTAGAATCCACTTTCTATAATAGAAGTCAAGGGTGGATTCAAGCTTTTTTAGCATCGTTTTTTGCGAAAATGTATGGAATTGATATCATTAGCGTATCAATTTCTGTATTTTCGCTGTCGCACTCTGTATGGAGTGCGTGGATTGAAATATATTTGATTTATTAGTTCCAGCGGCACGCGATAGTCGCACTCTGTATGGAGTGCGTGGATTGAAATATCAATGAGAGGATCATCCAGCACGGCAGTCTTTGTCGCACTCTGTATGGAGTGCGTGGATTGAAATCTCTTGGAGTAATACACGGGTAAGCTCGTTCCGCAGTCGCACTCTGTATGGAGTGCGTGGATTGAAATTGTCAAGAACTATTCGCACCATGTGAATACTATGTAGTCGCACTCTGTATGGAGTGCGTGGATTAAAATGTTGAGTTCTTGTCTTGCCCTCTCAAAATATTCGTTGTCGCACTCCATGTGAGTGCGTGGATTGAAATTTACTCAGCTTATCCAATGTTTGACGGTACTTATTCAGTCGCACTCTATATGAGAGTGTGGAATGACTCTGGTGATGCTTGGTTACAGAAGCTCTGCTGCGAGTTGCTTGAGCACTGGTGGCGTAGCGATGAGCGGGCCTTTCGACCTGTTGCCTTTAACATAAACCTTGACCTTCGCGGGTATAGTAAACAACGCCTTGACCCTCAACAACTGGATAGCCGCTCACATCATCAGTTAGTGAAGTTTATACATGTTTTCCAGTGCTGCTAGGCATGTTTCTCATCGTGAAGATGCAGGATGCCTTCTGAATCCAAAAATGCGAAACGTGGTAGTGTAGCCGATCCAGACATGGTTCATGTCCTCCTAATATGGTATTTCGAAAAATCAAAAAGGCCGGCACATTGGCCGACCTGATCACTGAAGCGTTGCGCCTCGATTCGTCTTATTCGATTTTCCATGATACAAATTTACCACAGCAAAAGTCCAGTGACGGGCCACTTCAAGGCCATATTCAGGACAAATATAGGCCACGGAAACACTTTTCTATGAAAAGTGTTTTTTCTCCGCAACTTTTTCCATCCATGATCAGTCTACTATCCATGAAGGCTTTTTTTTCCAAATCTAATTAAGATTGAAAGGAAGTTCAAATTTATTCAAACTCCTGTATATAGATGAGGGGAAGCCTATCGCTATATCATGAAAGGATGAGAAAAAAATTATGACGAAAAAGTGGGTATCTTTATTTTCTGTTATTTGCACTGTTTTCCTTCTTTTTGGCTCTAGTTCTATTTATGCAGAGAGTTATTATGCTGGGGTCAACAAGTACGGAAGTCAGTATTTAGGTATGACTGCTACCATTACAACTCCGGGTAAATTGCCTACGCTTGGTACTAGTGGTGAGTCAGCTTGGGTAACAAATGTCACTCCAAATAGAGATTGGATTCAAACAGGTATCCGATATTATTCAGGATATCCGGGATTTACAACTTACGTTGAACATACTGTTAATGGTGCTTATGGTATGCAGGAAATAGGGACTCACCTTTTATCTTCATCTGTAAAATATATGGTTCAATATGGTTCTGACAGTAAATGGCATGCATATATTGGGGGTTATGATAAGGGGAGCTGGAGCTTAGGAACAAATAATAATGTACAAGCGCAAGCAGAAACCCATTCAACAAATACTCAAATGGGGCCATTCCAATTTACTGGTGTGCAATACAAAAATACAAGTGGTGTGTGGAAAGCAAATGATACAGCCCCGTCTGCCGATAGTCCATATCATGTCAGCAAAACGGATAATGCAAATTACAAAGTCTATTAAACGATGATTGTAAAGGAGGCTGAAAGCATTGAAACATAAAAAGTTGTTACTCGTTGGGGCTGCACTTAGCATTCTTAGTGGGGCTTTTTATATTAATTCCATTTCTGCCGAGAGTCCTACTGAGCTTATTCAAACCAAGCTTTCTCAGCAAGGAGTATCTATTTCAAGTATTAGTGCCCAACAGGGGGACTTGAAAGTGAAAACGAAATCAGCTTCAAGTTCTGGAAAAGCTACAATTGATGACATTAAAGCGATCCGCGCGGTTCGAAATGAAGTACGGAGTGGAGTCAACGGGACCAATGAAATCAAAAATATTGATTTAGCTATTAAAGGTGCGAATGGAAAAACGATTTATGATGCTGTTTCTAATGATGTTACTCATATCCCGGACTTTTCGAAAAAAATCCAAGGCTCCCTAGAGTCGACAAAGGTTCTGGAAGCTGTTTATGGTAAACTGCAAGGAAACGGTATGGATGTAAAATCGGTAGATATTACAGATAGTGTTATTGGTGGAAAGCTGGCAACGATTGTGATTGCAGCGGATGTCTCCGAGATCAATAGTCTGGTTCCTAAAATTGAACAGTGGATAATGGCGTTAAATGACGCTAAAGACAGCAGTGGTATTTCTCAATATGATCTGACTATCAATGGTAAAGATAATGAAGTATTATTCTATTTGACAGCAGATTTAGTATATCGTGATTTTTATTGGTGGCAATCTGATGCTTTAGGCGGTGAAATTTGGACGAACTCCGGGCCTGAAAGTGAGAAGTCTGCTTACAGTAAAGACAAAGTTGAGGCGACACTTGAAAAAGGGATTACTGCTGAACCATCCGGAGTAGATAATAACGGTTTGGAAGAGCTACAAATTAAAAAATAAAGATTATAAAGTATTTTGAAAAGGCATTCCTCATTAAAACGAGGAATGCCTTTCTTACTAAAATAATTCACAAAAGAATAAGGTGCCGGATAATTCCCACCCGGTACCTTTAAATAAGTTGGAGGTAATAAATATGCTCTATCTATACATGATTGTCAGTCTCATCGTGTTTTATGTCCTGGTTTTCATCCTCTCTCTGTTTAATATTCATATAATTAAAGGTGATGAACTGATTTACATTTTACTGGTCATGATCATTGGCATTCTTATATATATTGCCGAAACTCTGGATGAAAAAAAGAATGAAAAAAAGAAAAATGAGCCCCGAACCATTGATATAACGGATGACGCATCTTAGCTATACATTCTTTTCTTTTTTATAGTTCTTATCAATCATTTCAACCCTCAAGGCAATGGCAAGAATACTAAGGGCTTCCGACTTTATACGCGGAATGTCCTGTCGCTCAATCCCAACTCTCCACAATGCGGGGGTTGTTTGTATAGCATTCAAAACCCGTGTGAAATCTTTTCCTTGGGTCTATCAAATTTTAATTTTCTCGCTCGTGTCACCATGTCCTTTCTGGACAACTTATGCCAAACGTAGTTTTTCCGCATGAGTTGCAAAAAAATGTTGACAGTTGTTAATTTTTGGACAAAAATAGTAATTGATCTTTAAAATTATGGAATTTTTATGTGAAGGGTGGTTATGATTTGAAGCATACACCTACGGTTTTAGCGGAGTTGGAAGATTATCTAAAGCAAAACGACTTGACTTTGGCTCAATTTGCGGAATGTTCAGGTGTTTATCAAAGAACGCTTAGTAATTGGGTTATTCAACATCGTCCTGTTTCCGTACAACAGCTTGACCGAATCACGTTGGCCATGGGATTATCGGAGGGTTATTTTTACGAACTATACATAGAAAATTACATCATCGACCTTTCCCCGAATTGGCGGCGAATCGAGCCACTATTATATCGTTGTGCGGAACTGGACAAGCTGGATGCGATCCGTCGAATGGTTGGACATATTATGGACAATCCGTTGTATTCGCCCAGACTATTTGACATTGCGGAAGCGCTATTTGCACAGGGACGACATGCTGCTGCGTTGCTGCTCTATGAGAATGTAGCAGAAGTGGAAAAATATCAACATTCTGAACGCTTGGCAATCTGTCAATATCGTATATTCACAATTCAGGTTGGAGACGATCAGAACCGAAATCTCAAGGCAGCTACGCTATTTGAACCCTTTGTCGAACGTTTGGATGAAATAGATCAACTTGATGCGTTGAAAGATCTGGCGAATGTGTATCGTTCTTTGCGTGAATGGGACAGGCTGGATGCAACAGCTAAAAAAATGAGAGATAAAGCGGAAATTCAATATACGATGATACACCAGCAGAAGAAGCAAAAGCGTGAGGAACCTGATAAGAAGCTGAGTCGCCCCCTGTTTGTGTACATCAGTTATGCCGATTTACTGTGTGCCAGTGTCTGTGAAGCCCG
>NZ_ASRY01000206.1 GCF_000520815.1 Paenibacillus maysiensis | reverse complement strand
CATTTTAAGACGCTGGTTCTCTTTTTGCAAAGCGATCAGCTCATTTTCTTCTGATGAGCGATTGTCCTTCTCTTTGAAGGAACCCGTCGTCTGAGCTTGTTTGATCCAGCGGTCTAAAGCTGAGGCTGTGAGGCCATATTCCTCCACAAGGGCTGCTCTGGATTTCCCATTTTCATAGAGTCCCACCATTTGTTTTTTGAATTCTGCTGTAAAGGTACGTCGTTGTTGTTTTGGCATTGTAGAGATTCGCTCCTTAACATGATAGGTTTATTCTACAAGCCCTTATTTTTTCTGTCCAACTTAGTGTAGCCGATCCA
>NZ_ASRY01000205.1 GCF_000520815.1 Paenibacillus maysiensis | reverse complement strand
CTGTACCTCCAGAGAGGCGGCAGGATCGGATGATGGTTGCCAATCCGTAACCTTGCGTCGAAACTCTTTTGTGGCTCCATCAACCCATATAAGCCTCTCACCATCCCACCAATTTACCCAGCCCAGCAAACCAGCAAGGGCAAAATCTAATTTCTCGTCTATCATATCCACTGGCATATCTATCATCCTTCCAACGCTCCGTCAGGGTGACAGAACGTATTGTATTGGTGGGTTACTCCCCTATAAGCGGGGCAATTGCCTTCATCCTTTGTTCTTCACGCAATCTCTCAACTGCCAACAAAACATCCTCTATATCATCGGTGTCAAGTGTTGAACAATCTCTATCGTCATAGCCTATTTCCAACTTGATCATATGGAGATAATCAAAATCTAAAACATGATCCCCTATTCCTCCGGTTTCACGGGGGAATTTCTCTGCTTCTTTCATTCGCTTCTCAAGCAGGGCTATTGTCCGGTCCCTCTCTGCAAGCTGCT
>NZ_ASRY01000204.1 GCF_000520815.1 Paenibacillus maysiensis | reverse complement strand
GAGCAGCTTGTCGAGCGCGAAATCAGACTGGCTGACCTGCCAAACGCGCTGGAGGACATCCTGGCAGCCCGCTCGCAGGGCAGAACGCTCGTGCGGCTGGCTGACTAGCAGTGACGATTCACAAATACAATATCAGTTTTATGACCACCACAAAAGCTTACCAAGATTCCTAACTTTAATTTTTTGTGTTAATTGAGTATAAAAAAGTAACCTTCAAATCACTGGAAGTGAATATGAAGGTTACTTTTTTATATTTGGAGAGTTCTACTAATCATTAATGGTTCTCAGAATTATTTTGTGTGATTTAACAATTGCTTGGGTATATTACAACCTAGTTCAACATGATAATTTTGTAAAGTTGAAAATTGGTGTTCCCTTAAAATGTGCTTATCCTGATTGCCCCATTTCCACATACTCATACCTCCTTTTCCCCTATGTCAACCTATTGCGTGACTAGACAATTAATAACCGAACTCTATGTATAAGAAACGATATGTCATTCCAACATCACAATAGGTGTAATATGTATCTATTTTCAACATAGGATTAACTTGACTATAGAGAAGGAGGCGTTCGTTTGTGAGAGATTGGCGGTTTTATGGTAAAAAGGTGCTGGTATTCGCTGTGGTGTTTCTGCTTTTTTCCGGCATTGGTTTGTTGAACGGAGGTACATCATTTGCAGCCTCAGGGTTTTATGTAAGCGGAACCAGTCTGAAGGATGCGAACGGGAATACCTTTGTCATGCGTGGAGTGAATAACCCTCATATCTGGTTCGATACACAGGCCTATCAGGCATTGGATACCATTGCGGCGACGAAGTCCAACACCGTTCGCATTGTGTGGCAAACGAATGGATCAGCACAAAGACTGGAGGAAATCATCAACCGCGCTAAACAGCTCAAGCTCATTTCCGTGGTTGAACTGCACGATGTTACGGGCAGCAATGACGCCAACCGTTTGAACGATATGGCCCGTTATTTCGCTGATCCAGCGGTGAAAAAGGTACTGGCCGATAACCAGAAATACGTACTCGTGAATATCGCCAATGAGTGGGGTGACCACAACCTCACCGATGCCGCATGGCGAGATGCTTACAAAACGGCTATTACCACACTGCGCAACGCAGGCTTGCCGAATACGATTGTGATCGACGGCTCCGGCTGGGGACAATATGCCTCCCCGATTAAGGCCCATGGCGTTGAGCTGTTACAGCATGATCCAAACCATAATTTGTTGTTCTCCGTCCATATGTACGCTAATTACAATGATTCCAGCAAGATCGGCTCTGAGCTGCAAGCCATGAAGGATAAAGGCCTAGCGGTAATCGTGGGCGAGTTTGGCTACAACTACAACAATGGCAACAACAATCTGGGTACCACCGTGAATCCCTATGAGGTCATGAAGCAATCCCAAGCCAAAGGCATCGGCTATCTGGCATGGTCCTGGACGGGCAACAACAGCGAGAACGCATGGCTTGACCTTGTGAACAGCAGCGACTGGAAAACGCCAACGGCATGGGGCAATATCGTATTGAACGATGCCAACGGCATCAAGAACACTTCGAAGACAGCTTCGGTGTACTAAGGTCTGGCTGAGGCTCACGAGGTATTGGTATTCAATATAAAAGATCCAGTCGAGCCACAAATGGCCGATTGGATCTTTTTTCACTTACTCTATTTTCAGATCATGCAAAAAAACCGTGGTATATCTTAGCGAATTAGAAAAGCGGCGTCCCATTCCGGACTTTCATCGCCGATCAAAGAAGCCAACACCAAAGCAACACCCGCACTGCCATTCAGAAAACCAGCCTCATCCACTTCTTCCATTCTTCCAGCCAGTAGACTGTGATCATAGAAGCCAAACAACGAATTAGTATCGAACATATTTAATACATCTTCCAGTAGTCTGTCCCGCATCATACCTAACTGCTCATGGGCAGTATCTGAGTACATCCGTTGAACCAGATGCAACCATCCCCCAATACCATGACACAATGTGGCAGAGGTTAATCCACCCTTGCGGTAAAGCCGTTTTTCCATATCCAAGTAGGCGCGAAGTCCCGTTTCAATCCATTCTTCATTTTGAACTGCTTGTCCTGCCAGCCAAATCGAACGCGCAATGCCTGGTACACCGTAACACCAGGAATCACGGTGATTTTGAGCGCTGTCCGGCAATAAACGGTCACCCACCCATTCTTCAAAAGAAACCCGACCGGGCCAAATTATGCCCTCTTTATCCTGAACGCGCCAATGATGTATAAACTCGGCCAGTCTTTGTATATCGTTCTCTAAAAGAAGGGAGTCCGCTCCATGAAGAGCAGATAGACTCAGAAAACATAAGGGACCTGCAATACCATGCGAAAGTCCTAAATTGAAATTCCCCTGAGGATATTGTAGCTTTTCATCCTCCTGAAACTGATGTTCTGAGGAAATGTGCCAGCCAGGTACAGAATGCCCATTCCTAATTCGGTCGCTGCACATCACTTGAAACAACTCAATCGTCTGGTTCCATACCGTACGCATAGTGGGGCGATCAGAAAATAGCATGGCGATGCGTCCTATCCCCGTAAAACCTGATATGGCATCATACTGACTCATTTGTAGCTGCCCTTTTTCCCATTGCTCTTGGCATAAAGCCACACTATGCAGCGCGGATTCTTCGAACCAGGATACGAGAGTGTCCAGCATCCCTTGATAGCGCGTACCCTTTCTCGATAAGGAGTGAATGGCCAGCAAAATACCTGCTAATCCACTATACAGCGACAGATCATGGATACCTTGCTGTTCCATGACCAAACGAATTCGCTCCAGATATTGATGTCCTACCCTATCCCAGCCATCCTCGGGATAAAGTCGATCCAACTGACCCATCAGCAAACATATGCCCGTAAACCCGCTTCCCAAGCTTTCATCTGACCAACGCTCAATCTTCATTCCGTCAGATTCAATCGGAGGTACTTTTTTCATCCATAAACGAACCTGCTCCGGGTCTCTATAACGCTCGGCAATCTCCAGCAAGACCGCAGATATCCTATCTTTTATTTCCCCCTCGACGGGTATCCAACTGTCGCATGTATATGAAATCGTCGTCATCCTGAAACTCTCCTTCCGGCTTCGATTAAGGAATCTTCTTCACTGAACGAACTGGCCTGAATCCTATACATCTCTGCATACAACCCATCCAGTAAGATCAATTCCCTATGGGTCCCCTGCTCCACAATTAAACCATTGTCCATCACCACAATTTTCTGAGCCAGACGTGCTGAGGAAATCCGATGAGTAATAAAAATTCCGATGCTGTCTTTCATTAAATCCAGAAACAAGACGAGCAAGTCCCTCTCTGCCACCGGGTCCAAAAAAGAACTAGGTTCATCCAAAATATACACATCCGCTTTCCGCAAAAAGGCCCTTGCGATAGCCACCCGCTGCCACTGACCTCCCGAGAGCTGATAGCCATCCTCGAACCATTTTCCAAGCTGTGTGTCCAAGCCCTGTGGCAATTGGGTTATAATGCGGTCTATAGCTGCGTATTCGGCAGCATGCATTAGTTCCTCATCCTGCCCCATATGCTCCAGCGAACCAAAGCCGATATTGTGACGAGCAGACATTTCATAATGCATAAAGTCCTGAAATACCACGCCTATTTTCTCCTGAATCTGTTCCAGATCGTAATCTTGAACAGGACGCCCATTCAATTTGAGCACACCGCTGTAATCCGAATAGAGCTGCATCAGCACCTTCATGAGCGTTGATTTCCCTGAACCATTTTTCCCTACAATGGCTATGGTCTGGCCTTTGTCCATTGTTAAATGAATATCCCGAATGGACGGCTCGGTTTGACCGGGATAGGTAAAAGAAACGCCTTCTATTGAAATTTGCTCAATACCAAAGCCGGTACTGCATTCCGAGCGAATCGAAAGCGCCTGTTCCTGTTGACGACGAACCGGATCCGATGTGGGTAACTGTAAAAATAGAAATAACTGCTCCATATACAGATTGTTTTGCGAAAATTGGACAATCCCCTGAATCAAGGCCTGCATCTGGCTTTGGGTCAACATAATAGCTTGAATGTAGCCGTATAAACTGCCTATTAATAATTTTTGCTCAAAGGTTTCCCGAATCGCCAGCCATACGACCCATAGCAAAACCGTCAGCTCCAGTAGGCTATACAGAAACGTAATCCTAACCCTTTTGCCCAATATTCGTCTGTCCTCTACAAAAAATCGTTGTAATAAAGCCCCGTATCTTTTCAGCAAATAAGGTCCCAGATTAAACATTTTCACTTCCTTGACCGCACGATCATTGGTCAGCAAATAGGTCATATACCAGGACTCCCGATATAACGGGGTACGATTCATGTAAATTTCAAACTGTTCTTTATTTAATTTGAAAATGGAATACACAGATACCAAAGAGATTATAAAAAGAATGACAACAACCCACCATTTCCATAGGAAAAGCAGCGTTGCAGAAGACAGCATGGTAACCAAGCTCGATATAATACCTGCCATTTGAGTGTATAACTGATACGGACGATAAGAAGCCTCTTGAGAAGCCCGCTTTAGCTGATCGTTGATCTCCGAATTTTCATAATCCGCCAGTCCCAAGGAACCTGACTTTTCTCCGATCATAATATTCAGGGACTTGGACAGTACAGCTTCAAGCGTTCCCTCTACATAGCTTTGACTCATCGTCACCACACTTTTTAATACATGAATGGCTATAAACAGACCAAATTGAAGCATAATCAGGGAAATGCCCTGCGGGCTGGAAGAAACAATGCTATTGAGCAGATTCTGCATAATAATCAATGTAAGAACAGGCATCAAGCCTTGGACAATGTGCAAAAAAATACTGGAAACCATATACGGCTTATTCATGCCAAATACCAGTCCAAAAAGCTTTAAACCTTGTCGTATGGACCTCCAGATGGACTCAACCTCAAGCTTTGCATTTTCCTGCACGCTGCTCATTGGCAATTCCACCGATACTGAATCAAGCTGTGCATCGCATGTCTGGCCATAATCATCACCTTACGCTCCCGATCCCTGTCTATCCCTAGAAATCGGTTTAGATGCATATGGATCACACTATATACGATATCATCTCTTGTATTGGTGGCTCCCCCCTTCGCTTCCTGCTCATGGATCACACGGTTATACCGCGCTACCGCTTCTTTTCTCATGTTAAAAATACTCTCTATGGAGTCACGGCTGGATTGAATCGAATTTAGATTTTCCTGATCCGATGCCATCCATTGTAAAAAGAACTTTCTTTCCTTGCGGAAATCATCCAAATACTCTTTGACATCAAAATGTTGATTCAGGAGGTTGAAGGTATCTTCCTCGCTGTACCCAAACTGAGACAGGAGGTTAATGACGCTTAGGATTGCGATCACATCCTGCTGCAAGGAGGTCTGGTTGAACCGGATCAGATGTACAAGCCTAGCCGCTACCTCACTGTCGCAGGAAAACATTCGCTCCGCGCACGCCATAGGCTCCTTCCCGCCGTAACGCTCTATTTCAGGTTCATAGGTATCAATGACCACTCTGGATATCAATCCTTCATGCAAAAGTGTCTCTGTCCATTGATGGAAAAGGGAAAGGAACGCATTGCCCTCCTGATTCTCCGACTGTTCGAATCGAACGCGAATATGCTTATCCGGATCAGCATAGCGGATAAAGTAACCCTGAAGGATCACACCACTATCTTGTTGCTGGCGCACAAATTCCTCCCAGTACCCACCAATAAACTCATCCTGCCGACTGTTCATACCATATAGCTTCGCGTAGAACCAGCGGCTACCCGGCAAATAAGCAAAGACCGCTTCTGTGGGGTGGTGATTGGTTTCCTCCTGATCTATATATAGGGAAGCAGCCACTTCTTCTCCAAAACGATGCGCATCAACAACCTGGTTGCGACGCACGAGCGGAAACACAAATTCGGCCGCTACACGGCTACCACTGCGAGAAACGGGCATATCTTCGACTGCACCTATATGCTCAATCAGAGTGACTTTGCCTTTGGATTGAAGCTCCTTGCAAATCTGCTCCATATGCAGCGGGTGTTCCATATCCAGCAGAATGCGATTATCTAATTCAATTATGTACACATAACGCGGCAGGCTCCATTTTTTTTGGAACTGACGCACCCACTTCTCAAAGAGCCCCGCGTCCTTGGATGCATCCAGTGTTGAATCACATATCATTCTCCATGTCGCCGGGTGAAGAATAATATGCTCATATCTTAGCCGCGGAGTAAAAGGAGCGTGCGCGACGAACCCCCACTCCATAGGCGACCAATGTCGGTAACCGTCGTCGCTGACCTCCAAGAGAAAGCGGTATATGTTAGGGGTCAATTCCGCATTGAGCATATGTCCGGCTCTGGCAATGATCTCACGATTGCGGCTCATCGACTTCAAATAGAAATGGTCGTTCCGTACCCCTACGGCGAGGTCCGAAACATGAATTTGCCGTTCCTCTGGCATGATGTGATTGGTTCCTATTGCAATTTCATAAGGCCGGGTGTGCTGCGTTAACACCACATTCGCCGTTCTTCCCGCGCTAGGCAAGTAGGATATCTCAGCCAGCAGCTTTTCAGGCTGTAATTGTTGCTCTTCTAGCTGAATTTGAGAGAATAGGTCCGCAAAAGGCTGCCCAAACAGGTCCAAAAATCTCCCGAATGTCTTCCCCGCCCCATCAGACCCCTGATTAGGTCCTAACAGCAAGGTATATTCGCCGCGATCCACAGCCAGTTGGTCCGAGGCAGAAATTTGAAAGATCAATTCCATAGAAGGTGCTGCGAGCCATTTCCCCTGCTCCTGCCCCTTTACAATTTCGTCTATCATGGCATCTGTCAGCACGACTTCATTCTTTCCTTCATGAATGCAGGACACGAACCATTGAAATAAAAGCTTTTCATAATGCGTTCTCGACTTGGATGGAGACATATTCTCTAGTCGCACTCGGCGGCTCAGGGGATGCTTGTAGCCTGCGGGAGCCCCTAAGCCCGTATCCTCATCCAGCAGCTCCAGCAAGGGAACCTCTCGGTACGGACCGTACTTCTCCAGAAATTCCACACAAAATTCGTCCAAGGGTCTGTTTTCACGCGTCGAAAGCTTGGTCAACAAGTCAGCAACACGCTCAACATCTTTACGAATGGCGTGCGGAAGGGACATCCCTCGATCCTCCATAGACAGGTCGATTTGCAAACTGGATTTCACACTGAACATGTCGTCCATATAGCGTCTTAATTCAGCCAGAAATTCTTCTCCCTGACCGATAGGTAAACCATTATATTCATGAATAGCATCTGCAATGTAGATAAGCTTTTGTTTGAATTCATCCATACCCGTTACGTGTTTCAAGGTGGATAGTATATGTTTTAGCGGCTCAGGAGTCGTCGTAGGAGGAATAAGCTCAGAAATCAGAAATTCTTGCTCAAATAGCTGCCACACATAACGGTCAATCGTTTCAGGACTAGCACCCACAAATTCCTTTTGGAGATGATCGACCAGTTCCAGATAAGGGATGGGGACCGAGCTTACGTCCATCACACAATCAAACACTTGGGTCGTACGAACGGACACACTCTGATCTTCACCGTCAACCATACTTCCGTGCCTTGTCGTATAGGGAATTTTAGCACGGTTGCCCTGACGGTAAATTAAGGTGTTACGCTGAATCCTTAACTGACGTACCACCTCTTGACGGCCTTCGATCAGCTCCATCACTTTCAGCAGCCACTCCATGTCGGGTCTTGCACGCTTTTGATAAGTATCCGTCCCTCGTAAACAAAGCTGTGATCGTTCCGTGAATTGCCCGTATGTAACCCCCGATAACAAGCCGAACGGTGTGGGTCGTGTCATCATTCTGATGATATAGCGCATGAAGGCTTTGATGACCTGTCCCTGTTTGCGCGGATTGTCCGGGTTGCTAATATGTAATAAAGATTCAAGCAACGTAGGACTGGAAGCTGCCAGTGCTTCACGTATGAAGGGGTTGCTGGACCATTCGGATAGATGATGCAATGTGACCTTTCTGACATTCTCATCTTCTCCGACACAGGTTGGAAAGCATTTTGCAAACTCTTCTATAGGCAGCACCGGGGTACGGAGCATAAAGAAATCCAAGGTTTTATAAAGGTTTTCTTGCGTCTTCATGTGAAACCTCCGTTCTAAACCAAGCTTCTAGATAACCTTTTTTTGCCAACGAGTGAAACTAACGATAGAGCACAGTAGTACAGTCACACCTAAACACATCCAGAATTTGAAGGAACCATCCACTCTTAACGCAAGCAGAATTTGCTGAAAAGGGTCCATTAATACCACAAGCGGCTTGAAAATGGGGTAGAGAAACATGGATAAAGCCAAAATGGCAATAAAGGCAAACAAAGGTCTGGAGATGAACAAGCACACGACACTACTCAGCATGAGCTTTGCCAGACAAACCAGCGTGAGCAACAGATAAAACGCAAGGGTGTATGAGACAGCTTCCGTTGAGGTGGAGGGTAATGTCGAACCGTATTTAAAAAAGGTAGCGGAGTTCGGGAACAACATCCACCCGGCAAACACACCTATAAGCAGAGTCGTTCCTGTAAAAAATATCGTCGTAACTGATAATGCGAGCAACTTACCCAACCAGAATTGAAAACGCCGGTACGGCCGCAATACGTATAAGCGATACGCACCAGAATGAATATCCCCGCTTAACTGATCCACATACAAGATGGGTAACATCGCCGTGATCAGAAATAAGGAAACTTCACTCATCATGAGCCACGGCAAATTCAAATTGTTAACAGCAACAATCCCTTCACCGAACCGGAACCTCATTGTATCTGTTATTTTCAGGCTCCAAATGTTTGCAATAACGATAAGTACAAAAGCTATATATAATAAAATTGTGGATTTTCGATTCCATATCCGTTCCATTTCACTTCGCCAAATTCCCAGCATACAAAGATCCTCCTAATACAAATAATCACCGGCAGCAAAACGACGGTATGCGGCCCACGTAAAAAAGATTAAATAAAAAGCGACAACTGTGGTAATCGCCCCATTCACAGACCCATTTCCCTCCAGCGATCCATCCAGCCCTGTATATTGCATATAAGGAATAAGCAAAAAAGCAATGACATCGTGTAAATATGAAGTGTGAGGGGCAAGGGAAGCTAATTTTAGGTATAATCCATCAAACAGCAAGGCACCCAGATTGTAAGTCATACAGGCACCAATCGCATACGTTACACTTTTGCTGCACATAGCAATAAAGGAATAGAGGGAGCTTATAGCGAGTAGCGAAGCAAACGCCCAACCGTAATATTCGAATACGTAGATCCATTTATTCCCTATAAAAATAGTATTACCTAGATCGTATGAGAATCTCCATACTTCAACGATCACCTGCGAGGATACCGCAAAAACTACTAGAAGAAGCAAAATAGAGATATTAACCACGAATAGCTTGCTCCAAAATATCTGGCCACGGGTAAATCGACGCATAAATAGCAAACGCATCTGCCCACTCCGAAATTCCTCTGTATACACAGCAGCAACCAAGGCAGCTACGGCAATATTGCATACTAAATACAAATTTTCACGCAAGCCTGTAACCATAAAACTTTTAGATAGTACATCCATAGGAACCTTCATAATGCGTAGAAAATATCCCCCTGTAGAATAAGCCAACACCGGTGTACATAAAATCAGGAGCCAGAACCATTTCCTTTTCCACAATCTTTCAAACTCGCTGTAAATGAGTAGCTTCATAGTCCCATAAGCCCTATAAAGGCATCCTCCAGCCGTTGACCTTCCTCAACCAGTTGATCAGCAGGCCCCTTCCAAACTAGCGTTCCCTCTTTGATGACAATCAGCTCGTCACACATTTGATGCAATTCATCCAGCAGATGACTGGAGATAAAAAAAGCATAATTCGCTGAATCGCGCAAACGAAGAATAATATCTCTCAGCTCTCGCATTCCCATAGGATCAAGACCATTGGATGGCTCATCGAGCAGAAGGAGCTCCGGGCTACCCAGCATAGATTGGGCAATGCCGAGCCGCTGCTTCATCCCCAGAGAATAAGCTTTGACCTTGTCATCTCCCCGAGATTCCAGCCCCACCCTTTTTAGTAGCTCCTCAATATGATTCTCCCGATCCGAAGATTTAATTTCCGTGTGCAGCCGAGACAAATTACGCAATACCTGTCTGCCTGTCATATAATCAAAAAAGACCGGGGATTCAATGATAGCGCCTACTTTAGACAACGCCTTTTCCCGGTCCGTCTGCACATCGTATGAGGCAATCCTTACAAAGCCGCTAGTTGGCTGCATGAGTCCTGTCATAATCCGCATCATCGTCGTTTTCCCGGCTCCATTCGGTCCGATGAAACCATATATCTTCCCTCTTTCAAGCTCGAAGGAAATGTTATTTAACAAATCTCGTTTCCCCATTTTTTTGGTTACCTGCTGGACTTCCAATAAGGCATCAGACATACGTTTCCCTCCATTACCAAACCGATATAAAGGATATTTCCAACCGTTTCACAGCTGAAAAATCCATGTTTTTTCAAGGGAAGAAGAAGGGATTTCCAGCTCCCTTCTTCTTTTGCTTGATTATTAATATACAATAGCCATTCATTATGTCATAAAGGCAACACTCGGATTAACAAAGTGAACCGACGTTGGTAAAGCATTTGTTTCCGCAGGTTGCAACACAACTGGCAGCTGTTTTACCGCTACCACATCCGCTAGAACATGCCACAATGCTCAATACTTGAGGTTCCACAGAACCCTGAGATTTATTTACTTGAACATCCAGATCAAATAAATTGTCAGCCATTGCATTCTCCCCCTTTCGTTTTAGATGCATCATTAGCCTCCAACGAGCTTCCAAAAATTCGCCCGTCGAATGATTTTCCTTCTTTATAACGTAAAGAAGGATTTATATGAACAACACCCCGACCAGATCGTCACCCACTCGAAATATTGCCATATACTACGTGGACAATCTGTATGTATATTCTTTGTTGGCAGCCAAAACTTTTTCTAACAATGATTGAAATTATTTCTACAGACACAAGAATATCATATGTTGCAAAATGAAAAAGATATGTGCCAAATGCATGAATATATTTAATAAATATTCATTTGTTTTAATATATGGCTATTAATTATCATTCGCTGTTTCTATAAACCGCACCAAAATAGCCCTGAGGTGAACGTTCTACCTCAGGGCTATGCTTTGTATAAAATTATACCTTTGTTGCTCTAGCAATGCTCATCCAGTAACTATCCCGCCACCTACGCCAGTTCAATCCACTCGCCGAGCAGCGTGTCCAGCTCCGCTTGCAGTCGCTCACGCGCATCCCACAGCTCCGCCATATGTGACGTG
>NZ_ASRY01000203.1 GCF_000520815.1 Paenibacillus maysiensis | reverse complement strand
GGATGCCATTGCGGCTGTCGTACTGGGCGGAACAAGCCTGTCAGGCGGACGGGGGCGAATCGTAGGTACGTTGATCGGTGTACTCATTATCGGGACGCTGAACAATGGCTTGAATTTGCTGGGTGTGAACTCTTTTTATCAAATGGTGGTCAAAGGGATTGTAATCGCCATTGCTGTATTGATTGACCGTAAGAAATCTGCATAAACCACCTAATCTATATATAAGGAGACCACATATATGAAAAAGCTTACACTAATTATGACAGCCTTGCTCCTCCTGCTCATGACAGGCTGTTCTCTGGAACCGCCGGAATGGGCGAAACCTAAAGCAGCCGCGAACTTGAAGGACATTAAAATAGGCTTGTCCATCTCTACACTGAATAATCCATTTTTCGTCTCTCTCAAAGATGGAGTTGTTGCAGAAGCCAAAAAACAAGGATTGCAAGTCATTGTCGTCGATGCGCAAAATGATTCGGCGAAGCAAAGCAATGATGTAGACGATTTGATCCAGCAAGGCGTAAATGCATTGTTAATTAACCCGACAGATTCGTCGGCTATCTCTACGGTGGTTCAATCCGCGAACGCTCTGAACATCCCGGTCATTACGCTGGATCGTTCGGCTGACAAAGGAGAAGTAAAAGCGCTTGTTGCTTCGGATAATGTAGAGGGTGGACGCATGGCTGCCAGATACGTGATTGATCAGGTCGGAAAAGGTGCAAAGGTCATTGAGCTGGAAGGCGTACCAGGTGCATCGGCTACCCGCGAACGGGGCAAAGGCTTCCACGAAGTAGCGGATAAGGAACTGAACGTTATTGCCAAACAGTCGGCCGATTTTGACCGGACCAAGGGTTTGAATGTCATGGAAAACCTGCTGCAAGGCAACCCGGACGTTCAGGCGGTATTTGCCCATAATGATGAAATGGCGCTTGGGGCAATTGAAGCCATTCAAAGCTCGGGTAAAAATATTCCGGTGATCGGCTTTGACGGCAACGAGGATGCACTTAAATCTATTAAGGAGGGCAAGCTCACGGCGACCGTGGCTCAGCAACCCGAACTGATTGGACAATTGGCGGTTCGGGCGGCACAGGATGTACTCCAAGGTAAAACTGTGAAAAAATCAATTCCTGCCAAGCTGGAATTAGTGGATCTGAAGAAATAAAACGGGTATATGACCCCATATATTTAAGATTTCGGGCTGATACGTGAATGCGATCAGTCCGTTTTTTTAGTTTCTCTTACAGGAGCTGCTGAATGAACAAAGGCTGTCTTTTGAGGACAGTCTTTATTTTATACCATTTGGATAGTACATGCTTATGAGAGAAGGGATGGATCATGTTATTAAGGCTGGTGCAAAATGAATCTTAGTTTATCCAGTAAACGTATATTTTGCTCCGGTCTGCCAATTGTAATCGGTAGCCAGGGTTCTATGAAAACGATTCTTTATTTTGAATGCGATTATGTAAAAAGAGGAATCATTTGCTTCGTATTTATTTGGAAGTTTTTAATTTTGGTGTTGTAAGAAGTAGCGGTAAAAGATACAATAACAATTGTGTGATAATGAGAATCACTATCATTTTAGATGTATACACTTAAGGAGGACATCATCTTGCAACAAAATAACAGGATAAAATGGGGTATCACACTGTGTCTGGTAGTTCTGCTGACGGTTGTACTGGGTGCTTGTGGAAACGCAGATAGCGGTAATCAAACCAACGGAAAGACTAGCACTAACGACTCTTCCGGGCAATCCCAAACGGTTGCCATGCGTGAATATACAGATGCCACGGGCAACAAGATCAATATCCCTGTAAATCCGCAGCGGGTTGTCACAACGCAATATTTGGATGCTATGCTGGCCTTGGGAGTTAAGCCTGCAGGTGCTGCTTCCCATTTGTTGGAAGGCGATTATTTAAAAGGTAAGATTGACGGAGTTGCGGATATTGGGAACCCGACGAATGTAGAAAAGGTGCTGGAGCTACAACCAGACCTGATCATAACAACAGAAGAAACCAGTCCCGAAGTGAAGGAACAACTGGAGAAAATTGCTCCAACTGTAGTCGTTTCTTTTATGAAAGGGGATGTGTTCAAGCAATTTCGGGATGTTGCCGCTGTGCTAGGTAAGGACAAGGAAGCTGAGCAGTGGATTGTTAATCTGGATCAAAAGGCTGCCGAAAGCCGGAAGAAGCTGGCAGGAAAATTTAAGAAAGATGAAACGGTCACGATTTACATGACCTACGGCAAGGATGTGCTGAGAGTGTACGGGGCGCGGAATGTAGGACATGTTATTTACCGCTCGCTGGAATTGAACCCTCCTGAGTACATACGCCAAAAGCTGGCGAAGGACCCGAACTTTAATTTTGTTTACGATAGCATCTCGATGGAAAAGCTGCCTGAACTGTCTGGGGACCGAATTATTATGCTGGTTTATGATGAAGAGAGCAAGGATGGAATCCTCAAGGAAATCGAGCAAAGCGCACTGTGGAGAAATCTCCCTGCGGTTAAAAACCACAAAGTATATTTCATCAAAGCTGACCCGTGGTTTACATATTCACCGCTTGCTATCGACCAATCGCTGGATGAAGCCGTTACCATGCTTTCCACCGATCCTAAATAATCACTCGCAATAAGAAAGGAAAAGCCATATACATGCTAAGACGATTTTTTGAATACTACCGTCCTTACCGGACTTTGTTTATTATTGATTTCTCTTGCGCCTTGCTGGCTGCACTGCTGGAGCTGGCTTTTCCACTTGCCGTCAATCGGGTGGTCGATGATTTGCTCCCTAGTGGGAACTGGAAGTGGATTTTATATGCCTGTCTAGGACTTCTTGGTATTTATGTAGTTAGTGCTGGATTAAATTACGTGGTTACCTATTGGGGCCATAAGCTGGGGATTAACATCGAATCGGATATGCGTAAAAAGCTGTTTGATCGAGTGCAGAAGCAATCCTTCCGTTTTTTTGATAATAACAAAACAGGGCATCTCGTCTCCCGTATGACCAACGATCTGATGGATATCGGGGAAATCGCTCACCACGGGCCCGAAGATTTGTTCATCGCGTTGATGACGCTGGGCGGGGCGTTCGGTATTATGCTCAGCATTAACTGGAAGCTGGCTGTGCTGACATTTATTATTGTACCGCTGATGATTTACTTGTCCTTGTATTTTAGTCGCAAAATGAATGCTGCTTTCCATCGTATGTTTTCTGATATTGCGGATTACAACGCCCGGATTGAAAACAACGTCAGCGGGATTCGCGTTGTTCAAGCGTTCTCTAACGAAGCACATGAAATGGAACGATTTGCTGAAAATAACGGACGGTTTCGAAAAACAAAGCTGATCGCTTACCGCATTATGGCCTGGAATTCCTCGATTAGTTTTATACTGATGAAGCTGGTTTCATTGTTTGTGCTTGTATGTGGAACATGGTTTGTTATTGAGGGGCAGATGACCTATGGGGAATTTATCGCATTTGTGATGCTGTCCAATGTATTTCTCGCACCAATCAAACAAATTAACTCCGTCATTGAAACGTATCCCAAAGGCATCGCCGGCTTCCGACGTTACCTGGATTTGTTGGAAAGTGAATCGGATGTAGAAGATTTGCCAGGAGCCAAGACCGTTAGCCATCTCAACGGAGAGATCCAATTTGCAGGTGTAACGTTTGGTTATGAAAACAAAGACAAGATATTGCGTAAAGTGGACCTATCCATCTATGCGGGAGAAACTGTAGCACTGGTCGGCCCTTCAGGAGCAGGTAAAACGACGCTTTGCAGTTTGTTGCCACGCTTCTATGATGTGGAGGAAGGCAGCATTACCATTGATGGTATGGATATCCGTGAAATGAAGCTGGAATCGTTGCGCTCCATGATTGGTATCGTACAGCAGGATGTATTCCTGTTTGATGGAACGGTTCGTGAAAATATTGCTTATGGCAAGCTCGATGCTTCGGAGGAAGAAATTTGGGATGCTGCCCGTCGGGCCCAGATTGAAGACCTTGTTCGTTCCTATCCGGAAGGTCTGGATACGATGATTGGTGAACGGGGTGTAAAGCTGTCCGGGGGTCAAAAGCAACGTTTGTCTATTGCACGGATGTTCCTCAAAAATCCGCCTATTCTCATTTTGGATGAAGCAACATCGGCACTGGATACAGAGACGGAAGCTGCGATTCAGCAGGCGTTGACAGAGCTATCCCAAGGCCGTACGACACTCGTTATCGCGCATCGTCTGGCAACGATCAAAAATGCTGACCGCATTATCGTAGTTGCAGATCAAGGGATTGCCGAGCAAGGCAGACATGAAGAGTTATTGGCAGTAAAAGGGGCATATAGCCGCCTGCACCAAGCTCAATACGGAACGTAAATAGGCCAATATGACACCGTAAATAGAGAGAGGAATGAACAGGTTTGACAAAGAAAATGTGGATTGTAATGATGCTTCTGTCAGTCATTTTAGCTCTTACCGCTTGTGGTGGAAATGTAAAGCAACCGGGTGAAAAGCAGAATCAAACATCTAGCGAACAAAAGTCAGAGGAAATGAAAACAGTCAAAACGATTCATGGAGATATTAAAATACCGGTTCACCCTCAGCGGATTGTAGTAGATATGTACCAGAATGATTTATTAGCACTAGGAATTAAACCTGTGGGAAGTGTTAAATATTATCTGGATAATCCGTTTTCAAAGGATCTTGTACAGGGCATTACAAGCATTGGAGATCGCGGTAGCGTGTCCTTTGAAAAGGTACTTACTCTGGAGCCGGATTTGATTCTGATTGGTTCCAAAGATGCTTCTGAATATGAGAAATACAGTAAAATTGCTCCAACCATCGTCATTCCTTATGGAACGTACAAGGATGTGCATGAGGAACTGACAGCTTTTGGTGAGCTGCTTGGAAAAGAGCAGGAAGCCAAAACGTGGCTTGCCCAATACGATCAGCGGATGCAGGCTGCACGTGACAAGTTGAAGGGAATTGTTCAACCTGGGGATACTTTCACCGTAATGGAAGCTTCGGATAAAGAATACTTTGTATATGGTGATAACTTTGGCAGAGGAGGGCAGGCGGTTTACAGAGGACTGGATTTGACACCTCCGCCACTTGTCCAAAAAGAATTATTAGGTGAGACTCAATGGAAATCGGTATCGAAAGAAGTTATTAATCAGTATGCCGGCTCTTATATTTTTCTGACGGTTAACAAGGAAACCGCCGGTTATACAGGGGACAGTATATGGAAGTCACTGGATGCCGTCCGAAATGGCAAGGTCTTTGAGTTACAGGAGGATCGATATTGGTACTTTGACCCGATTGCCATTGTAGGACAAGCAGAAGAAATAGCAGACATGCTCGTCGAGCGGAATAAAGAGAAGGCTTCACAGAAGTAGTTACTCAGGTGTTGCTGGCAGCCCTTTGGTATTTATTTATGCCAAAGGGCTTTATTTTTTCACAAAATTGCAGGGCTTCACGGGTTCGTCGAAATTTACTATTGAAGCCATTGTCGCATTAATTTACAATAGTAAAGATTGGATGATAATAATTCTCATTATCAAACGCCTTCATGAGCACAGGTTTGTGTGAAAGCCTACATACTATTCAACAGTAAGGGTGAAAAATAGTCATGAAATTAACAGATTCATCGGAGAGTCCCGCCCAGAGTAACAATAGCCAGCCGCTGACTCCATTCCACTCACGGCCATGGGCGGCTTCGCTCATCTTAACAGCCGGGCTAGCCCTTTTGGCGTTCGGTATCGCTCTATCCCTATCTTTTGGTGCAGCTCCTATTAGGCTGTTTGAGGTATGGAACGCAGTCTTTCATTTTAATCCTGAAATACAAAATCATCAAATTATTTGGGAAATCCGGCTACCACGGATTTTGGGTGGTGTGTTGATCGGAGTCTGCTTCGCTGTGGCGGGGGCGATTATGCAGGGGATGACCCGCAATCCGCTTGCTGACTCGGGCTTGCTTGGATTGAATTCGGGAGCCAGTTTGGCGATGGCGATTTGTTTTGCCCTTTTTCCCGGGTCATCCTTTTTACAGTTAATGCTGTACTCCTTTGTTGGTGCTGCCTTAGCTGTTGTGATGGTATATGGTACAAGCTCCATATCCAAGGCTGGACTTACGCCAGTACGCCTTGTATTGGCGGGTGCAGCTGTAACGGCGTTGCTGTCTGCCTTGGGTGACGCGATCAGCTTGTATTTTAATGTCGGGCAGGATCTGGCCTTCTGGTATGCAGGGGGACTCAGCGGAACCAAATGGGTGCAACTAGGAATTGTCTTGCCTTGGGTTGTGGCGGCTTTCATCGGCGCGCTTATGCTGTCACGGTCTATTACGTTGCTCAGCCTCGGGGATGAAATTGCGCTCAGTCTCGGTCAGCGCACTGGGCTGGTAAAGGTGGCAGGGATAATTCTTGTTCTGATCCTGGCGGGTGCCGCGGTATCGTTGGTTGGCTCTATAGGTTTCGTGGGATTGATTATTCCCCATATAACCCGCAAGCTGGTAGGTGTAGATTATCGCTGGATCATTCCTTGCTCGGCCATTATAGGAGCTTTACTCATCGTGTTTGCCGATCTGGCGGCCCGTATGATTAATGCACCGGAGGAAACACCAGTAGGCGTGCTTATTGCCCTGATTGGGGTGCCATTCTTCCTTTATCTGGCTCGTAAAGAAAGGAGAGCACTGTAAGATGAATAACATTACGACTGGAGCTATTGCCAAAGCAGGTCACCGTAAAAAAATCCATGATTGGATCGTTGTTATCGTTCTGCTCATTCTACTCATTGTTGCATTCACCATTAGTGCGAATACAGGAACCATTCGACTTTCGCCAATGGAGCTTTTTAGAACCTTATTTGGGCAAGGGACTCCACAGCAGGAGTTAATCTTATTTGAATTCCGATTGCCACGAATGGTTATTTCCATTTTGATCGGTGCAGGTCTGGCTGTTTCTGGCTGTATCATGCAAGGAGTTTCACGTAATAGTTTGGCGGACCCTGGTATTTTGGGGATTAATGCCGGAGCCGGGCTGATGGTTATGCTGTTTGTATTGCTTTTCCCAACGATGCAAACAACGAATTCATTGTTTTTACTACCTGCCCTTGCGCTGATTGGATCGGGAGCGGCAGCTATTCTGATCTATGCGCTTTCTTACAAAAAGGGTGAAGGGATTTCTCCGATAAGGTTACTGTTAAGCGGAATTGGTGTAGCGGCGGGGATCAGTGCTGCGATGATCATCATGACCCTCAAGCTTACGCCTGAAAGTTATACGTTTGTTGCCAGTTGGCTGGCAGGAAGTATATGGGGGTCTAACTGGAAATTTGTAATGGCGCTGCTACCTTGGCTTGTTGTGCTGCTGCCTTTCGCATACTACAAGGCCACTGTAATGGATGTGCTTAATCTTGGGGATCAGATGGCATCCGGGTTAGGTACATCAATTGAAAAAGAACGCATCCTTCTACTCGCTGCTGCGGTTGGATTGGCCAGTTCCAGCGTATCGGTTAGCGGTGGAATCGGCTTCGTCGGTTTAGTCGCTCCGCATTTGGCAAGAAAGGTGGTGGGACCGAAGCATAAGATGCTGTTAGTGGCCTGTGCCTTGGTCGGGGCACTGTTAGTGCTTGCGGCCGATACGATCACACGATCCTTACCTTTACAGAAGGAAATCCCGACAGGTTTAATTGTGGCCATCATTGGAGCGCCATACTTCCTGTATCTGCTGAGTCGCTCCAAGGGATAATCCTGCGAAGAAATCATAACTTACTCATTAAAAGCTATACACGACAAAATAACCCTCAGCCCCACTTCCTTAGTGGTGTTGAAGGTTATTTTGCATTTGAAATGTAAGTAATCGCATTCTTTCATATCAACGGGAAGTATTCAAGGCGTGAGAGGTTTGATGAAGCTCTCTGATCATTTTATGCAACGTGTAATTTTCCTGACGCGTCACGCCGTGTTGATTTTCCTGAACCAGCAACTGATGGATGTTTCGTTTTAGAATTTCACTTCGACGTTCCAGCATTTCGGTACTCATAAATAAATGAACACTCCCTTTGTCATGAATAAACCTACATTTTTGAAATGAGCATAAGCTGAATATAAGTTGCCTTTCGACTTCTTTAAGTATAGCGTGCTGAATGATGAAGGGAAAACAGAGCGAGACAGCAAAATTCTTTTTCACATCTCCCACATCCCGTCGATGGCTACTCACCCCGTAGGTTCTTAGATATGCTTCCTGATGCTGGTGATAACAGGAGCTAAGACGTAATTAGCTAAATGAATAGAATTTGACTGCCGTGTATTCATTGCAATAAAGAGTAAGATGCAATGACACTTTAGAAGTGAGGAGATACAATAATGATTATTTTAAAATCGGATGAAGAAATTGAGATTCATGAGGACGGCTGGCCGAATTGTCGCAGAATGTCATGCTATGTTGGCCTCCATAATCAAGCCAGGTATCACAACCATGGAAATTGATCGATTGGTGGAGGAAAAAATACGTTCACGGGGTGCAGAGAAACTGATGAAGGCGTGTCATCAAAGCTTATTCCTGGGCATTGAGCAAGCCGTTGTTGGAAATCGTACAGGTGATATCGGATATGCAATAGATGGTCTTGCTCAGCATTATGAATACGGAAATGTTAGGGAGTTTACTGGCCATGCCGTTGAGCCTATGCTGACATTAGGTAGTTGGGTTATGTTTTCTCTCGGCTGCTAAACAAGGGAAAGGTGCTTTATTTGTGCTTGAAAACCGCTTAAAAAACAGCGTATAATATAAATTATACGCTGTTTAGGTTTAAATCGACTTTCATTAGACCTCACGCATTAGTTGTCGATTGGATTGTCGATAAAAATTAGGCGAAAATGGACGTTTTACGGCATATTTGGTATTTGGGAATATGAATCGAAGCGGAGGGAATCGGGATGAAAAAAGGGATACGACAAATGGAGCCGGATACGATAGATGATATTGATGAAGTGTATGCTGAGGAGCTGGAAGCTTTTTTGATCTGGATGAAGGATGCGGGATATACGATACATACGCAAAAAAACTATACGGGGGATGTAAAGCAGTTCTTACGTACGCTGCGTGAAAAGCCACTTGATCAGGTGAAGAAAATTCATGTGATGTCGTATCTGTCTAAAGCGCGGGAAAGTGGGGCTGGAGATAGTACGCGGAACCGGAAGCATGCGGCGGTAAGTAGCTTTTACAAAGCGTTGCAGGAATTTGAATTGTGCAGCACGAATCCGGCATTTGGAATTAAAAAAGCAAAGACCGAAAAGAATCGTATGCCCGTCTATTTGGATGAAAAGGAAATTCAGCCGTTTTTACTCGCAGTGGAGGGAAAATATGCAAATCGCAACATGGCTATTTTTCTGCTGATGGTATATATGGGATTACGGGTGGGAGAGGTTCATTCTTTGAATGTCTCGGATTTTAGCAGAGAACGGCGCACACTAGATGTGTTTGGTAAAGGGCGCAAGTGGCGTGCGCTTCCGGTGCCGGAGGGTGTGTGTGATATTGTGGAACGTGCGTTGGAGGAAAGATTAACGCCGTGGAGGGGGAAGGAGGACGCGATGTTTGTGTCGCAAAAAGGCCGCCGTTTGGCGGTGCGCTCTATTCAGCAGATTGCTACGGAAACGTTCGAGCGATTCCAGCAGGATAAGAGTGTGGAACGTCGGGTATCTTACTCCAGTCACAAGCTGCGCCATACGTTTGCAACGATGCTTTTGCGTAAGGGGGCCGATCTGCGTACTGTGCAGGAGCTGCTGGGACATTCATCCATCCAGACGACCACGGTATATACACATGTCACGGATCGGGAAAAAGAAAAAGCGATGGACAAGCTGGATATTCAGGTACCTATGATGGAATTAAAGAGTTAGGGACAACGAGAGAAAAAGGGGAATAAAGTGTTCGATAGTCAAAAGTAAAATATTTACAGGGATATGATAAGCGCATTAGGGAGAATAAAAAGAATGAGTTTACATAATGAATATTATGTAAACTCAATAGAATGGACCCAATTTCATAACTTCATATCAACGAACAATACCAACATATTATATTCATTTTAACGATTATTAGAGTTGAATCTACAATTGTTTTTACACTTTATCTTCCGGAGGAGATTCAATCATCAGGCCTTCGACATGCTTCCGGCCTAGAAGCTTCCGTTTTTTGCGGTTTTCCTTAGTTTCCAAAACGATGTCCAGATCATAGTCGTCGGGATACAACTCGGTAGCTGCAATATGAAGAATAAGCCTCTTTTTGTTTATGGTCAGCTTTTGTCCTTGGATCAAAACCCCGACATTGCCTCGTTCATCTTCGGTTTTGTACACAATTCCAGTCCGGTTCAGGTAGGCTGCGTAAACACTGTCACCAAGGGCAAATGGCTTAGGTCCGGCAGTGTGTTCTTGTTTCACCTGTTTTGTGGCTGTATGCTTTAAAGACGCTCTTTTAGGAGAGAGTTCACTTATTGTGTTCTGTTTTACATCATCATAAGCTGGGGGAATCACAAATGATTCCTGTGTATTTTGAGACGTCCTACCCGCAGAAATAGCCTGAGAACGGTCAATAATGCGATTCCACATCCCCAGCTTCAAGGCAATGGCGTATGCGTAGCTTTCCCCGGCCTCGCCGATCCGAAGACGATACAAGGGTTGCAGCGTTTCGGTATCAAACTCCATACGAGCATTTTGGAATCCCGGTGTATTTTCAGCAAAATGCTTAATCTCGCTAAAGTGCGTGGTAGCCACTACGGTTGCCCGGCGGCGGTGGAATTCTTCCAGCAGCGCGATAGAAAGGCCCACACCTTCGCCCGGATCGGTTCCAGATGCCATTTCGTCAATCAGGATCAGAGTGGAGTTGCCCGCTGTTTCCAAAATGCCGATCATGTTGCGGATATGTGCAGAAAAGGTGCTCAAAGCATGCTCGATGCTTTGTCCGTCTCCGATATCTACCTCAATTTCCTCAAATACAGCCATTCGGCTGCCTTCCGAAACAGGTACCAGCAATCCGGACTGCACCATCAGAGTTAACAGGCCGACACTTTTGAGGGCCATCGTTTTTCCACCTGTATTGGGTCCGGTAATGATGAGTGAGGAGTAGCCTTCACCGATTGAGAAATCAAGTGGAACCATGGAATTTCCCATGAACGGGTGACGTGCCCCTCGAATGTCTATAATTCCGTCAAGGTTAAGCTCGACAGGCACAGCATCCATTGTCAAGGCATATTTGGCTTTGGCTAATAAAAAGTCGAGTATGCCTACCGTCTCTGTGTTGATGTTCAACTCCCGGTTATATGACTCAGCAAGTGTCGTCAGATCTCCCAGCACTTTCATTTCTTCTTTGGATTCTTCGGCCATGTTCGCACTCTGATCGAATTGCAGACTTACGATCTCGGCAGGCTCGATGTAAACCGTTTGACCACTACCTGATTCATCCAGCACGTTGCCTTTCACCTGTTTGCGAAATTCTTTTTTGATCGGAAGCACGTAACGGCCACCGCGCTGACTGACCATATTTTCCTGCAAGATGGATCGGTGACGGCTGGTGAGAGAATCGAGTTTCCTTTTGATCCGTTCTTCCGTGACCGCTATTTTTTTGCGGATTTTAGCCAGTTCTTTACTGGCGCTGTCCGTCACTTTTCCTGAATAAATACATCTTTCAATTTCAGACAGAAGGGGTTCCATACCATACATGGAAGAAGCATAGGCACTGACGCTTGGAGCGGCATTCGACTTGGAACCCATATATGTTATCAGTTGAGTGCAACTTCTGATAAATTGGGCAATGTGAGAAAAATCGTGCTCGCTGAACAAATATCCGGTTCCCAGCAAGTGAAGAATGTGTTCCATCCCTTCCAGGGAGGGAATGGGAACACTTGCACCGTGGCGAATGAGCTGCAAGGCTTCGGTCGCTTCGTCAAGGCGGATCTTGATCGTACGTATGTCTGTAATTGGTTGCATAGAAGCGGCATGGCGCTTACCAAGGTAAGAAAAAGCACATTCGGAAACTCTTGTTTTGATCCGGTCGTATTCCAAACGCTGCATTGTGGTTTCATTCATGAATAAATCTCTCCTTTAGTGTGTGATTTTAGGATTGTTTAGAGCCTTCTCTGTGAAATAAAAAAAGGGCGGAGAATGAACAAATCGTTCATTCTCCGCCCTGAAGGAAAGAGGGAATTTATCGTCAAATAAGCCTATAATCCAGCTTTTGCAGCTCCATTTTATGTGTCCCCAAATCATCCATGAGTAAACCAATTTGTAAGCTAATTAGTCCATGAATAGGAGGTGTATAAAGGAAGTTCACAAAATCTGAAAACAAAAAAACCGCGCTGAACACAGCACGGAATAAGGCCTAGAAGAAAATAATCCCTGAGGCGATTTATGATATCCGCATGTTCTTAACTAATGTCAGGGATAAAGACACAGCAGCAAACAAACCTGTCCCCGGAGGGCACAAGCGCCTGAATGGTCTTCCCTGAATATGAAGTTGCTTAGTTAAGAACGTTCACCGACATCAAAATCTCTCCCTTGATTACAGATATATCCACACTATACGATCAGTCAGCACCGAAGTCAAGTCAAGTTTATTCTAAATCTATAAAACGAAAAAGATAAACGAGCATCGGGGCTTTTTAAATTCGGTACAATGGTGATCATGAGGACCTGTTTTTGCTTAACAATAAAAAGGTTAACATAATATATATTGTGTTAACTTAAATGTTGTGAGCAAACACCATTATAGAAAAGACAACATGAAGGAAGAGAGTCATAGGTCGTATGAAATTATGAAATTATGATGTGATCATAAAAAACCGACCCTAAACGGATGGCAGGATACACCTGCATACCAATTAGGATCGGTTTCTTGTATTACTCAGATTCACCAGCTGCTACAGCTTGTTCAGACGGGGTATCACGAAGCAACGGTACCAACAGCATCGCTCCGACTAAAAACAACCCAGTACTGACAGCAAATACGATAAACAGGGAAGACGCATGCTTGATCGCCCCGCCAATACTCATACCGACGACCATCATCCCTGTGAACAGGGGAGAGAGGGCTCCGCCGACGCGGCCGATGAAAGCTGCTTCGGCATTTTTTATCATCATGGTGTTGATGCCGATATGAATGCACGGATAAAATAAGCCGCTGAATACCTGTAGAGCCAGCGTCAGGACAATACTGTGCGACCAGCCGATTCCGAAGGTTGCCAGTGGGCTCACCAAAAGTCCGACCACCAGCAGCATTTGCGGCTGTACTTTTTTTGCAGGTCATCACTCCTTGAAGCTGTTCCGGTGCTACATGCTGCTTAAATAACCTCATCGCAGATGGCTGAGAAAATTGAGACAGGATGGCCGAAAAGAAAGTGGACAGCAGATCGCAACTAATCATGGTCCGTTTGGGCCTCCAACGGTCAGCGAGCGTTCCTCCAATGATGGCAAACAGAAAAATGGGCGTAAAAACCCTTAAGTTTAATTTTACTTATATAAACAAAATATATAATTGTCTATATAACAATAGGTAATATAATAAATGAACTACTGTTTAGTCAAATGTTTTTTTGAATTATGAAGAGAGTATGGCATAGGAAATTAATGGGTCAATGATGCTTAAGGACTTGGATCAGAATAGTGGTAAATGGACTCAATATAAACTTGTGATTTGGAAATTATATCTAATTCGCAAATTAAGTTAACATAATAAATATTATGTTAACTATAATGTGTATCTTGATGATGAGGACTTGAATCCGATGTACGTTTTAAATCCATAGTGATATAATTACGCGTACATGCCTGAAAAGGAGCGTATGAGACGCAAATGAACTTTCAAGTGGACTTTTTATCTTTTTTTGTAATTCAGGTAGACGGAAAAGAAGGACAGGGCGGTAAGTCCTACAAGCATTACGCTACGATGGATGACTATGATTATGACGAAAGCGATGTTAAAAAATTTCTGGACGGGGAATTTGCCCGCATTAGCAAGCGGAAGGTCGAGAAAAATCCGAGCACAGAGCAGGCACCGACCAAAATTGGCCGCTTTATCGTCGAACCGGAGCATGAACTGAGCAGTAATCCCAATTTCAATATGTTCGCCCGGCTGCGGGCAGCAGAGGATAAGGAAGATTTTAAAAATGCCTGCGACGATCTGGTGCGGATGTATCTGGATACGAGCGCGGTACGCGGCGGAGCGCTGATCATTGTACAGGCTACCTTGAATACACACTCCGATGATCCCTTTATTTTTGTGCTCAAATGTGATTTTGAACCTAAAATTGCCCGGATTACCGAAAGCAGTTTGGTCAGTGAGGTCGAAATGGCTATTTCAGCCCGTAATATGAAATCTATCATGTATCCTTACATGCTGGAGGAGGGGATGAACGATGAGTGGGAGCTTAAAATTCACCAGTCCTCGCATGCACGGTATTTTGAGGATTTTCTGAAATTTGTGACCTATGAGCAATCCATGCCAGAAATCGTCAATGAGCATGTCATGGGCTTCGTCCAGAACTATGTAGAGACGAAATGGCCGGATGCTTCCAATGAGGAAAGACAGCAAGAGGAACGTGATCTGGAGCTGTGGGCGGCCAGTGAAAAACGGGATTTGCAAGGGAAATGGGAACCCCTTCAGGTCGTAGAAGCTGCACAGCATATTGTTGAGCTAAAGCCGGAAATTGAAGTTCGCTTCAAGCTGGATGATACGGCTGTACGTGGACTGCTGTCCGACTTTGGGGCCAAGCTGCATATTACGAAGCTGCACGACAGGTACGCGCTTATCATTGAAGGCGATGCATTTACGTTTGAAAAAGGCTTTTCACCGATTGAGCTGCTTCAACCTGAATCGTTCGAAACGGTGGCTGAGCGGCTGAAAGAGAAACGCCTGCAAGAAGACGAGTTTGCCGATGGCGATACGCCGCCTTGGTAATCTGAGTAAACTGTTTACGATAAGCTGAACTCTTATATGACATAATCAAAGGGCCTCTCAACGGTATTTTCGCCGCTGTGGAGGCCCTTTTTGTCTACAATTTCAGTTCGTTCATCTACAAGCTGAGTTTACTGATTTGATCTTTCAGCTTGTCCGCAGATTGGTGTAGCCCTTGACGTTCCTTGTCATTCAGTGGAAGATCCAAAATTTCACGTACTCCGTTGTGATCTACGATACTTGGAACACCCAGATAAACGTCAGACACTCCGTTATAATCTTCCAGCAAGGTGGACACATTAAGTACCGACCCTTCGTCTCCCAGAATGGCGGCTACGATCCGGTCGAGAGCTAGCCCGATGGCGTAAGAAGTCGCGCCTTTGGCATCTATAATTTCATAGGCTGCATTTTTGGTGTTTTCAAAAATCTCATTTTTCGTTTCTTCGCCCAGCTCCAATGGAGTTCCTGCGATGTTGGCCGTGCTCCATACAGGCAGTTCGGAGTCGCCATGTTCTCCAATAATATGGGCGTGGATGCTGCGAGGGTCAATGCCCTTTTGCTTACCAATCAAATAACGGAAGCGTGCGCTGTCCAGCAGCGTTCCCGAACCGATAACTCTGCTCGAAGGCCAGCCACTACGTTTCCAGGAAATGTAGGAGAGAATGTCCACTGGATTGGTTGCGATCAGCAAAATGCCGTGTGTGTTTACCTTGACGATATTATCAATAATGCTTTCAAAAATTTCGGCATTACGCTTGAGCAAATCAATGCGTGTTTCTCCCGGCTTTTGTGATGCGCCCGCTGTAACAATGATGATATCCGCATCACGGCAGTCTTCATAATCACCTGCCCACACTTTGACACCGCCGAGAAAGGGAAGCCCGTGGTTCATATCGAGCATTTCCCCCTGCGCCTTTTTGACGTTTACATCGATAAAGACAAGTTCTGACATACGTTGGCGTAGCAGGAGGGTGTAACCGGTCGTTGTACCGACCGCTCCCATGCCGACAATGGCCACTCTGCTTCGTTTGTAAGGTTTTAAGCTCATAAAATCCTCATCTCCTTCTCGGGTTGAATACCTTTTCATTTTTTAATAATACAAATTTTATCTTTCCAACTTAGTTTACTGTATATGTGCCCTCCACTGCAAAGAAATATGACATTTCTCCTTGACATCAAACAGGGACTCGCTAATAATTAATCGAATGGCAGGGACACACACTAAAGCGTTGCAGTAGCAATATTGGCGTACGACATTATGGAAAGAGGATTATGATTATGGACTTATTTCGAAAAAAGACAGGGATGCTCCCGCAAGGGGAAAACGGAACGACGGGTCACTTGAAGAGAACGATGGGCGCCTTCGATCTGACTATGCTGGGTGTAGGATGTATCATCGGTACCGGGATTTTTGTGATCACAGGCAAGGCAGCAGCGGAAAATGCGGGTCCTGGCCTGATGATCTCCTTTGTTATTGCAGGAATTGCCTGCGTGCTGGCAGCCTTGTGCTATGCGGAGCTTTCATCTACGGTTCCCGCTGCTGGCAGTGCTTATGCGTATAGCTATATTGTGTTTGGGGAAATTCTGGCCTGGGTGCTGGGTTGGGACTTAATTCTGGAATACGGGGTGGCGGCTGCCTCTGTGAGTAGTGGCTGGTCTGCTTATTTTCAAGGCTTGCTGGCCGGCTTCGATATACATTTACCACTGGCTCTAACCGCAGCCTTCAATTCAGCCAAGGGAACCATTATTGACCTGCCTGCTGTGTGTATCATTATGTTAATCACACTGCTGCTGAGTCTCGGAGCCAAGGAAACGGTCCGATTTAATTTCATTATGGTTTGTGTCAAAGTCGGAGTCGTGCTGCTGTTTATCGGAATCGGAATTTTTTATGTTAAGCCTGCTAACTGGACACCGTTTCTCCCCTATGGTTTTTCCGGTGTTTTGAGTGCTGCGGCAATCGTATTTTTTGCTTATTTGGGCTTCGACGCCATTTCAACGGCAGCAGAGGAGGTACGTAATCCGCAACGGAATATGCCAATCGGTATTATTTCCTCGCTTGCGATTTGTACAGTGCTGTATATAGCGGTCTCGGTTGTACTTACTGGAATGGTACCTTATACGCAACTGGGGGTAAATGATCCTGTTGCGTTTGCTTTGCGCTTTATTCATCAAGATTTTGCGGCAGGATTGATTTCTGTCGGTGCGATTGCCGGGATGACCACGGTTTTACTCGTGCTGTTGTATGGTCAGACACGGCTAATCTTCTCGATGTCCCGTGATGGTCTGTTACCGATATTTTTTTCTAAAATCAATCCCAAAACTCAAACACCCATCCGAAGTACCTGGCTGGTCGGAAGCATCATTGCATTGGCTAGTGGATTTTTTCCATTACATGCACTGACGAACCTGACGAGTATCGGAACCCTGTTCGCTTTTGCCGTTGTATCGGTTGGGGTGATCGTTCTGCGGAAGAGACGTCCGGATTTGAAAAGAGGCTTTAACGTACCTTGGGTTCCGTTGCTCCCGCTTTTGAGTGCCCTGGTTTGCGTCGGTTTGATGCTTCAGCTTCATATCAGCACGTGGATTGGATTTTTCGTGTGGCTTCTGCTGGGTTTGCTGATTTATTTCTTCTACGGATATCACAAAAGTTTGTTAAATCGTAAATCCTAATAGGTATAAATGTTAAAAAGCCGGCATCCTGCACGTATGTGAAGGGTGGCCGGCTTTTTGGTATGAGCATGCGAAAAGTGTCACTTAGGGTCGTTTATGGTATAATTCTGTTTCAGATAAGCTTTTGGCACGGGATTACCGCATGCCATCGAGGGAGGATTTTATATGAAACTGCGCTGGCGTGCGCTTCTAGGGGGAGTATTGCTGCTAACAGGCATTCTGCTGGCTGGCTGTTCTTCCGAACCTACAGAAACCGTAACCAAACCTCAGGTTGAGGAACCGGATGACCAGGGACAAACGATAACTATTAATCCACCATTGACGCCGAAGGTGGGCGATCCCAATGCCAAATATGTAGTTCAGACACGAATAGCTGATTTCCATCTGATTGATGATACCAAAGGTTTTGTTTGGGGAGTTACTCGTAATGAGCTTCGGCTGTATTATACGCATGATGGCGGAAAGACCTGGAATAATATTTCTCCTTCCGAAAACGTTCAATTTCAAGACAAGCTTGAATATGGGAAGGATATTAGCTTTACCGATTCCCGGCACGGCTGGGTTGTCCGTCAAAATCTGGACAAAACCGCAACCGTCATCCTCAGAACCGCTGATGGGGGACAGAGCTGGGACATTTCAGCGCTTCCAAGCGGGGAACATGTGAGCGCGATTCAATATGTAAATCCGTCTACCGGATGGATTATGGCCTCTACAAAGCTGAATGAACAGGATCAACAAAAGTTGTTGTATCATACCACTGACGGAGGAGCCACATGGCAGAAGGTTGCGCAAAGTTCCGGCATGTCATCCAATAAGTCAGGCTTGGGCTTACCCGATCAGGGCAGCATGGCGGGAATGAGCTTTGATGGCAACAAGCAGGGTTTTGTTACGATTAATCTGGATAGCAGTGTTAAGCTTTATAAGACTTCGAATCAAGGGAAGAGCTGGACTCCGTTAGCCAATAAAATGAATGGTTGTCCTCAAGCAAAATCCGAAGCTCCGCAGTCTCTTAATGGAAGTAGTTCCTCGTACTGGATTCCTGTTCTCTGTTATTTGGATAGCGGCACAAAATATAGCGGACTGTTTACTGCTGATACAGGCACGCAATGGAATAATGTGTCTTTGGGGCTAAGCAGTAAAAGAAACTCCATTATTCCCGGCCGCACCTTTCTAAATGATAAGGAAGGGTGGATCATAACCCCTGCCGGAATGAGCCGAACAATGGATGGGGGCAAGACGTGGACAACCCTTACTGGCAGCAAAGTGCTGGCATCGAAGCTAAAGGATTACCCGCGATCGGTCAAGCTCCGTTTTGCTTCTTCTACGGTAGGTTGGCTGCTTCTGGTACGATTGGACGACAAGAAATCACTGTTACTTAAAACGACGGATGGCGGTGTCAACTGGAGGATTCTATAATCTTCACCAGGGTGATTGCCCTGTGCTTTCCCCTTATTTTGCACGTCCTCAAAAGGTCATACAGATCAGGGAAGAGGCACAGGGTGCTTTATTTTTAAAAACTTAAATTTTATATGACAATATGTGAAAAAAATCACAATCTACTGGATGAGTCGCTGTTATACTGAACCTGTAAACAACGATAGGAGTGATAATCATGAGAACGAATCAGGATCATATGTTAACTCAATACTACCTTCAATTTTGTTACACTTGCCAGGATGCCTATGGTTGCACGACTGAAGAGGATTGCAAGCAGTGTGCAGAGCGTTATGCGGAAACAGAAGAAAATGAAGTTCTGGATGAGACACAACGTTATCTCCAGCTTGTACATGTATAAACAGATGCACCATTCTGATATCGCCATATATTGAGCCTCCCGGATCATTCCGTGGAGGCTCTTGGCGTTCTTGAGGGTTGCTAACAAATTTGGGCAGGAACGTACATATACTATTACAGAAAGCTTAGGTCATGTGAGGATGCCCGGCCGTTTCCCTGTGGAATGCCTGGCGGAGAGGAGTGCGGTGCATGGGATTTGAGTCATTATGGATGTTCGATTGGCTGGGTACGGTGCTGCCCGTTTTTTTCGTAGTCGTGTTAGGTATTATCGTACTGTCTGCGGGCAAGGAAGTCATGGAATGGAGCCGGAATAAAAGGCAGCCTGTATTGACGGTTGGTTCCCGAATTACGGCCAGAAGGACGCATCTCCAACAGAGGCGGCAGGAGGAACAAGGGACTCGTACCTATACTTTCTATTATGTAACCTTCGAGGTGGAGAGTGGCGACCGGATGGAGTTCAAGGTAAGCGGGGAAGAATATGGTCAATGCGCCGAGGGAGATGAGGGACGGCTTACCTTTCAGGGTACACGGTACATCGGGTTCCAGCGACTTAATCGCTATAGCTTGGAACAGGTTAAAATGTAGACAGCAGCTCATTCTCCCGTTCATTCATGGGTAGCCCCCTGCAATACAACAGGCCAGGGGGCTGTTCTTGTTTCTTGTGCAGCACATTTTGGTACATATATACTAGGGAAGTATATAGAGGAGGAATAAGCCATGTCATTTGAGGGACAAGTTGTTATCGTAACAGGAGCGGCACATGGAATCGGAAGAGAGGTCGCTTTGGCCTACGCTGGCAAGGGTGCCAAGGTCGTATTTGCCGATCACAATGGGGAAGAGGGGGCCGCTGTTGCGGCTGCGGCACGGAATGAAGGACATCTGGCAATCTTTGTTCCCTGTGATGTGCGTAAGGAGGAAGATATTGTTGCGCTGATCCGTGCCACGGAAGAGGAATATGGCACCATTCATACGCTGATTAACAATGCAGGCGTGTTCAAATGGAAATCTCCGTATGATTTAACGGTTGCGGAATGGGATGACATTTTGAATACGAATGTACGCAGTTGCTTTATTGCGACACGAGAAGCGGCCAAGGTGATGAAACGCAATCCGGAAGGCGGCTCGGTGGTCAACATGACTTCGACACGGGCTTTCATGTCAGAACCGGATACAGAAGCCTATGCAGCGTCAAAAGGAGCCATTGCCGCCCTTACACACGCGATGGCCATATCGTTAGGAAAGGATGGCATCCGGGTCAACTGTATTAGTCCGGGCTGGATTGAGACAGGGGATTACGGACAACTGCGCCCCGAAGACCATCAGCAGCATCCGTCTGGTCGAGTAGGAACCCCTGCCGACATCGCGCGAGCGTGTCTGTATTTAACCCAACCCGGCAACGATTTTGTAACAGGTACAAATCTGGTGGTGGACGGCGGGATGACGCGTAAAATGATTTATGAGCCCTGAAAGTCAGGCTGAACATGGGCGAACTTAATTTTCATATAAGGATACGTCACTGTAGGATAGTCCCGAATTTTCGGGGCTATTTTTTTGTCTGTTTTTTTCGCTGTCGCTGTCACCCATTGGGCATTTGTACCATACAATACGATATATGATTGAGCAGTAAGGAGGAGAGACGTTGGCTGTTATTAATGTCAACTCAGAGGATGTAAGGACACTTGCCCGGCTTATGCGGGCAGAGGCCGAAGGAGAAGGAGAGCAGGGAATGCTCATGGTCGGCAATGTCGGTGTTAATCGGATTTTGGCCAATTGTCTGGATTTTCAGGGAATTCGTCTCATGAATGACATGGTGTTTCAAAGTCCCGGCGGATTTGAAGCTACCCAAAAGGGGTACTTTTATCAAAGAGCCCGTGATCGTGACATTCGTCTTGCCCGGCGTATCATTAATGGGGAAAAAATCCGCCCGGCTTCAAATGCATTGTGGTTTTTCAGACCTTCCGGAGAGTGTCCGGCTACCTGGTATAACCAGACTAACACTGGGCGTTTTAAAGCGCATTGCTTCTTTAGCCCGACTGTACAGGATTGCCCTGCCGTCTATTAATGCGTAACAACATGAGTTTGGATGATTTAAAACCATTTTAGGAGGAATTAACATGATTTCACAGCAAGCTTACCGTCCTGTCTCTTATCCTACTGGCGGCGGGTTTCCCGAATGGCCTAGGTTGGCTCCAATGGGAACTATGCAGCCCATGAGCGGCTTTCCCCCTCAAGTCAATAGTGGTAGCGCAATGACACCGACTGGCACAGTGGTACAGACTCAGACTCCACAATATGAGCAATCTTATATTGAAAATATTTTGCGCCTGAATCTGGGCAAAACGGGTACTTTTTATATGACCTATGAAAATAACCGGGAATGGAACGCGAAAATTTTCAAGGGTATTTTGGAAGCGGCTGGTCGTGACCACATTATTATCAGTGATCCTTCTACCGGAAGACGTACCATTCTGTTGATGGTGAATCTGGACTATGCAACTTTTGATGAGCCGCTGCTGTACCAATATCCTGGCGTCATGGGTAATCCGGGCTCGTCCCCGATTCGCTGATGTCTTTATATATATAGTTTATCCCCCAATCCTCTGCCTTAGGGCGGGGGATTTATTTTATTTACATTCTTTCTCAAATATAGTAGCTTCCCTTGTGGTAAGAGGCGGAAAATGGCGATTTCCGGTCAAAATGACCGCGTTAGCCGATTTTTCTGACATACCTTGCGGATTGACTGTGCAGTGTATAACTATATAATTGAATATAAGCTGATGAATGGCTTCGTCATTCATGCGAAAATATGGCTTGTGAAAGCCGGAAGGAGTGAATGTGTTGGGAAGTTGACGCTGCTTATGATGTGTTATCGTTCTGTTTATGATGAAATTATCCGAAGGAGGTGCGCCTGTCTGCCGTAATGACGGCTGATGGGGAGCATATTGAGTGACCCTTTACCGAGTATGTTTAACTTATTTATTGTTTTTGCATTAGTATTATTGAACGGTTTTTTTGTATCTGCAGAATTTGCAATGGTGAAAGTCAGAAGCAGCCGTATTGACACATTGGTAGAGGCGGGCAACAAAAAAGCCGTATATGCCGCTAATATATTACACAATTTGGACGCTTATCTGTCTGCCTGCCAGTTGGGCATTACACTGGCTTCGCTGGGACTGGGGTGGATCGGAGAACCGGCCATTGCACATTTGATCGAACCTGTATTTACAGCCGCCGGGCTGGGACCGGTATATGTACATGGTACTGCTGTGGTCATTGCATTTATTTTGATTACGATTCTGCATATTGTGCTGGGTGAATTGGCGCCCAAAACAATAGCCATTCGTAAAGCTGAAACCATTACGCTGTATTCGGCCATGCTGATGACTTGGTTTTACAAGCTGATGTATCCATTCATATGGGCGTTGAATGGCATGGCGAACAGCCTGCTGCGTTTATTCCGTCTGGAGCCGGTATCCGAATATGACGATTCCGCGCATACGGGGGATGAAATACGCATTCTGATGAAAGAAAGCAATAAGAGCGGACTAATTGATAATACGGAATTGGCGCTTGTTGATAATATATTTGATTTTACCGACACGACCGCCAGGGAAATCATGATTCCGCGTACCGAGATGATCTGTTTGTACAGCAATGAGTCCACAGAGGAAAATCTCGCGATTGCGACGGAGAGCATGAGAACCCGTTATCCAATCTGCGCCGAGGACAAGGACCATATTATCGGCTTTATCCATATCAAGGATCTTCTGCGGGCGAACAAACTGGATACCCGTACGATGATTCGTCCGATTCTTGCCGTTCCTGAATCTACGCAAATTAGTGATTTGCTCAAACGCATGCAGCGTAGCAAGACACAAATTGCGATTCTGATTGATGAATACGGTGGTACCTCAGGTATGGTGACGCTGGAGGATATTATGGAAGAGATCGTTGGTGAAATTCAGGATGAGTTCGATCAGGAGCGTCCGGGTTGTGAGCAGATTAATGACGAGGAATTTTCCATTGACGGTATGCTGTTAATTGATGAAGTGAATGATCGCTTTGGACTGGATCTGGATCATGAGGATTATGATACAGTAGGGGGCTGGCTGTACTCGCATGTTGAGGTCATCCCCCCACAGCCGGGTCAGTCTGTGGAATTTGAAGGTTGTCTGTTCGTTGTAGAAGAAATCGAGAACAAGCGGATTTCACGTATCCGGCTGTTGAAGCAGCCAGTCCTTATGGAGGAAGCGGGAGTCTCGTAAATCAGGATTCACCAGATAAAAGAGTAGACATTCTATAATTGAACTATTCTTGAAGCGACCCTTGAACGATAGAGGGCCGCTTTTTTGATTTTGGCTTCTTTACACATAAGACATGAATTGATATGATGAACTATATTATTGTCAACCTATTATATTTTTATTTGGTTGACAATTAAAAAGGGAATTTCTCCTGAGAAACGTATCTGTTAGCATGTTCATTTAAAATAGGGAGGTATAGTGTATGAAATGGTCCAATGAGGTTACGGATTGGTACTCGCTGGCAGAGAAAGCGATCCACGGCGGCAATATAACGCTGGAAGAAGGATTGGCGGTGCTGGAAGCGGACAATGAGGAAATCTTACCGATTATGCAAGCTGCATTTCGGGTGCGTCATCATTTTTACGGTAAAAAGGTAAAGCTCAACATGATTATGAATGCCAAAAGCGGCCTGTGCCCGGAGGATTGCGGCTATTGCTCACAATCGATCGTATCCACGGCACCTGTCAGCAAATACAGTATGCTGGACAAGGAGTCTCTGCTGGCCGGAGCCCGTGAAGCGCTAGCAAGGAAAGCAGGTACATATTGTATCGTAGCTTCCGGCAAGGGTCCAACAAATCGAGAGCTGGATCAGGTAATTGAGGCGGTACAGGAAATTACCAGTACGATGCCACTTAAAATTTGTGCGTGCCTGGGGATTCTCAAAGGAGATCAGGCCCGCCGGTTGGCAGACGCGGGAGTCCATCGTTACAATCACAATTTAAATACGAGCAAGGCCAACTATCCGTCCATTACAACCACACATACATACGATCAACGTGTCGAAACGGTTAAAATGGCTCAATCTCACGGGATGTCACCATGCTCCGGCGTGATTATCGGAATGGGGGAAACGAATGAGGAAATCGTCCAAATGGGTTATGCGTTGCGAGAACTCGGTGCCGACTCCATTCCGGTTAACTTCCTGAATCCGATCCTCGGAACCCCGCTGGAAGGAGCAAAGCGCACATCTCCGATCAGAGCATTAAAGGTACTGGCGCTGTTTCGGTTCATTTGTCCATCCAAGGAAATTCGTGTCGCAGGCGGACGGGAGCTGAATTTGGGGACACTGCAACCCTTATCCCTGTATGCAGCCAATTCGATTTTCGTAGGCGATTATTTAACGACAGATGGACAAGAAGTCACAGCCGATCATCAAATGATTGAAGATCTGGGGTTTGAAATTGAGATGTGTGCCCTTTCAGCCGTATAATAGGAATTGTACAAACTGGGAAGGGAGCGTTGAACGATGAGCGAAAAAGTATTTATTAGTCCGGGTAAATATGTGCAAGGGAAAAATGTGATTGATAAAACGGGTGAATATGTCAAGCCATTAGGTCATACTGCTCTGGTTATTGCCGACAAGCTGGTATGGGGTATCGCAGCCGACCGGGTAGTGAAAAGTCTGGAACAGGCGGGGATTACTTCGGTAAAGGTGGAATTTCAAGGGGAAGCGTCCAAAAATGAAGTGAACCGTATTGCTGATCAGGGACGAAGCGGGCATGTCGATATTGTCATTGGTGTAGGCGGCGGCAAGACGCTGGATACCGCCAAGGCGGTTAATGAGGTGCTAGGTTCCTCGGTTGTGATTATTCCAACGACAGCCTCCACGGATGCTCCAACCAGTGCGCTATCTGTCTTGTACACGGATGAGGGCGCATTTGATACGTATTCTTTTTTCAGTAAAAATCCAAGCTTGATCCTGGTCGACACGAAGGTTATTTCCCAAGCACCGCCATTGTTCCTCTCTTCAGGCATTGCGGATGCGATGGCAACATGGGTTGAAGCTCGTGCGGTTATCGAGGCACGGGCTACAACGATGGCTGGTGGCTTGCCAACCTTGGCAGCCGAAGCGATTGCGGCCAAGTGCGAAGAGGTTCTATTCGATTACGGACTGCAAGCTTATGAATCCGTGAAGCGCAAAGTGGTTACACCTGCGCTTGAAGCAGTGGTAGAAGCCAATACGCTGCTGAGTGGGCTAGGATTCGAAAGTGGTGGCTTGGCAGGCGCACATGCGATACACAACGGTTTTACCGTGCTGGAAGGGGATATTCATCACTTGACGCATGGTCAGAAGGTGGCTTTCGGTACCTTGGTACAGCTTGCGTTAGAAAAAAGACCTTTGGCCGAGATGGAACGGTATATCGATTTTTATCTGAAGCTGGATCTGCCCGTCACGCTGGAGGACGTCAAGCTCCAGGAAGCCTCCCGCGAGGATCTGTACCGTGTAGCTCAGGCGGCGACGAAAGAAGGCGAAACTGCTCATAATCTGCCATTTGCAGTAACAGCGGACGATGTGCTGGATGCGATTTTAGCTGCTGACCAGTATTCCCTTGCTTACAAAGCTAAAATTGGACATAAGAAGTAACACCAATCTTCTTTATCCATGCACCAATCCACGAATCGAAGAATCGTAAGCTGCCTTATTGTCTTTTTAATCATCAGCGTGGTACAAATTGTTTTTGGAATTTCAGTAAATCAGTGGCTTCGTAATTTGTAAAACGTTTGTGACCTAACCCATTGAATGAAGAAAAAAAAGGCTCCTCCGCATGAAAGCATGAAAGCGGCGTGAGCCTTTTTTGTCTTTTTAGATCGCCCAGTTTCCTTTGCGGAAGATGGGCTCCTCGGTACCGTCCTCGGTGACGCCGTTAATGTCCATTTCACCTGAGCCGATCATAAAATCGACGTGTGTCAAACTGGAATTCAGGCCGTTGGCTGCCAACTGCTCCTGAGTCATGTCCTTGCCGCCTTTGAGGTTAAATGCATAGGCATTGCCGATGGCCAGATGGTTGGAAGCATTTTCGTCAAACAACGTATTATAGAATAAAATGTTCTTATCCGAAATGGGGGACTGGTGAGGCACAAGAGCGACTTCGCCCAAGTAGTGGGAGCCTTCATCCATTTCAACGAGATGCTGAAGAGTCTCCAAGCCTGTTTCAGCCTGCACATCGATAATGCGTCCGTTTTCAAAGGTCAGCGTAAAGTTGTCGATAATATTTCCGCTGTAGCTGAGCGGTTTAGTGCTGCTTACTTTGCCATTCACTCCGGTTTTGAGCGGGGCAGTAAACACTTCCTCGGTAGGCATATTGGCTACGAAGGTATGTCCTTGCTGATTGACACTTTCGGCTGCAACCCACAGGTGATCTTTAGCCAATTCGATGGTTAGATCGGTACCTGGGGCCAGATAATGCAGCTTTTTATAGCGTTTGGCATTCAAAATATCTGATTTGCTGGAGAGTGTTTTCAAATGCTCTTTCCATGCTTCTACCGGGTTATCCAAATCCACACGCACAGTGCTGAAAATAGCTTCCCACAGCTTATCTATTTGTTCGGAAGCTGGCAGATTCGGGAATACTTTGGCAGCCCATTCTTCGGAAGGGTAAGCAATCAGAGCCCAACTGAATTTGTCGGCCATTTGAAGTTCGCGGTATTGGCGCAATTCATGTGAACGCACACGCTGAGCCGCAGTAATGCGACTGGACGGGATACCTTGAAGTAAATCCGGATTTTCTGCTATGATATGCAGTACCGCTGCGCCGTTCTCGACCTCTTCGGTCATTTCAGCCGCGTACCATTTGGGAGGAATATTAAAAGTCTCATCAGGAGCCAGTTCATATTGCAGGCGAGTGATGGCTTCGTCGCTCCATTTTACCTTAACCAGCTTGGCTCCGACGGTATACGCGGATTTGACAATAAGCCGCACAAGTTCAGCGGACAGGATGGGAGCATGAACGATGAGTGTTTGCCCAGGCTGGACATTAGCCCCTACCCGAACAGCTAACTCGGCATATTTTTGCAATTTTTGTTGAAAATCTGACATGTAACTTTCCTCCATTTCACGAAAAGGCCCTTAACAGGGCTCGGGGTTGCCTGCGCAGTTTTTTGCAAATTCCACACACGGCTTATATATTGTACAATGTAACGAAAAGGTTCACAAATCCATTTTGGTACATTTTGGTGAAAATGAAAGGGCGGATAGATGAATGACGGATCAAAATGCACCTCAGGAAGTACATATTCAGCAGGCACAAATGACTAGAGATGAGAATGGTGCATACTTGGGTCAGGTCGTGTTTGGAGTAGACGGACAGACCTCTGTATACGAAATTACGTTCCATAGCAAAAGGGGCAAGGAGTGGGATTACAGTCTTCATTTTGCAGGCGAGCCACGCGTAGAGGAAGAGATGCTGCGTATGGATGCATGGATTGAAGAGAACGATGATTTGTTTGATTATTTGCTTGATGCGGCATGGAGTAAATTACCCGAGTAATGTAAACATGGTCTATTTTCGTGACAAGCGGATTATATTTAGCAGTGTCCGCATAATCTGCCGACATGGGGGAAGCCTATAGGTCGATAATGACAGCAAATTCCATGTGAATGGGGAGGATGACGGTTTGGTAAATCATCTGTTCACCGAAGGAATGACAGCAAATGAAGAGGCTGCTCCCGATCTTCTGAGCTTACGGACGCTGTTTGTAAATGTGTGTTTTATCGGGGAGCCGGGAAGTCGATCCTGGGTACTGGTGGATACGGGGATGGCAGGGTTTACAGACTCGATAATTCACTTGGCTGAGGAACGGTTCGCTGGCCCTCCCGTTGCTATTGTGCTCACTCATGGGCATTTTGATCATGTGGGATCGGTCATTGAGCTGGTTCAGCATTGGGGTACCCCTGTGTATGCGCACCCGCTGGAGCTTCCTTACTTGACAGGGATGAAGGATTACCAACAACCCGATCCCAGTGTGGGTGGAGGTCTGCTGTCGAGCGTTTCCTTTTTATATCCCAATGATGCCATTGATCTGGATGATCGCATTACCCGTCTGCCTAAGAATGGCAGTGTGCCCGGTGCGCCTGGGTGGAAGTGGCTGCATACACCTGGACATACGCCGGGTCACATATCGCTTTTTCATGAACGCAGACGGTTGCTGGTAGCTGGAGATGCTTTTATTACAGTAAAACAGGAATCGGCGCTGGCAGTTATTTTACAGGAAAAAGAAGTACACGGTCCGCCTGCATATTTTACGACAGATTGGCAGGCTGCGCAGCGGTCAGTGGAACTGCTGTCCGGTTTAAAGCCGGAGATTGCTGTTACGGGACATGGTCACTACATGCAGGGAAATGAGCTCACGACCCAGTTGGAACGACTGGCGGAGGATTTTGAGCACACGGCTGTACCCAAGCAGGGGCGCTATGTGTAGTGACGTGGAAAGGACGATGCCTTACGGGGCATCGTTTTTTTGTGTTGGCATGGAATTTTTTTGCTCAGCATGGTATAGTCAAGCCAAAAGCTAACGCTTTCATTAACCATCGTCATTCATCAAGGAGGATTTTTGATGACACATCTGCATGCTGCAATTGGTGACCTTTATTATGGAATACCGGCGATTCGCCTTAAATTCGGGCGTTATGAAGCGGTAGCCCTGCCGGGAAACGGCGCAAATCTGATTTCTTTTCGTGACAATGAGACAGGATATTCATTTCTCCGCGAGCCGGAAGCTGACAGCATAGAGACTTTTAAACAAAGTCCGTCAGTCTATGGGATTCCTTTCCTGTATCCTCCGAATCGGTATGAGGATGGCAAATTCCTGTGGAATGGAGTTACATATGAACTGCCCATCAATGAAACGGCGACCCACAACCATTTGCACGGTTTTTTACACACCGTCCGGTGGGAGGTTGAGGACTACGGATCTGGAGAACAAGGCAGCTATGTGGTAATGAATCAGCGTGTGAGGGAAGGACACCCCATGTTCCGCTATTTGCCGTTCACCTTTACCATCAAGCTAACATATAGCCTGGACGAATTTGGACTGCATCAGCGTTATGTGATCCACAACGAGGGTGATCAGCCGATTCCAAACCTGTATGCCTTTCACACGGCAATTCGGGTTCCATTCGTACCGGAGAGTTCGCCGGAAGACTACAAAATTAAGGTTACCATCGGTGAGCGTCGCGAGTTGACGGAGCGGTTGTTAGCCACAGGACAGTTCCAGCCATTGTCACCGGAAGAGGAATTGCTGAAGACAACGGGAGTGAGTCCCTATTTTGCATCGATGGACAATCATTACACGGTAGCTCCGCAAAATGGACGCAACTATATGGAGCTGACACACAGTAAGACAGGTGCTACTCTCGTATACGATGTAGGCACGGCCTATAAGCATTGGATGATCTGGAATAACAAAGCGAACAAGGAATTCATCTGTCCTGAGCCGCAAATGAACATGATCAATGCACCGAATCGTCCGGACTTGCCTGCGGAGGAGATCGGGTTGATTGCACTTGCTCCAGGCCATATTTTTGAAGCAACCAGCCGTTTGTATTGTGTTACACCTGCACAATCGAAATCCTAGCCTATATTTTATCGGAATAAGCCTGTATCGTGTCCAACGGTGCGGGCTTTATTTTGTTGATGGGAGAGGTGGATAAGACAAATATTACAGGCAGAAGTCTGTTTAGTGAGGAAAGGAACATGAAAAATAGGTTGCAGGATGGCAAGCCATCATAGTATGATACGAAACAGGAGATGATCAGATGAATCAGGAAATGGTGCCTTTTCAAGCCGTCAAACGCAAGCAAATCGCTGATGAAGTGGCTGAACAGCTGCAACGAAAAATAGCTACTGGTGAATGGGATGTGGGTACAAAAGTTCCGACAGAGCCTGAGCTGATGAAGCTTTTTGGAGTAGGGCGTTCCACGGTGCGTGAAGCGGTCAGCGTTCTCGTACATGCCGGTTTATTAGAGAAAAAACAAGGACACGGAACCTTTGTATGCCAACCGACGACTTCCCAGGAGCCTCTGGATTACCGACTGAGTCGCGCTGAAATAATTGAAGTCTATGAGGTGCGGAGTGTGTTGGAGCTGGAAATTGCCAGACTGGCTGCTTTACGACGTAAGGATGAAGATTTACGCTTGATGCGCGAGGCGCTGGACCGTCGTGCCGTGACATTGGCTGCTGGAGATTTGAACGGGTATCTGGATGCGGATATCACTTTTCACTTGGCTGTTGCCGGAGCTACACGTAATAAAGTGCTTACAGATGTGTATCGCAGCTTTGTAGAGGCGATTCGGAAGGCGCTGAAAAATCTCGTAACCGATCCGGCGATGCAAAATCCTTTTACACTTCAGCATGAGAAAATATATGAAGCGATCCGCGATCAGGATGCCAAGGCTGCCGAGCTATACAGTATTCAGCATTTGGATGGCACCAAGCTGGAACTGCAAAAGCATATGGGAAATTCATAATTTTTTTAATCTTAAACATCAGATGATCGGATGAATAAATTGAATTGTAAATCTTTTATATCGATCATCTCCTAAAATAAAACCAAAGGTGGGTTCTGAATGCGCAAAATATGGGTGTTGGACACAACGTTAAGAGATGGAGAACAATCACCAGGAGTTAGTCTGACCAGTACAGAAAAGGTGGAAATCGCCCTTCAACTGCAAAAATTGGGCGTAGATCGGATAGAAACCGGTTTTCCGGCTACCTCGCCAGGTGAGATATTCAGCATGCAGGAGATTGCCAAACAGGTTACCAACTCAACCTTGGTTGGTTTTGCACGTTCGAAAGAGCAGGATATAGATGCGGTCAGAGAGGCACTGTGGGGAGCGGAGGACGCCTGTCTTCATCTGTTTTTGGCTACCTCACCCATTCACCGCCAGCACAAGCTGCGAATGGATAAGACGAAGGTACTGGAGACCGCAGCCGCAGCCATTCGCTATGGACGCAAGTATTTTGATAAGGTGGAATTTTCGGCGGAGGATGCCAGTCGTACTGAGCTGGACTTTATTTGCGAGGTCGTGGATATGGCGATCCGTGCTGGAGCAACGGTCGTCAATCTACCGGACACCGTTGGGTATGCTTCGCCGGATCAGTTCGGCGAAATGTTCAGAATCGTAAAAGCCCAAGTGCCGGGCATCGAAAAAATACAGCTCAGCACCCACTGTCATGATGATCTCGGCATGGCAACAGCTAACACACTGGCGGCCATCCGTAATGGTGTAGATCAATTTGAAGGCACAATCAATGGCATCGGGGAACGTGCCGGAAATACACCAGTGGAGGAGGTCGCGCTGGCTCTTGATACCAGAACCGATCTTTATGATGCGCAAACCAGTCTGGTTCTGGAGGAATTGTATGCCACCAGTCGCCTGGTGAGCAAACGCACGGGGATGTCCGTACCGGGGAACAAGGCCATTGTTGGAGCGAATGCTTTTGCCCACGAGTCCGGTATTCACCAGGACGGGATGCTTAAGGAGCGTACGACATATGAAATCGTGTCCCCGGAGCGCATCGGCTTGAAGACGAGTAAGCTTGTACTCGGCAAGCACTCGGGTCGGCATGCGTTCAAGGAAAAACTGGCGGACATGGGGTTTGATGCTTTGACAGAGGAGCAGCTTCAGGAGGCGTTCCGTAAATTCAAAGCCTTGACGGACAAGAAAAAACAGGTGTTGGATGAAGATCTGCTCGTCCTGATGGATGAGAGCCGCAGTGCCTCGCCGCAGATTTACACGCTGGATTCCATTCAGGTATCCTATGGCAATCAGTCGGTTCCGGTAGCATCCATTCGACTGATTAAACAGGACGGAACAGCTATTGATGAAGTGGCGATGGGCAACGGCTCCGTAGACGCGATTTTTCATGCTATAGACAAAGCCAGTGATGAAGAAGTGGAATTGGAGGATTATTCGATTCAATCTGTAACGTATGGTAAGGATGCTCTCGGAGAAGTGCATGCTGTTCTGAGACAAGGAGAATACACCGCCCGTGGAAGAGGCACAAGTACAGATATTTTGGAAGCCAGCGCCAAAGCTTATATCGACGCGCTGAATAAGCTATTGGGTAGAAAAGAAGTTCGCGCTAAAGGAAATATCACCATTAGCTGAACCGACCGCAACGGTTTGTAGCTGACGATACATTCCTCCTCCGGACTAATCGTAAAAAAGCGCTTGCAAAATATATGATAACCTTTGAAATTTAATGTATAATAGGCAAGGAAGTCACCATATTTTGTCTGAATTACATAGGCCAAGAGGAGGAAATGAGTTGAACTACCGCATCGAAAAAGATACGTTGGGTGAAATCAAAGTACCGGCAGACCGTCTGTGGGGAGCGCAAACACAGCGCAGCAAGGAAAATTTCCCGATTGGCTCGGAGAAAATGCCTTTAGAGGTTATTCAGGCGTTCGCAGTGCTCAAGAAGAGTGCAGCGATCAGCAATTATAAGTTGGGCAAGCTGTCACAGGAGAAGCAGGACGCCATTATTTATGCGGCGGACGAAATTCTTGCTGGACGGGTCGATGACCATTTCCCATTGGTTGTATGGCAGACAGGAAGCGGCACGCAGTCCAATATGAATGTGAACGAAGTGATTGCTCATCTTGGAAGTCAATGGCTGCAAGAGCAGGGACAGGATGCGAAGCTGCATCCCAATGACGATGTGAACATGTCGCAAAGCTCGAATGATACGTTTCCGACGGCACTTCATGTAGCGGGTGTCATTGCAGTGGAGGATCACTTGCTGCCTGCTATTGATAAGCTGAAAGAAACCTTTCAGCAGAAGTCAGAGCAATTTAAGGATATTATTAAAATCGGACGTACTCACTTGCAGGATGCCACACCGCTTACACTGGGTCAGGAAATCAGCGGCTGGTATGCCATGCTGGACAAAAGCAAGCGAATTATCATCGACACGGTGCAATATATGAAGGAGTTGGCGATTGGCGGTACAGCCGTGGGCACGGGTATTAACGCTCACCCGGAGTTCGGTGACCGAACCTCTGCGGAAATTTCCAGCTTCACCGGCAAAACGTTCACGTCCGCACCAAACAAATTCCATGCGCTGACGAGTCATGATGAAGTGGTTGCCGTACACGGAGCAGTTAAAGCACTCGCAGCTGATTTGATGAAAATCGCTAACGATGTTCGCTGGCTGGCAAGCGGTCCGCGTAGCGGCTTGGGTGAAATCACGATTCCTGCTAACGAGCCGGGCAGCTCGATCATGCCGGGCAAGGTCAATCCGACCCAGAGTGAGGCCCTTACGATGGTCGTAACGCAGGTCATGGGTAATGATGCCGCTATCGGCTTTGCTGCGAGTCAGGGAAATTTTGAGCTGAACGTGTTTAAGCCGGTCATTATTTATAACTTCCTGCAGTCCGTGAATCTGCTAGCCGATTCAATTGTTGCCTTTAATGACAACTGCGCAGTTGGTATCGAGCCGGATCTCACTAAAATTGAGCACAATTTGAACAATTCGCTGATGCTGGTGACAGCATTAAATCCGTATATTGGATATGAAAATGCCGCTAAAATTGCCAAACTTGCACACGCGGAAGGATTGTCTCTCAAAGAAGCGGCTCTGCGTAGTGGATTGTTGACCGAAGAGCAGTTCGACCAATATGTTGTACCGGCGAATATGATTCAGCCCAAAGCATAAAGCGCTGAGAATTTCGCAGTTCAAGTCCTATAAAATCAAAAAATCCAGCTCATGGAGTGCTGATTAGCACAGCTCATGAGCTGGATTTTTTGATTTTATATATATTTTTTTATCTAAGATTAGTATTCTGCGTGATTTGAGGGTATATAGATAAAAGGCGAAAAAATGAACATCTATTTTCAAGATAGGAGAAGCTGTCGTATGGAACAGACAACCGTTATTAATTTTATTGTGCTTTTGCTGTCCGGCTTACTGCTGGTCGGTGTTTTAACTACCAAATTTTCCAGTCGTTTTGGTATGCCTGCGCTTGTTTTGTTTATTGCCGTTGGCATGGTGCTGAGTCAGTTTATTTATTTTGATAATGCGTTTATTACGCAGTTGGTGGGGATTCTCGCGCTCATCGTTATTTTGTTTGAAGGCGGGATGCAAACGAAGTTTGCAGATGTTAAGCCAGTCATTCGACCTGCGATATCATTATCGACGCTTGGCGTCATTATTACGACGGTGGTCATTGGCGTTTGCGCCAAGTTTATTTTAGGTGTGAGTTGGGTGGAATCCATGCTGTTCGGCGCAATTGTCGGATCGACGGATGCGGCAGCGGTGTTTTCTGTTTTAGGTGGTAAAAACATCAAAAAACGAATTACATCCACGCTGGAAGCGGAGTCCGGCAGTAATGATCCGATGGCCGTATTCCTCACGGTAACATTGATTGAGCTAATACATCACCCTGAGCAATCCATTTGGGTACATATTCTACTATTTTTGTGGGAAATGGGTTTTGGTCTGGTCGTTGGTTTTGTGCTCGGACGCATAGCTGTATATGCCATTAATAAAATGAATTTTGATTCATCCGGTTTGTATCCTGTAATGGCGCTGGCATTTGCGGTCTTGACATATGCGGCGGCATCGTTACTGGAGGCAAGCGGATTGCTGGCGGTTTATGTCATGGCCATTGTGCTGGGTAATTCGGACCTGACCTACAAGCGGTCTATTATTCATTTTAACAACGGCTTCGCCTGGATGGTGCAGATTATGATGTTCGTCCTGCTGGGACTGCTGGTTTTTCCCGATCAGTTGCTCGGCATTGCGTGGCAGAGTTTGGCACTTTCCTTTATTCTGATGCTCGTAGCCCGTCCAATTGGCGTGTTCCTGAGTCTGCTTTTCTCCCGATACTCTATACGCGAAAAGACGCTGTTATCCTGGG